>NZ_FXBA01000003.1 GCF_900177705.1 Fibrobacter sp. UWB15
GAAGCCCAGTAGGGCAAAAAACAGGTGGCTCCGTCAGGCCGGACTAGTGGCTCTCACTTCTCCGGACTGGCGGCTCCGCCGCTCCGGAATAATCAGAAATTGCGGGCGAAATAGCAGAGGAATACGATATCAGCATTACTCGGGCGTGCAAATTGATGGGCATCCACAAGTCGTTCTTCTACTACGAATCAACCAAGGATGATTCCGAGGTCGAGGCCGCGATCCGGCAGAAGGCCGAGGTCACCAACGAGGGCTTCTGGAAAATATTCAGGCTGATTCGCAAGGATGGGCATCCGTGGAACCACAAGAAGGTCCACCGTGTCTACGAGGCGATTCACTTCAACAAGCGCAAGCCGTTGCGCAAGCGCTTGCCTGCCCGAGTCAAGAATCCGCTCGTGACTCCGGAGCAGGAAAACGTAACCTAGTCTATGGATTTCGTGACGGATGTCTTGCAAAGCAACCGCAAGTTCCGCGTACTGAACATCATCGATGACAGCGATAGAGTTGCCGTCGCTCAAAAAGCGGCGCACTCCATACCGGCATCTCGCCTGATTCGCTTCATGGAGGAAATCATTTGGGAGAAGGGTAAACCGAACAACATTCGCTGCGACAACGGTCCTGAATTCATCTCGCATGAGTTCCAGGAATGGTGCGAGGGTAACGGGATCAAGATCTTGTACACGCAGCCAGGACGCCCAACTCAAAACAGCTATATCGAACGGTTCAACGGGTCGTATCGCAGGGCTGTTCTGGACGCATATATTTTCAGGACTCTAGACGATGTAAGGGAAGTTACCGAAAAATGGATGGACTACTACAACAACGAAAGACCCCATGACGCCTTAAACAACCTCGCTCCAATGGAATATCGGTTGGCAAGAACTGGGTGATTTTGTATACTTTAAACCGGTCCTAAAAATGGGTAGCTGACAATTATGGGGAAGCTTACACTACAGGAGAAACTGCAATGCCAAAGTGGCGTATAGGAGATACTCCCGCAAGTGAATCCGCATAATAAATCAACGCCCCGCGTTCGCTCTCGGCAAAATCGCGAACAAATTTACCATTTCTGCGTAGGTAACGTAATCAAGGTTGTTTCAATTTTTTATCAACTAAAGCAAGTATTGGTTGTTCAATAATTTTTTTCCTAATCAAATCTATTATGCTGCATACAACAAATGTCGATATTACCGCAAATATCATATACGGCAACAATAAATTTGATGCAAGAAAGTCATCCATTTTGAAGATTCGGTGCCATAAAATTTTATTGAAAAATAAATTCTCATGAATGAGATAGACGCCAAAGGTTGTTCCTGCAACAAGATTTATTAACTTACTATATCGAATTCTTAAATTTTTGAAAAAAGCAAACAAGAAAACAGCATTTAAAAGCGCCGGAAATTTTGCCAATGCAAAAGGATAGCAGAACACATCTCCAAAATGTGAATTTATAAAGGGGAATACATCCCGGTATTTTAACACAAGAACTATCCAAACAACAAATATTGACGAAATCGCCAAAACAAGTCCAAGATTTCTTTTTTGATTCTTCAAAAAAATAGGATCATAGATTCTTATATAATTTGCAATATAATATCCATGAATAAAATAGAATAAATTATTCTTTTGGAATATTCCTTGTCCTGGAAACATGCATACAATTGTTCCCCAAAAAGTTAAAAGAATTATTAAATTTCTGAATTTTTTCCTATCAAGGAACTTCAATGATTCATTTAAAAACGGTGTAAACATGAAAAAAACTAGATATGATGAAGCAAACCAATTGTTTCCCAATAGGGTCGGCAAAAAAGATTTTATCAAATCCCTTGATGTGAACGCCCTCCCCAAAATTCCAATTTTATCTATTGAATTGTAAAAACCAAAGAAATCCACATCAGCAGTCACAAGTTGTATCTTAAACACATAGAGAATCAGCCCAATTATAGCCGAGGTAGAAAAAATTTGCAACCACAACTTAAACATTTTTTTGTAATTAAAAATTGAATTTGAGATAAAATAACCAGAAACAAATATAAACAAATAATTTCCAAGGTTTCCCGACCAAATGAGAAATCCTTTTCCAATAATTGTATTAAAATCCATCGCGACATTTGGAGCAAAGAAAATGCCGTGTCGGCACAAATGATGCCATATTATCAAAAACATTGATACAATTCTCAAAAGTTCAAAATTTGATTCTCTCGTTTTTTCCATAAACTTAATCTTCGGGGTATAGCGATTTAAGGATGTTTCTAATTCATATGTTTAATCTAACCTATTTCGCTGAAAATCTGTATAAAAGAGGCCGATTAAACCAAACGATTCAGCAATTAACGGATTTCAATAAGACCTCGTCCACCAGACATATACAACACATCGCCAACAATTGTATTTCCTATATCGCTTGCCAACATAAGGGCAAATTCAGCAACTTCATCAGGCATTGTAAATCTACCTATCGGATTTAATTGAGTACAGATATTGTCGTCCTGATAACTCTTTTGCATCTTTGTCGCCGTTGGCCCCGGGCCAATTCCATTGACAACGATGCCATGATGAATCAACGCCTGAGCAAATCCTTTGACTAGCCCCGAAACCCCCAACTTTGATAGTCTATATGGTGACCAGGACGGTTCCAATGCCGATTGTGAAGATATCAATAAAATATGACCTTTAATTCCCTCTTTTATCATATATTTTGCTACGGTTTGACAAGCAAAGTAAGTTCCTCTTAAATTAGTATTCATTATTGAATCATATTCTTCAATGGTTGAATTCAGAAAACTCAAACCATCTCTATCTACATGAATTCCGACACAACTTACAAAGATGTCTATTTTCCCAAATTTACTTATAGCTTCTTGTATTTTTTCTTCAAATTCATTGGGCTTCGAATAATCAAAGCCAATAGAGGAAGCCATACCTGTTGGAAATTTGCTTAGAGCATTGTCTAATTTAGTCTTATTTGTAGCAGCCAAAATAACTTTACATCCTGCTTCTACATACTTATTCGCGATTGCAAGGCCAATGCCTCCAGTAGCACCAGTTATTAAAGCAACCTTATCCTTTAGTTCTTCACCATGTTTTACATAATGATTTATTGGAATAGTTTTGGTTTCTTTTGCCAACAGAAATACTTTTCTTAGCAGTTGGTATATCTTGCTCATATTATATCTCCATGAGATTGTTAAACACTATTATTCACGTTTTTTCTTTGCAAAGCTAAATAACTTATCTTTTATTTCACACAAAGAATTCTTGAACAATAATACAAGTATAAAGAATAAAATGGATTCATACAAATATACAACATTAGTTTCCACAGATAACAGCAAAATCGTTTGCAAAAGCAATACGAAATAGCATAAAACATCTCGTCCCAAATTCAATTCAAGTCTAATATATTTTTTTACTGTTATTACCCTGAACGCCCAAACGAAAGCATAAGCCACAACTAAAGCCATCGCCGCACCCATTATTCCAATTGTTTTAACTAGAACAATATTAAGAATAATGTTAATTATTGCTGAATATAGTGTTGATTTCGCAAAAGCCTTGGAATCTTTTACAGCTGAATAAATTCCTCCTATATAACCAGAAAGCGCCCCGAATACAACAGCAATCAACAATAAAGGCGAATATTTCCAAGCAGTATAAAATTCCTGTGCATATAAAAGTCTGGCAATGTATTTTGAGAAAATAATGATTAACGAACAGATAATAGTCATACACACATTGTACGAATTGTACATTTTTGAAAAGAACCCATTTTTATCTTCAGGATCAAAATCTTTTACAGCAGATAGAGTCCAAGCCTGAGAGAAAATGCCTTGAAAGATCATAAGAATGGAAGGAATTTTATAGCTTACTGAGAATATACCATTAGCAGACATGCCGCAAAGCCAAATAATCACATAACGATTCGAAGCGTTATTGACCCACCACGAAATATTATTTATTATTAGTGGGACAGAAAAAGACAACATATTACTGGTTAGCATTTTGTTTTTCATGCCAACCCATTTAAACAATTTCCATGCTTTTATGGAAAAAGTTATATACAAGAATTGGACGAGTAACCCGATAATATTGGCCGCAAAGTATCCTTTAAGTCCCATATGCAGAGGAAGTAAAAATAAAACATTAAGCACTAACATGGTTGCAGAGCCTAAAACTCCCGATACAGCAACAGTTCTTACTTTATCTATGCCTCTAGCATAATTATTCAATATTCCTGTTATTGCAGAACTAAAATACATTAGTATAAAACAATACAAATATTGATTAAATATTGGAAATAGATTCATTAATTTATTTATGAATGATAAAAAAACGATAGCCAAAACGCTAATAACAAAAAACTTTATGCTTATTGAAAATACATCCCTGCTATCCGATTCTTTATCTAAAGAAAAGCGTAAAGTTGCGTCACATATATTGAGCGTTAATAAAGGGATCAGCAACAATACCGTTGTATTGAAGAAATCATATGTACCATATTCCTCTGTTGACAAAACATTCGTATATAGAGGAACAAGAAAAAAACTAAGCAGTTTTGTGCCAAACTGACTTAATGTTAGCAAGCCAATATTCTTTGCAAGATATTTCGCTTCCTTCATTATCTATAATCCAATCTAATTTAGAATAAAGATTTTATTAAGACTATTCCATTATATCATTTGCCAATGCCTTTGCAGCGTTTTCTAATTGACGTTTTGAGCGAATAACAGGAAATAGCGCGAATAGAAGCATGCTGAGTTTTCCTCTTAAGCCTCCTCCAAAATCCCATTCGCTACACAACAACACTTTGGGTAACCTTTTGCGAATATTTTTTATGCTTTCTTTATAAATATCATGATTTTCTATTTCTGAATGCGTTGCAATAATTAAACGAAGTACAAAACCATAGTTTTTCCAAATGTGCCAATCACACGCATTTTGCAGCCGTTTAGTATTTATATGCAATTGTTTTTTTATCAGTTTAATATTTTCTAAAGCATTCGTAGCCATTTGTAAATTATAATGAGTCAACCCAGATTGTGTATTGTTCAATCGATAGTTATACACCTTCCTGTGACCAACCCCTACATGATTTGCATATTGCGCTGCCATTACGCTAAAATACAAGCCTTCACCAGACCATTTTGTACAAAAAGAGATGTTATTCTCTTTCAACAATTTTGAACTATAAATTTTATTCCATGGACCAATCGGTATTCGAGGGTAGATGATTGCACAAGCGGCTTTTTCAGCAGACCAAGTTTCAATTTCATCTGTTTCAATCTGAATTCTATCTCTAGTTGTAAAAATTTTATCTGACATTGCCATGTCAGAATCTGTTTCTTGGATTAGGCGCATTAAATATTCAACATAATCTAATTCAAGCCAATCATCGCCATCAATGATGCAAATATAATCGCCGGTAGCCGCATCCATGCCTACATTTCGAGCTTCACAAGCCCCACCATTCTTTTTATGAATGACCTGAATTCTATTGTCTTGATCGACATACTTATCGCAAATAACACCACTATTATCAGGAGAGCCGTCATCAACAAGGATGACTTCAATATTCTTGTAAGTCTGATTTATGATAGATGTTATGAGTTTGTCCAGAAATTTCTCAGACTTGTATATAGCAACGATAAGGGATACTTTAGGTTGCATCATTTTCTCCTTGTAAAAAACACTGAGGAATTTGACCTGAAATAGATTTTTGGATATAATCACGGATAGTAGCGCGTTCTTTTTTCAACACCACACTCGTTTCTTCAGGCAGATATTCCAAATAGATATTCTTTAATATATCAACATTTTCAATCAAACGATTATCCATACCAAATCGTTTTAACAAATCACTAATTCGACTAGTTTGCTTTGACACTGAATAATCACGATGAAAAACAAAGAAGCGCTTGTTGAAATTTATGGAAAATAATGACGAATGGAAAGAGTCTGTCAATACAAATTCGGCATGGTCAATCATGGAAACATATTCCCATGGTCCTCCATCCATAAAAGTAAATCTTTTCAATTTATCGAAAACATCGTATTTATAACCAAGAGCAATCACATCTAAATTCAATTGTTTTGAAAGCCAAGCCATAGATTCTAAGGCGATTTCATTTGGCTCATTCAAGAAATGAACCAAGATGTATTTTTGAGAAGGAATAACGGCATCTTTTGCAAAATCACGCCATTCATCGGCATTGTAAATAAAAGTTGGGTCAGCAATTCGACAGACTTTGGTATTGGAATACTTCTTGACTATCTCTACTCCCGTCTCTTCACGTACAGAAATGTAATTGTATTCATTTAATACTTTTTGCAGTTCCTTTTGGTTATACTTAGGTATTTGGGAAATACCAAAACTAACAGCGAAAGATATTCGCTTTTCTCGTGGAGCAAACGTTAAAAAATAAAAAGAATAAAAAAGGGAACTTAAATTCCAAATTTGATCGCTTCCTGCGATAAATAGATTATATCGTTTTTCGCCATCTTTTTTTAAAACTTTATTAGAAATTTCAACAGGCTTAAGATAGCTTTTAACAAAGCTATTCATTTCTTCTATAGTTCTTGTTGTCAATTTTGTTGTCAAACAATTTCCATATAGCTTTGACTTCGCTAAGGATATGCAAAATGAGGGATAACGTAGAATTTTTCCAACAAGTCTAACGAATTTACACAATCTTATTATTATATCGTTTCTTTGATACTCGCTCAAACAAAGAACATCGCAATCATAGTTTAACGTCCTTAATAAACTTTTTGTAGAAAAACACTGAAGTATTGAGCCGTAATTATTTTGATAGAATGTAATTAAACCGATTTTTTCCTTCATTTTTTCCCTAAAAAAGAAAGTTAGCGACGACCAAATATTTTTCTCAAAAAAAGAGCAATTCGTTTTCCACACAATTGATATATTTTTTTATATACCCAGTCCCTAATCAAGCTACTTCTATCAGCCCAACTAGCTGCGTAATGGTGTATTGATCTTGTCACTTCTGTAATATCAATTTTTCCCGTGTTCATATTACAGGGATTAAAGTATTCTTTTGGATATATCGTTATATCATCAATAGACTGAATCGCATTCTCTTTTTCTAAACCATTCTTTTTTAGATATTCCGTTGTTAAGGTAACAATATTGCAGTTTGTCATTTTTGTTTCATCAAATGTTTGATGACGGTATATTTCAAACAGGTTGTTTATCGTTTTAGAATTTTTTGAGCAACCGAATCCCAAACCAGGATTCACCCAAATTTCGCCATCATATGCTTCAATACCCATGAATCCACCTTTTTCAAGAATATCATCAAAAGGCCGAACAACCTCAACATCTGTATCAAAATAAATTCCACCATGTTGCGCCAAAATGAATAGCCGCGCAACATCCGAAACAAAAGCCATCTTTTGAGCACGATAAGCTTCGCGAGTATATTCAAATGCGTCTACATCAAAGTTTGATTCATCCCATTTTATAATTTCATAATTAGGGAAAAATTTTTTCCAACTATCTATACATTTTAATGCTAAAGGGGATAACGGATTTTTTCCGAACCAGCAATAGTGAATTTGCTTAGGAATAATATCATTTTCCATAATTTAATTCCAAAAAAAATGATAGGGAACAATTTTATGCCATTCCGGTCGATAAACAAAAAGAAACATATTGTATGCTGTAGTAGCAATAAAAAACACATAGTAAAAAAACAACTTTTTATTTTTCTCCATATATTCAATCACCGACGGAATCAACAGAATCACAAAAATCCAATAATAATATTCAAATCTATCTAATAATGATGCACGAGTTGAAATCAATGACAAGCACACTGAAAAAATGGTAAAATAGACTAGAATAGTTTTCATTTTATATTGTTCGGTGCTCAAAAAATCTTTTTTTATTTGTTCTATATAACCAGAAAGGACTATAAATGCGACAACCAGTAACTTTATTAACAAACTTACGAAGTTACCCAAATTATTCGATTTAAAAGCTTCAGAGCCAACATAATGACCATAATAGACGGGGAGAAACTGAAATACAAATGGTATTATATTTGCGAATAATAGATAAAACACAAAAAAACAACCAATCAAGGCTAGAATTCCTTGTTTGTTTAAGGGCATTCGAGAGAGAGGCCATGCAAAAATAAACACCAATGCAGATGAGTGAAAAGATGAGGCTAGGAAAACAAAAAAAAGAAAAAATCTCAAATTAGCTTTAACTAAATATTTGAAGGCAAAAAATGTCAATGAAAGAGCTATAGCTTGTCTAATTCCGCTTAAATAGAAGTAAAAGAAACGTAAAGAAATAAACAAGAAAAAACTGAATGCAACATTCTCGGAAAATCTGTATATAGTTTTAGACAAAGAAAACATACAAATTATCGCTGTAAAAACGAAAAGAAATTGAACATCATGGAAAATTAAATAAATTAATTTTGAAAAAAATTGAAAGCCATATTCAAATCTTAACTCATAATCAAAAAAAGTTGATACATCAGAAAAATGATTGAAAAAATAAACGTAACTCGGCGTATCATTCCCTATTGTCAAAGCTTTGAACGCCATTAAGGAGCCCAAACAAGCTGTTGAAACAATCAAGACAGCTTTCTTATATTGTGGCGAAAAAAAACTTGCAAAAGCAAACAGGCTCATTAAAATCAAATAGAAAAGCATAAAATCTTATCGAACAATTATTCTTGCAGGAACACCAACTGCAGTAGCATTTGCAGGAACATCCTTTAGCACCACAGCATTCGCTCCGATTTTAGCATTATCACCAACTGTAATATTCCCCAAAATAACGGCTCCGGCCCCCAATACACACTTGTTTCCAATTCGCCCCCCCCCCGTTACCGATAGTAACATTCTGATAAATGATGCAATCATCCCCAATTTCACAATTAATATTTAGAACAATTCCTATCCCATGCGCAATCTCAACATTTTTTCCAATTTTTACAGAAGGCGGAATATAGCAGTTGAAAATCAAGTAAATTAGACGAAAAACGATGTTAGCCATAAATTTCAATTTATGAACATAGAGCCATCTTTCAATTCTGTAAAATGTCATTACAATTCCATAATTTTTTTTCATACCATCTCCAAATACAAAGACTCTATTTTCTTTATTTCTGTTTTTATGCTAAACTTAGAATCGGAAAAAGCCTGAGACCGAACATTTCGCAAATCATCATTTAATGGTTCAAAAGAAGATATTGCATTTTGCCAAACATTTTTTTTCAAAGAGAAATATTTTACATCACAAACATGAACTTCTTTAGTAATAGTATCACTAATAAAACAGGGCAAGCCACATGCTTGAGCTTCTACAACAGTAACTGGCAAGCCTTCTTTCAACGACGGTAACAAAAGACAATCAGAGGCGCACAAGAAATCATTAACTTCATTCGTTTTTCCAATGAACTTAAAATTCTCTTTTAATCCATATTCCTCAATTTTTGATAGTGCCAATGGGGCAGTAGGGCCATCTCCAATTAACAAACAAATTATATTGTTATTCAAATTGATACATTCCGCCATGACATCAACAAGGAAAAGAACATTTTTTATGGGACTATAATTTGAAACATGGCAAAAAACAATTTTATTAGAGCAATTTAGTCGACTGCGAACAAGATTTCTTTTTTCATCATTAAAACAAAACTTATCGCAATTGACAGCATTGTTTATAATAGTGTACTTATTAGACGTTAACCATTCACTTCCATATAAAAATATTGCAGCCTCCGTTGAACAAGCCCAATATATATTTGCGTATTTTTTTATTCGGGATATCAAAAAATCATTTACAACAGTTTTTATTCTATTTGGGCTCATCATTGTTGAATGACTATGAACAATTCTGTTTTTCATGCCATATTTAAGTGCATATCGTAAAGAAAAAAAAGCTGTTGTAGGAGAATGCAAATGAACAGCTTGATAACAACTAGCATGTTCTTTAAAAAAAGATTTTATTGTGTTCAGTGCAGAAAAAAAAGTGCGCACCGACAAGGGATTCCCGACATAAAAAATCCGGCCTCCCATTTGAAGAATTTCATTTTCATAAGATACGGCAGTTTTACAATAAACAAGAAAATCGAATTGAATCTTTTCTCTATTGATGTTTTTATACATATTCATTACAACGGAAGATACCCCCGAAGCTAATGAAATATTATCAACAATCTGTAGAATTCTTACCACCGTTAATCCTTTATTGTATTTTTTTCAAACTTTTTCTTCTTCCACAGCCCATACCACATATTCCAACAAGCGTACCAAAGCGCAATCGGTGCCGGCTTTTCATCGCATAGATGGAACAGGTCATAATGACTGCGGAGTTTTTTGCTCAGTTTGTCGTGGCTAATACTCTTCTTGCGGATCCTGTATTTTGCCAGATTTTCCTTAAGCAAATGCGCTTCCGTTCCCGGTTTCTTGTAAAGTTGCAGGCGGATTGCGTAGTCGTTATTCTTCTTGATGTCCTTGATTTGAATCAGACCAAAGTGCTTGGCGCTGTACATCATAGTGAGTTGACCAATATAGTCGTAGTTGTACATTCTACGCTTGTTAACGACTTCCGGGCCGGTCACGTAAATGTTCAGGGGATTATCGTCCTCGTCAATCTTTTCGTATTCCGTGTAAGAGAGAACATACCCATGCTCACGCATAAAACTGAGTTGTTTCACCAATTTTAGCGGAGTCCACAAATCATCGGAATCAAGGAAGGCGATCCATTCACCTTTTGCTTCGCGCAGGGCGCGGTTGCGGGTTAAAGCGGCACCCATATTGTGGTCGTTTTTGAAGTAGCGAATTTTCTGGGACAGGAGATCCCCGCCTTCGCTGACGCTTCGCTCAGGATGACACGTTTGGTTCACTTCGGCGGGCTCAGTGAACTTTTTCACGACTTCATCGGTGTTGTCGGTGGAGCAATCATCAACGATAATCAGTTCCCAGTTGGTATATGTCTGGGCAATAACAGATTCTATGGATGCCGCTATAAACTTGGCGGTATTCCAGGAGGGCATTATAATCGAGACAAGACCTTCTACCATACCGTCCTACCTATATTCCTTCCCCAGCACGGCAAGCACGGTCCTCGGCATGGTCAGCACGTCGCGCAAAAAACTGAACCGCTTTACAGATTCCAGGTTCCACTTCATCTTTGCCGGCAAAACGTCTTCTATGTAAACCTTGTCCACGTCATCGGCGGCGTTCAAGAGCTTATCTTCGTCCTTGTAACGGATGCTGGCTTCGCTGGTAATTCCGGCAGGCATCAGGAGAGTCGCATAGTATTCCGGCTTGTATTTTTCAACATACTTCACAGCTTCGGGCCGTGTTCCCACAAAGCTCATGTCGCCATTGAGCACATCGAACAGTTGCGGCAGTTCATCAAGCCTAAGGCTACGCAGTTTCGCACCTACTCTCGTGATTCGGCTATCGTTCCCCACGGTCACGGCAGAACCGATTTTGTCGGCATTGCTGACCATGGTGCGGAACTTGTGGATTCTAAAGTGCTTGCCGTTGGTGGTAACGCGTTCCTGGCGGTACCAAACCGGGCCCTTGCTGTCTAGCTTGATCATGACAGCTATAACAGCCATGGGAATCGCAAGAATCACAAACAGAATCAAGGCTACAGCCAAGTCAAAGCCTCGCTTCAAGGCCAGCTGGCCACGGCGCTTTGCCAGAATGTCGTAATACTTGCGAACTTCGTCGCAGCGCATTTCGGCAGGCAGGTTGTCCCATTTTTCAAGAAACAAGGCGACACTCCAGACCTTTTAGATTTCCGGCATCAAAATGCTAATATAGGTTTCGACAATAAAATCAACCTGTTCGTCGGTCAGCAGCGTATGAAGCGGGAGCGTAATCTCGTTTGCGAACTGGGCGTAAGCATTCGGGTAATCCTTGATATCAAAGCCCAAGTTCTTGTAGGCGGTCATCATCGGGAGCGGCTTGTAGTGCACGTTGGTCGCGATTCCCTGTTCGGCCATTTTCACGATGATTTCGTGGCGCTGTTCGGCGTTGATTCCCGGAATGCGCGAGAGGTACAGATGTCCGCTGGAATAACTGTCGTTTGTAGCGTGCGGCAAGGTCTTTACTCCGAGCGGCTTGAGTGCTGCATCGTACTTTTCGATAATCTGGTGACGGCGTTCGACAAGTCCCGGATAGCGTTCCAACTGCTTGAGACCAATGGCCGCCATGATGTCGGTCATGTTGCACTTGTAGTTGGGGGCAACAATGTCGTATTCCCAGGCACCGAGCTGCGTCTTGGCGAGGGCGTCCTTGGACTGTCCGTGCAGAGAGAGCAACTGGAACTGCTTGTAAACGGCTTCGTTATCGATAAAATCGCGGGTGCGCCACGTAGCGGCACCGCCTTCGGCCGTGGTAAGGTTCTTTACCGCATGGAAAGAGAAGCTAGAGAAGTCGGCGATTTCGCCTGCCACCTTGCCGTGCCACTTAGCACCGAATGCGTGAGCACAGTCGGCCACCACGATTACGCGGCCAAACCCCTTCTGAATGTCGTTGTTCGGCTTGAAAAGGGCCTTTTTACGTTCAACAATTTCAAAAATGCGGTCGTAATCGCAAACCACCCCGCCGATATCCACCGGAATAACCACCTTGGTCTTTTCGGTAATGGCGTTTTCGAGGGCGTCGTAGTCCATTTCGAAGGAATCCTTGGCAGTGTCCACGAACTTAACTGTCGCTCCACAATGGATTGCCGGGCTAGCCGAAGCAGTGTACGTGTAGGCAGAGGTGATTACCTCGTCGCCAGGGCCAATGCCCAAAATGCGGAGGATAAGTTCAAGCGCCGCCGTAGCAGAGTTCAAACAGACTGCCTTGTCGGTATGGCACACCTTGGCAATTTCGGCTTCGAATTTCTTTGTTCTCGGACCCGTAGTAATCCAGCCAGAGCGCAAGGCTTCGCAGACTTCTTCAATTTCCAAATCAGTGATATCAGGAGGAGAAAAAGAAATCTTCATACGCGCCGCAACCTTCGGTGTTACCCGGCCTTTCTGGCGCTTAGCGACCACCGCTGCGCCCAGTCCGACCGGAATGTGAATTTATTCTGAGCAAATATAAGTATTTTTTACGTAACTCAGGGTGAATTGAGCCTATTTTATCACAGAAATCTTACTTTTTTGCGTAAAACGCTACGCAACCTCGATGTCCAGTTTGCTTTCGGTATAACGCTTGACCACGGAATTGAGAAGCGTCTGGTACGGAATGCCTACGCGCTCCGCCTTCGCCTTGAACGCCTCCAAGACACCCGGATCAAAACTTGTCCCGACTTTGGTCTTGCGCTTCTTGACTATGGCCACGGCCGCATCCATCGAGGATACCGGTGGCATAACGGTACCCGCATTATCACCTGTTTCCTCATACTCTTTCTCAAGAGCTAAAGCCAGTTCCTTGTTCGTCATAATCACCTCCTCGGAAAAAGCGTAATTAAAGTGTCCGTGAGAGCGTTATAGACCAACCTAAACTTGCCTCTCTCGTCCATCCTCTGCTTTGCGTGTTCACTAATCTTTATGTCCATAATATATATTTCTATCTAGATATTGTCAAGATATTTTATTTCGGAGTGAAGCTGATTCACCCCTCTTTATTAACACGCTTTTTTCAGCATCCCGATGCCAAAATTTTTGTAAAACTTTTGTAAAAAAGGGAATCTCCCCCAGCCTCCGCTCCCCGACCACCCACCCCTACCGCAAATAAAAAAGCACCCGAATCCAACGGATCCGGGCACAAAAGTTTTCGGGGGAAGGGGATTTTGCTACTTCAGCGCGAGCATCGCCGAAATCACGTTCTCTGGCACGTTCTGCGAACGCAAGTAGTCGGCTCGTTTGGTGTCGCGAACAGCATTGTCAGCATTATTCTTTTCGCGCTCATGTTTAGCGCCGTTCGCTTGGCCCTTCAAGAAGGCTTCGGCTTCGAGAGCTTCGTATTCATGATGGTCGAACATGTTTGCCTCCAGTGCTTTCAAAAGTTCAGGGTTCACGCGACTTACGCGCAGACGGTCAAGTGCATTCGCAAAGATCGGGTCTTCCGTTTCGGGCACCTGCAGCGGGCCTCTTGAAATGAGCCGGAGCCAGAAATCTTCGCGAGTTTTCACGCCTTTACGCAACTGCAAAAAGTTGGGCAGGTCTACTACAATATACCTATTTTTCCGCAAAATGGGAAGAGCGTTCCCCGACTTGACTTCGTATTCACTGTATGTTAACCACACATCCTTATAAATTTCCTTTGACCGGAGTACCGGATTGTTGCAAAGCCAAATGGATACCGTTTCCGGAAGTTCATAGTAACGGTACCGGCGTTCCTCTTCCGGCAGGCCCATGAAATAGTCTGAACGGTTGAACTCGTACTTGCCGCGCAGCGTGAGGTACGAATTGTAAAGCTGCATACAGTCGAAAAAGAACGAGTGCACTTTATTCTGCATCTCGATGTTAAGATACCGATTGTCCCGAGTATGCACCCAGACGTCAAGACGTGCGGGGTCATTTTCGGGCATAAAGATGTCGATGGGTTTCTCGAATTCGTATTCAAGGTCGACAATTTCATGGTCATGGTCCAGCTGGAGCAAGCTGTTGAGCACATCGCGGATTGTGTCCTTGTCGTCCATCAAGATGCGGAAGGTCGCCGCGTATTTGGGCAGCAGGAATTCTTCGCCCCGTTCGTTTTTAACGATGTAATTTTTGGTCGGTTGATTGGTTGCAGACATGTATTTTCCTTTCGGGTTAAGTTATGGCACACCCCCTTATTACTTAACACGCTTTTTTCAGCATCCCGATGCCAAAATTTCTGTAAAACTTTTGTAAAAACGAGAATATTTTCTACATTAGCGGGCAATGAAACATTTAATCTCGAAAGAAGGCTTTGAAAAGTTCAAGGCCGAATGGGAACACCTGAAGTACGTGGAACGGCCGGCCATGATCAACCAGGTGCAAGCGGCAGCGGCCGAGGGCGACCGCAGCGAAAACGCGGCCTACACGTACGGGCGCATGCGCGTGCGCGAGATTGACCGCAGACTCCGCGAATTGGACCGCATTCTAGACGGCGCCCAGGTGGTGGAATCGCAAGCTAGCGACGACGGCACCATACGCTTTGGCGCCACAGTCAAGATGAAGGATATCAAGACCAAGCGAGAACGCACCTACAGCATTGTAGGCGAAAAGGAGATTGACCCGCTGCAGGGGCGAATCAGCATGAAGTCGCCTGTGGGCGAGGCCCTGATGGGCAAAAGGCAAGGCGACCAGGTGCAGGTGCAAGCCCCCAAGGGAGTGATAACGTACGAAATAATCGCTGTCACTTACTAGATCCTTCGACTCGTTACACTCGCTCAGGATGACAAATCCTAAGCTCAGGATGACACCGCCTAATCACTAACCACAGCCTACTTCCTACTGCCTACTTCCTACTGTCTACTTCCTACTAACCCATGTTCATCGATACACACTGTCATATAGATTCTTATGAGGGGCATGCGGGGGAAAGTTTTGAGGCGCTGCTTGCAAGGCTCCCCCACGACGCCGATAAAAACGTGCAGCTGCCCGAGGCGTTTGTCCATGTGGCATGCGACCCGGCAGACTTTGAGCGCGCCAAAGAAATTTCCGAAAAATACCCGAACGTGTACGCCGCCTACGGCATTCACCCGGAATATGTCTTGACCGAAACCGCCGAAGACGAAGCCCGCCTGCTGGAATACCTAGAACACCCCAAGTGCGTGGCGTGCGGCGAATTCGGGCTCGATTACCACTACGGGGCCGACACCAAGGCCGAACAGGTCAAGCTGTTCGAACGCCATCTGGAACTCGGGCTCAGATCGGGCAAGCCGCTGGTTTTGCACCTGCGCGAAGCCGATGACGACGCCCTGGCCGTGCTGCGAAACGCCGACTTGCGCGGCGCCAAGATTCACATACACTGTTTTACGGGCAGCCCCAAATTCTGCGGCCAGCTTCTAGACCTCAAGTACCGCGGCGCAAGTATTTTCGTGGGCTTTACGGGAATCGTCACCTTCAAGAACGCGCAGAACGTACGCGATGCGGCAGCCCTTGTGCCCCTGGACCAAATGCTCCTGGAGACCGACTCCCCCTACATGGCACCTGTCCCCTACCGCGGCAAGCCCTGCCATTCGGGTTACATTCCCTACATTGCACAAGCCCTCGCCCAGGTAAAACAAATCCCTGTAGAAGAACTCTACAGGGCCTGTCGCGAAAACACTCGCCGTTGTTACGGGATATAGCTTTCCCCCACGTAGCCTCTTTCGATAATCGGGATTTCTTTGCGCTTTTCGGCCACGGCGGTCGTGGCGGGCGCGTAATGTTCCTGCAGGTAGTCGCGGGCATTTTCGGCAGAGAGCGGCTTGCTAAAGTAGAACCCTTGAATCAGGCGGCAGCCTTCGTCCCGCAAGAACTGCAGTTGGCTTTCGGATTCCACACCCTCGGCAATCAAGTCCAGATTCATGGATTTTGCAATGCCGATCACCATACGGGCAAACGAGGCGTCTTCTTCGTCGTCGGTCACGTGGTCAATGAACGACTTGTCCATCTTGAGCGTATGGATGGGGAACTGCTTTAGGTAAGAAAGGCTGCTGTACCCCGTACCGAAGTCGTCGATCGAAATCTGGATACCCATACTCGAAAGCGCCTTCATGATGCGCACGGTCTTTTCGGCTTCGCACACGGCGGTGTATTCCGTGATTTCGAGCTTGAGGTTCTTGGGGTTCAGCTGGGTTTCCAGCAGCACCTGCTTAATGTCGTCGATCATGTTGTCGAGCGCAAACTGCTTGGCCGAAAAATTCACCGCCACCTGAATGTCGGTAAAGCCCGCGTCAACCCATTTTTTGGTCTGCAGGCACGCCATCTTCAAAATTTGCGCCCCGAGCGGAATGATCAAGCCGGTTTCTTCGGCAATGGGAATAAATTCCGCCGGCGAAATAAACTTGCTCTTGGACTGGTTCCAGCGCACCAAGGCTTCAAAGGCCACAATGCGGTTGCCGTCGGTAATGTCGACAATGGGCTGGTAGAACAGCACGAATTCTTGCGCCTGAATGGCCTTGCGAATGTCGAATTCGAGCTTGTAAAGGCGCATGGCCTTTTCGCGGATACCGCCGCTAAAGAACTGGATTCCGCCGTGGTTCACGCTCTTCTTCATTTCGCGAAGGCTAGACGTCACGTTCGCCATGATATCTTCGACGCAGTCCACTTCGCGGTTCAGCGCCACTGCCATCGAGACGCCAATGTAGAGTTCGCGACCATCGAGCTGGATCGGCTGCTTTACGGCGCTGTGAATGCGGCGCACAATCGACTTCACGTCGCTGTCGTCGTTCTTTTGAATGTCATGCAGCACAATGGCAAACACGTCGGGGCCAATGCGGGCAATGGTGTCGCCCACGCGGCACTGGGCCCTGATGCGGTCGGCCACTACGCGCAGCACGTTGTCGCCCACGTTAATGGAATAAGAGGTATTGATCGCGCCAAAGCGGTCGATATCCAAAAGCGCCACGGCAAACAGGTAGTCCGGTCGCTGCAGGGCCATGTCGACATCGACTTTGAGTTTTTCCAAGAAGAACTTGCGGTTGTAGACACCCGTGAGCGCGTCTTGGTACACGTAATAGTAGTTCTGCTTTTCCTGGGCCTGTTTGTCGGAATTTTCGTCG
The DNA here is from genome assembly GCF_900177705.1 of Fibrobacter sp. UWB15. NCBI lineage: Bacteria > Pseudomonadati > Fibrobacterota > Fibrobacteria > Fibrobacterales > Fibrobacteraceae > Fibrobacter > Fibrobacter sp. UWB15. The sequence goes on from NZ_FXBA01000003.1 coordinate 17,672, forward strand.
AGGGACCCCACAATGCGAATGGGGTGACCGTCTTCGTTCAGCTGCACGTGGCCCGAGATTACCAGCTTGTCGGCTTCGGCGGAATTGTCAAGCAGCGAAACAATCAGGTGGAATTTTTCGCCCGTTTCGAGTGCCAACTTTAGTTCTTCTTTAAAGCGGAGCCAGTCGCTTTCGACAATGCGTTCCCTGAGCAGGTCAAAAGAATCTTGAATGGGGCTCGCCTGGGCCTGCAGCAGCTTAATGGCGCGCTTGGACCAGTAAACCTTGCCCGTTACGACGTCGAACGTCCAAAAACCGTTCGAAGAAACGTCCACCATCATCTGGAAGAGTTCGTCGCGCTCCATGAGGTCTTTCTTGAAATCGCGGATAGGGGTCTGCGCGGGGGCAGGAGCGGTAATTTCGACATCTTCGCGCATGCGCTTGCGGTTGCCGATAACCGGGAACCGGTACATCACGGCCACGACCACCAAGAAGAAATCCGCTAAAAAATAAGGAACAGCCCACAATAGACTGTCCTTGGTCGCAACGATTTCGGGAATAAAAGCAGCAAAGAAAACACTTGCCAAAACCAGCAAGAGTCGCAAAAAAACTTTCTCTTCAAATAATCTCATTTACCCATCCGTATGGGCTTAATATATAAATAAATTTTAACAGTGTAACTAAAAATTTTATGTTTTTTTTGATAGTCGATGATTACACCGCTAATAGAAAAACGGACCCCGCAGGATCCGTTTAATAGTGCCAAAGGGACTCGAACCCTTGTTACCGGCGTGAGAGGCCAGTGTCCTGGACCACTAGACGATGGCACCGAAATTCGCCGTATTTGGCGTTTTGCGCCGCCAAATATAGCAAAACCGTAAAATTCTGTCTAGCCCGGATTAGTCTCTGTAGAACAGGTCGAGGTTGCTTTCGACTGCCGTAGAATTTTCGAGGTTGTTCACGTATTCGTTGAACAAACTCATAGCCACATAGCTAGAGGCGTTGGCCACGTCGCTCTTGACGGCGGTGTTCACGGCATCTTCTTCGGGAGCCTTCTTGGAGAGCACCTTGACCATCACGGCACCGTTGTCGGTTGCAATGGCAGAGGACCATTCGCCAACCTTAGCGCCTTCGAGCACCTTGGCGAGGTGGGTGTTGCCGTAGCCGAAGCCCGGAACAAAACCATCGACCGAGGCGGTAATCTTTTCGATTTCGACCTTTTCGATCTTGTTGGCGGCAACAGTGGCAGAGTCGGCGGCGCTGTCGGCCGGAGCCCAGGCCTTGACCTTGTCGGCCACGGAATTCAGGTAGCTTTCGGCAGCGGCAGCGGACTTGTTGCGGAGCAGCGTGCTCTTGATGTTGTTGAAGTACAGGTCGAGGCTACGTTCGCCGGCCTTGAGTTCCTTGGACTTGAGGGCGACAACGACCCACTTGTTGTTCTTCATGATCGGAGAAACCTTGCTGGATTCTTCCGGGAGGTTTTCGTTGGGCCATGCGTAAGAGGTAAGGCCCTTGAGGTAACCGACACCGTCGATCGATTCGCCGCGAGAAATCCAGTTAGAAGTATGAGTGTCGATGTTCTGTTCCTTGGCTGCTTCGGCGAAGGTCTTGCCGGCATCCACAGAAGCCTTGATCTTGGTGAGGATACCTTCGAGGCTGTCGATGGTTTCAGAAGAAGCGTTCACGACAAGGAGAATGTGAGCGACCTTCACGAGGTCTGCACCGGTAGAATCCTTGGACTTGCCAAGGCTCTTGATAATGTGGTAGCCGAAGCGGGTACGAACCGGTTCAGAAACTGCACCGGAGTCGAGGCCGAAGGCCACGTCTTCGAATTCCTTGACATACACGCCGCGACCCACGTAGTCGTCGCTCAAGATGCCGCCCTTTTCGGCGGTGCCGGCGTCTTCAGAAGAAATGCGGGCCATGTCTTCGAACGTGGTGGTCGAAGAGGAATCGGTCAGCTGGTAGTAAAGCGTCATGGCGTATTCGCGAATGCGGGCGTCATCAGCAGCGGTAGCTTCGACCGGGAGGTAGGCAAATTCGAACTGGGCCATGTCCTTCTTGACAAAGAAGCTGTCGCGGTGGGCGTTGAAGTAGCCTGCCACCATCACGCTGTCCACAGAATTGTCGTCGACCTTGAAGTCGTTGTTAGAAGCAACTGCCACCTGCAGTTCGTAGTCGGTCAAGCGACGGTTGACAGCCCAGCTAGCTTCCAAAGAAGTAGCATGCACAGAAGCGCCGACCAGCATCTGCAGTTGACGCATCGGGATGGTGTTGGTCTTGAGGTCTTCTTCGAACTGCAACATGACGCCCCAGCGGAATGCTTCGGGAGTCTTGAGCCATGCTTCGTATTCAGCCTTGTCGAAGGTAGAATCGGTCATGAACTTCGGGAGCGTAGACACATAAGCCTGGTAGCGCTGCATGAAGTCTTCTTGGCTAGAGGACTGCTGCTGGATCATGCGGATGCGCATCTGGGCTTCCTGGTAAAGGCGGGCGCGAACGGCATCGGGGTTGCGGACGAATTCAGATTCAAGTTCGGCAACCGAGGCGCTCAGTTCGGCTTTTTCGAACTGTTCGTTCAAGAGAATCTGGCGAACGAAGCTACGGAACACTTCGGTGCGCAGCTGGTTGTACTGTTCGTCTTCGAGGTGCTGGCCCTGGTACTGGTTCTGCACGATATTCTTGATGCGGGAGTCGAATTCGGCATAAGTAATCTTCTTATCGTTTACAACGCCGACCGGATAGCTGTGTCCTTGGTTGGGCACGCGGTCCATGGCCAAAAGGCCAACCACGATACCCGCGGCAAAGATAACGATAATCCACTTGGCTTTTTCATTAATCCACGTTAACATAGAGTAGACTCCATAGAAATTTTTGTCGGGCAAAATGTAGCAAAAAAAATCTATTTCTTTTATTTTGCATTCAAATAATGCCGAAATAGCGCTTTTTTTCTATCTATATACCACGTAAAGACAAAGTTTAGCCAACGGAGTTCGGTCATGTACGACATTTTGGTTCTGGGAGCAGGAATTTCTGGCCTAAGCGCAGCGTTGCACGCAGCAGAAAAGGGCCTTTCGGTAGTCATTCTCACCAAGGGAGCCAAGCCGGACGGATCATCGAACTACGCCCAGGGCGGAATCGCCACCGTTACCGAAAAGACGGACAAGTTCAAGTTCCATATCGACGACACGCTCGAAGCCGGTGCAGGCCTTTGCAAAAAAGAACCGGTGAATATTCTGACAAAAAGCGGCCCAGACACCATTCGCCAGCTGGTCAAGTGGGGCGTGCAGTTTACCCCCTCGCCCGCCGACAAGACCCAGTTCGACTTGCACCTGGAAGGCGGTCACAGCCACCACCGCATTTTGCACGCCGCAGACCTCACCGGAAAAGAGATTATGCGTGCACTCCTTTGCGAACTGCACAAGCACAAGAACATTCACTACATCGAAAACTGCTACATCAAGGACTTGATTTGCAAGGGCGAAGGCAAGAGTAAGCGCTGCGTCGGCGCAAAGATCATTCACCAAAAAACGGGCATTGTCGAAGACCTTTACGCCAAGGCATCTATTCTTTCTACCGGCGGTGCCGGTCGTATCTGGCAGTACACCGTTTGCCCGCCCGACAGCTGCGGCGACGGCATGGCGATTGCTGCCCGTGCAGGGGCCGCGCTGCAAGACATTGAATTCATGCAGTTCCACCCCACGAGCCTTTATGCGCCGAGCCTCAAGAAGCCGTTCCTGATTTCGGAAGCGGTACGCGGCTTTGGCGGAATCTTGAAGAACGACAAGGGCGAAGAATTCATGAACCAGGTGCACCCGCTGCATTCCCTTGCACCGCGCGACATTGTGGCACGCGCCATTCACAGCGAAATGCAGCGACTGGGCAAGCCGAACATGTTTATCGACTTGAGCGGTCGCACGCCGAAAGACATCAAGAGCCACTTCCCGAACATTTACGCGAAATGCCTCGAGGCAGGAATTGACATTACCAAGCAGTGGATTCCGGTGGTGCCGGCCGCACATTACATGTGCGGAGGCGTACTGGTCGACATATGGTCTAGGACTGAAATCAAGGGCCTGTACGCCTGCGGCGAAGTCGCCGCCACCGGCGTTCACGGCGCTAACCGTCTCGCCTCTAACTCCCTCTTGGAAAGTGTCGTCTTCGCCATTCGCGCCGTGGACAACATTTGCGAAAGCGGTCTCCTTAAAGAAAAGCTGGTACCCGGCAAAGCCAAGCCGCAAAAAGTTTCGTTCGGCAAGGCGGCCTACTGGCGCAAGCGCAAGAAGATTCTGCAAGACATGATGTGGACGCATTGCGGAATCGTACGTACCGTGGCGGGCCTGAACCAAGGCCTGACAGTCATCAAGGAACTGGAAAAAGATATCGATGCAGCCATCAAGAACAAGGAAACAGAAAATCTGCATTACCTTGAATTCTTGAACGCGCTTCAGGTATCGAAAATGATTCTGATTGCGGCACTGCACCGCAAGGAATCCCGCGGATTGCATTACATTCTGGACTACCCGAATCTGGATCCCAAGACGAAGCATCATACGATTTACTTAAAGTAGGAAGTAGACAGTAGGAAGTTGGAAGTGGCAAGCGAGAGCAAGAAACCCGCAAAGATAGGTGGATACACACCGACGCAGGAACTGGGTTCCGGCGCCATGGGCCAGCTGTGGCTTTGCCATGACAAGTCACTCGACCGAATGGTCGTGGTCAAGCAGATGCAGCAAGACATCGAAGATAGCGATGTGAACATCCGCCGCTTTATGCAAGAAGGCAACATTCTTGCGCACCTGAACCACCCGGCTATTACCAAACCCTACGCCTTGTGGAAAGAAAAAGACGGCAAGCTTTCGCTTTCCATGGAATTCGTGCACGGGCTTACACTTCGCCAGATTTTAGACAAAGTACCGCAACCGCCGCTCTGGGTGGTGCTGAACATTTTGCACGAGATTCTTTGCGCCTTGGGCGAAGCCCACCGCAAGGGGATTGTGCACCGCGACCTGAAACCCGCAAATATCATGGTCGACAACGACGGTCGCGTGCACCTGCTGGACTTTGGTATTGCCCACACCGAAAATCCGCTCAAGTTTAGCAAAGGTGAAGATGCCGAACGCTTAACGCAAACAGGCGCCATACTCGGCACTGTCACTTACATGAGCCCCGAACAAACGCTAGGCGAAGAGGCAACCCCCGCTTCGGACTTGTTCGCGATCGGCATCATCGCAAGTGAAATGCTACTGGGCCAGAATCTGTTTCGCGGCACAAGTTTTAGCGACACGCTCACGCGCATCCAAAAGCTGCGTGTTACCGAAAAGGCATTTAGTAAGGAAATCCCCCGCCGCTTAAGAAAGCTGATCGAACGAATGCTCCAGAAGGATCCGCGCAAGCGCCCGCTCACCGCATTCGATGCCGCCGAGCAAGTTTCGCAAGTCATGCGAAACTTCCCCCGCGACATGGTCCCCTACATGGCCATGTGGATTTACGCTATTAAAGATTCTATCAAGCAAAAGACAGAATCTATTGACGAAACGCTTTATACTGAACCCCCGGTCTACCCCACTCACCGAAAGTTCCTGTTATTCAAGGGTTTTTGCATGGGAGCTTTGGCCGGTTCTTTAATTTGTTTTTTAATTACACGATTTATTTAAAACCTATTTAAAACAAATTTTATGAACGCCATCGATATCGTCTGCCTCGTCATCATCCTGTTCTTAATGTTACTGGGACTGTGGCACGGCTTTTTCCGAGGAATTTTTCGACTGATTGCCTGGGCCGCAGGCATTGTGGGCGCCTATTTTGCATGCGGCTTGCTGGCCGAATTTATTTCGAGCACTTTGCAGTCCAGCGCGTTTTCGACTAAGCTCGTTTGCATGTGCATCGGCTTTTTGGTGCCGTTCCTTTTCTTCTTGTTCGTGGGGCATTTTCTGCAACACATTACCGAAGGCACAAAAGTCGGCAAGGCCGACCGAATTCTCGGCGGCATTTTTGGAGTTATTAAGGCATTGCTCATTTGCTTTGTGCTGCTGACGATTTTGCACCTGTTCCCCTTCGGCGGAATTGTTCCTGAAACTCGCGACAACGCCTTCGCCTACGACGCTTACAAGGCAACCCTTGAACTGATGGGTTATTCTTCGGAGCCGGTCGACCTTTTGGAAGTCGCCGAGAAAAAAGCGAGCGAAGTCGTTAAAAACGCAACGGACAAAGCAGCAGAAAAAGCCGCGGAAGCCGCTAAAGATGTCGCTGACAAGGCAGTTGAAAAAGCAACCGAAGCGGCTAAGGAAACAGTGAAAGGCGCTGTAAGCAACGCTGTGGATACTCTGAAGAAATAGCTATGACTTTAGTGGAGGACGGTCGCGTCCTTGATGATGTCTTCTTCACCGTCGACGTGATGATTGCGCATCACGAATTTACCGTTACAGATAACCGAATGAATGGCGCTGGAATCCCCTGCGTACACCCAGTTGCTCACCAAGTTATAATTCGGCACCAGGCGTTCGTTCTTAAGGTCAAGCAGCAAGGCGTCTGCCAAAAAGTCATCGGCGATTAACCCCGCCGGTATTCCATAAGCGAGCGCCGTATTCCAAGTCGCCATTTCTAGCGCCTCTATCGCCGGCAAGGATTCCGCCTTGCCGCTCTTGGGTTCCACTTTTGCAAGCAGCGAAATCAGTTTCATTTCTTCGTGCATGTCCAAGTTGTTATTCGACGAAGCACCGTCAGTACCAAGCCCTACAAGCACGCCGCTGTCCATGAGCGCGTTCACCTTCGGAATTCCGCTACCAAGCTTTAAGTTCGAACACGGATTCAGTATCGCCGCCGATTCCGATTCGGCCATCAGCGACATTTCATAATCGTTCAAATGAACGCAGTGTGCGCCGACAAAATTTTCACCTAAGATTCCCCACTTGTCAAGCACTTCGACCGGCGTATGGCCATACTGCTTTTTGCAATCCTTGACTTCTTTGAGCGTTTCAGACAAATGAGTATGCAGAATGTAGCCCTCTTCGCGGGCGACTTTCGCGCAGCGCTTAAAGACTTTTTCACCCACAGTGTAAATGCTATGCGGCATCACGGCAAGCTTGACTCGCTCCGATTCAAATCGGTGGTCCTGCAAGAACTTGAAGTTTTCTTCGATGTGTTCAGGTGTGTCCAGATTTTCGGCAATCGTCACGCCAATCGAGGCGCGGATTCCCATTTCTTTGACGACCTTCATAGTGACTTCGCGACGCCAGTACATGTCCGAAAAAAATACCGTTCCGGACTTGATCATTTCAAGCACGGCAAGGCGCGTTCCAATTTCGATATCCTTGGCGGTGAGTTTTGCCTCGAACGGCCAAATATATTCCGTAAGCCACTTTTGCAGCGGCATGTCATCGGCGTAGCCACGCAAAAGTGTCATGGCGGCATGAGTGTGGCCATTGTAGAACGGCGGCACTATGGCAAGCCCATCGCACTTGACCACTTCGGCTTTGTCGTAATCGCGCTTGGAAAGTTCGCGACCGACCTTGGCAAATTTCTTGCCCGAAATCAAAATATCTTGTTTTTTGCCCTGAAATAGTACAGATTGGAGTATTATCTTAGCCATATATGCCCGTTTTTCGCCTTGTTTTGCCCCAAAATATAAATTATAAAAGGCTATTTGACCATTTTTTGTATATAATTATGGTATGAGCAACTACGAGTTGGAAACATTGCCCATCTCCAGGGCAGAATTTCAGCGACTAGAAATTTTCAAGAACGTCGCTTTCGAAAGCTTGGCGGGTTACCTGCTAGGCTGTAAAACGATTTACCCCGCACCGGGCACATTGCTGATTGATCCGGAGCAACCGCAGCGGCGGCTTCTAGTGCTTTTGGAAGGACTCATGGAAGTGCAGGTGGAATCGCAAGGCGGCATTTTCAAAAACGACATTCAGACGGGGCACTGCGCCGGTGAAATGTCCATTTTCGAAAATGTAAAGCCCAGCGCCAAAGTTTACGCCAAGGAGAACTGCAAGATTCTGATTATCGAGGCGAATACGGCGCTAGCCATGCTGAACGCATCGCACGACCTTTGCTTGAACTTTTTGCAGATTCTAAGCAACCGTATTCGCAACAGCAACAAGATGGTATGCGAAGAAGAATACCACATTCGCTGTATCGAAGAAAACGCGAAGGTCGATGCCCTTACGGGATTACATAACCGCCGCTGGCTCGAAGAAATGTACACCCGCGAACTCAAGCGCAGCAATGCGGGCAATTTGCACCTTTCGGCATTCATGGTCGACATCGACCATTTCAAGAATATCAACGACACTCACGGTCATCTCGTTGGAGATCAGGTGCTGATCGCGGTGTCTAAGGTGATTCTTGCATGCTTGCGCCCCACCGACATGCCCGTACGCTACGGCGGCGAGGAATTCACCATCTTTTTGCCGGGAACCAGCGTCGAAAACGCAAAAATTGTCGGCGAAAGGCTGCGCGCCGCTGTCGAGGCATTGCCGATTAGCTTGCCCAACGGCGACAAGCTCTCGGTAACGGTAAGCGTCGGTTTCACCGAACGTCAAAACAAAGACACTGTCGAGACGATTATTAAACGCGCCGACGACGCTCTATACTTCGCCAAGGAATCAGGACGCAACCGAGTGTGCTTGAACCTGGGCGACGATACTATGTTTTTGTTTTAAAGGCGCTTGAGGACCGCGGCGGCGTGATGGATAAAGCCTTCTTCGGTCGCGACGGCGGCAATCGCCTTCGCATTCTTCTTGATGGCCTTCTCACTGTAGCGGATAATGCTCATGCGCTTTAAGAAGTCGTAGACACCGAGCGGGCTGAAGAAACGGCCCGTGCCGTTTGTCGGCAGCACATGGTTCGGGCCCGCGAAATAATCGCCCACCGGCTCAGAGGACCACGGGCCGATAAATACGGCGCCAGCGTTCTCGATTTGAGCGGCCATCGATTCGGCTTCGGCGGTCATCACTTCCAAGTGTTCCGGAGCAATGCGATTCGCGATTTCAACACCGTCGAACCAGTCCTTCACCACCAAAATGCGGCCGAAGTTGCCGAGCACCTTTTCGAGAAGTTCCTTCTTCGGGGAATTTTCGACCTGCACATCGACGCAGGCAGAAATCATCTGGGCGGTTTCCATATTGTCGGTAATGCAAATGGCAGCTTCGAAACCGGAACCGTGTTCGGCCTGGCTCAAAAGGTCGGCAGCGACAAAGTCCGGATCGCAGGTGTTGTCGGCCATCACGAGCACTTCGGAGGGACCTGCCACCATGTCGATATCGACAACGCCGAAGACTTCTTTCTTGGCGATAGCGGCAAACACGTTACCCGGTCCCACAATCTTGTCGACGCGTTCCACAACCGTCTTGCCCTTGACATCCTTGGCACCGTATGCAAGCAGGCCAATCGCTTGAGCGCCACCGATGTGGTAGACTTCTTCAATGCCGAGTTCCTGCAGCACGAATGCCACAGCACGGTTGATTTCGCCCTTGATCGGGGTCACCACCACGATATCCTGAACGCCCGCCACCAGAGCCGGAACGGCGTTCATAATCACGGTACTCGGGTAAATGCCCGCACCACCCGGCACATAGAGGCCCACACGCTTCATGGGGCGAATGCGCTGACCGAGCACGACACCGTCGGCACCTTCCATAAGCCAAGATTCTTCCATCTGGTTCTTGTGGAAGTCGCGAACGTTCTTGATTGCCTGCTTCAGGGCCTTCTGGAGTTCCTTGGGGCACTTGGCGGCAGACTTCGCAATGACAGACGCCGGCACGCGAATGTTCTTGCCCTTAAGGCCATCGAACTTCTGGGCGTATTCAGTCGCCTTGGCGATGCCACCCTTCTTAATATCGGCAAGGATTTGCATTACCTTGTCGTGAATTTCCTTGGACGGGGCGACTTCACGCCCACAAATGCGTTCAATTTCAGCAGACTTCGGATTTACTTTTGTAATAATCATAGTAGACAGTAGGAAGTAGGAAGTAGACAGTGGTTTGTGATTAGAGACCTGCGACGCGTTTCACTTGGCGTTTCGTTAATTTCTTTTGCTTCGCTGGAGCAGGTTCTTCTTTTACCTTGGCCGGTTCAACAGGCTTTACATCCAGATGCTTGTAGGCACCTTCAATAACCTTGTTGTCCACCAGAATCTTGTAGGTGAGGCCATCGACAAACGCCATCCAAGAAGCTTCGATGATGTTGCTTGAAACGCCCACTACATTCCAATAGCCCTTTTCGTCGCCAAAAGTCGTCCACACGCGAACCGTTGCATCAGAGGCCACCTTGGAACCAAGCACGCGCACCTTATAGTCGTCGAGCTTGACCTTCGCCATATTCGGGAAGAACGGGAGCAGCGCCTTACGGAGGGCTGCATCCAAAGCGTTCACTGGGCCATCGCCTTCACTCACCTGATGGCTGATCTTGTCGCCAATCTGGAGCTTTACAGTCGCCTGCGACACTGAAACGCCCTGCGGAGTCTTGTCTTCAATGACGCGGTAACCCAAGACCTTGAACGGTTCCTGAATCATTCCCAAGTGGCGGTACACAAGCATCTTGAAGCTCGCTTCGGCACTGTCAAAATGCCAGCCGGCGTTTTCGCGTTCCTTGATTAAAGAAAGCAGACTTGCCACCACCGGGTCCTTCTTGTCGATACCCGGCTTGATGGCCTTAAGTTTTTCGACGACGAGAGAGCCGCCTGCCTGGTCGCTAGTAACAAATACGCGGTCGTTACCGACGGCGTGCGGGTCGATGTGTTCAAAGCTGCGGGACACCTTCATCACGCCATCGATATGCGCTCCACCCTTATGGGCAAAAGCCGCATCGCCTACATACGGGGCGTGCACATCGCTCGGCAAGTTCACAATCTGGTCTACATTGCTGCTCAGCTGACGGAGACGGGCAATCTTTTTAGCCGCAAAGAACTTGGCACCCATTTTGAAATGGAGGTCAGCGGCAATGGTCGTGAGGTTTGCGTTACCGCAACGTTCACCGTAACCGTTCACCACACCCTGCACCATGGTCGCACCGCTCTTCACGGCGTAAATGCTGTTGCACACGCCAAGGCCCGCATCGTTATGAACATGGATACCTATCGGCGTAGAAACGTGCTTTTTTACGTCCTCCATGATTTTTTCGAGTTCCCACGGCATAGTTCCGCCGTTGGTATCACAAAGCACAATAAAGTCGGCATGGCCCAATTCTGCTGCACGGAGCGTTTCGAGCGCGTACTGCGGATTGGCCTTGTAGCCGTCAAAGAAATGTTCCGCATCGTAAATCACCTCTTCGGAATGTTCCTTGAGGTATGCCACCGAAGACTCGATCATGTCGAGGTTTTCTTCGAGCGTCGTGCGAATCACGTCGGTCACGTGCAAGTCCCAGCTCTTGCCGAAAATCGTCTTGACCGGAGCATCGGACTTTACCAAAGCCTGTAGCAGCGGGTCTTTTTCGGGCAGCACCTTGGGGCGACGCGTCGAACCGAAGGCAGCAATCTTCGCATGCTTCAGCTTGACTTCCTTAATCTTCTGGAAGAATTCTTCGTCGGTAGGGTTGCTGGGGTTCGGCCAGCCGCCTTCGATGTAGTCAAAGCCGAAATGGTCCAGAATGCGCGCAATCTGCAGCTTGTCTGCAAGAGAAAGGCTTATTTTACGGTCCTGGTTACCGTCGCGGAGAGTCGTGTCGTAGAGAAAAACTTTCATGAGTTGTATTTACTTTCTTTTTTTGTCTTTACCGTAATAGCTGTACTTGCCGTAACCGTAGCTGCCGTAGCCATAGCCATGACCATCGGATTCGCAATGGTTCATCACGAACGCGCGAGGCTTGCCTTCGCAGCAACGGTCGAGTTTCATCATGGATTCCTTGATCTGATCCATGGAATGCTTGCCGTAATGGAGCACGAACAAGGCGAAGTCCACAATGGGGTAAATGAGTTCGGAATCGGTGACGAGTTCTAGAGGAGGCGTATCCACGATAATGATATCGAACTTGGACTTGGCCTCTTCCAAAAGGTTTTTGAAGGTTTCGCCGCGCAAGAGTTCACTCGGCGACACATCGGTCTTACCGGCACCAAGCACATACAGGTTCTTGGTAATGGAATCGGCCACAGCGTTATCCAAGGAGCACTTGCCTTCGAGTACATCGCCCAGGCCCTGCTTGCGGTGGCTGTACACCACGCCGCGACGCATGTCGGCATCAATGAGCAAAGTCTTTTTGCCAGAGCCTGCAAAAAGGGCAGAAACGTTCTTAGAGACAAAGGACTTGCCCACGCCCGGAATCATGCCCGTCACCATCATGACGCGCAAATCGTTCGTTGCAAATTCAATAGCCGTATAAAGAGAACGCAGCGCTTCGCTCGAGGGCGAATCGGGGTCATCTTCGACCAGGGGCTTTGTATTCTTGCCCTTGTTGCGCTTGAGGAGGATTGCGTTTTCGGCCTTCGGAATCTTGGCGTACACGCTAATGCCCGTTTCACGTTCAATTTCGAGAGAACTACGCACTCCGCGCTTGGTCATTTGCAACAGGTAAAGCAGCAAAGCACCCAAAAGGAAGGAGCCGCCTACACAACCGGCAAACACCACCTTCTTGTTGGGCTTAGAGGGCTTACGTTCAACCTGGGCGTAGTCCACAATGCGCACGTTACCGACTTCGCCGGCGCGCACCACGCGCAGCTGCTGGATGTTGTTAAGCATGGCCGTATACTGGGCGTTATTCACCGCCACTTCTTCTTGCAAGCTCATCACGTCTTGCTGGGTACGCGGCATGTTTTCGGCAGATTTCTTGAGGCGAGAAAGTTCGGAACGCAAACGGCTCTGCTGTTGCATAATCGTCTGAACAGCCGGGTGTTCTTCCTTGAACAGGCGGGTTGCTTCCTGGCGTTGCTGTTCCAGTTCCAATACCTGCTTTTCAAGTTCCGAAACCTTTTCCAAGTGGGCCTTGGTTTCGCCCGTCATATCCACAGAACCAATCTTCAAACGGTAGTCAGCCAACTTCTTTTCGGCCGTATCGAGTTTCGCCTTGACACCCGGAAGTTGATCTTCGAGGAATTCCAAAGTCTTTTCGGCTTCGGCACTGCGCATTTCCACATTTTGGCGCAGGTAGATGTTTGCAATGGTATTCAGGACCGATGCAGCCTTGTCTGCATAGCGGTTGGTGTAAGACACGCCGATAATGCCAGTCTGCTTGCCGCGTTCAGACACATCGAGCTGCTTAACCAAGCCTCGGACCGCATCTAGCGGTTCGGACTGCACAATAACGAACACCTGTCCCGGCCTTGCATGCAGGTGCTTTACATGGATTCGGAGCGTGTCGCCACCATAAGGGGCCGAAAGCGACTCGCCCACCTTGCCCTGCAAAAGCTTGACGCCTTCGGGAGTGAACACGGCGATTTCATTTTCGCCCACCACATGGGCCATCCACTTTTCGTCGCGAGCGATTTCAGGAATGTACAAGTCTTCGAGATCCATGCGGCCTTCCGTATGGAGCAGGCGGTCGATGAGTCCCTTCGGGTAGGCGTTAAAACAAAGATGTTCCTTGTCGACCACATAATTCAAGACCATGCGACTCTTCAAAAGTTCGATTTCAGCTTCGGCCGGGCTAGCCACATCCAAAAGGGCACCCATTTCACCCATGGCCTTACCGGCCTTGTTACCCTTCACGTCAATCTGCAAAAGAGCGTCACTCGTATACTGAGGGCGCATAAAGTTGGAGGCCAAAAAACCTACGGCGCAGCCCACGGCAATGCAACAAGCCAAGAAAAATTTGTGTTTCAGCAACAAACCCAAAACTTCAAGGATATCGATTTCGTCATCATCCTTGTGGTTTGCAGAAGATGTAGAGCCAGTAGAATTATACTGATTGTTCGGTTCCATTTTCATCCTTTCTTGTACTTCTTTTATAAAAAATAGAAAAAGAGGCCGCAGAGCATGTCCGCGACCTCTTTGTATAAGCTAGAAAAGCTTTATTTCTTCTTAGCGTTCTTCCGTGAGCCGCTGGCGACTCATCGTAATGAGTCGTCGAGGCGAGAGCAAAGGCCAAGCGTAGTTTACTACTTCTTTTTAGCCTTTGCGGTCTTCTTAGCCGGAGCCTTCTTTGCAGAAGCCTTGCAAGCAGACTTGCAGAACTTCACGTAGGCAGCGAGCGTGTCGCAGAACACTTCGTCCGGAGTGTTGTCGCCGTTGATGCGGCTGATGATGGACTTGCTGTACTTGCCGAGAACCTTGGCGGTAGATTCCTTGTAAACCTTGAGACGGTTCTTGATCACGGCTTCGTCGGCGTCGTCCTTGCGGCCTTCGATTTTCGCGCGGTTGAGGAGGCGGGCCACGATGGTCTTTTCGTCCTTGATATCGAGCACAAAAATGTGCTTCACGTCGACCACGGATTCAATGAGCTTGACCTGGGCAACCGTGCGAGGAATACCGTCGAGAAGGAGGGTATCCTTATCCGGGTTCACCTTGTTCGTGTTGATGAGGCCTTCGATGAAGCGGCCGAAAATTTCCACAGTGGCTTCGTCCGGAACCAGGAGGCCCTTGCTGGAGTAAGAAGCGAGGAGCTTGCCGGATTCGCTGGACGGAGCAATGCCACGGAAGATGTCACCCGTGGAAATGTGCTTGAGAGACGTAGTAGCAGCGAGCTTTGCGCCGACGGTACCCTTGCCGGAACCCGGTGCGCCAAAGATAAGAACTGCAGGAATTTTAGCCATTGTATAACCTCTTGGGTTGTGTGTTGTTTAAAAATTTGCGTGTAAATATAAAAAATGTGGAATGTGCAGTGTGTAATGTGAAATTAAATTCATTACACATTACACACCACACACTTCACATTCCTAACTAGGTAAAGCCTCGGAGGTGAACTTGAGTTTGTTGTTTTCGACATCGATGGAGATAGTCGAGAAATCCTTGTAGATTCCAAGGAGCAAGCCTTCGGCAATTTCGTCTTCAACCAGATTCTGGATCGAGCGACGAATCGGGCGCGCGCCGAGTGCAGAATCGTAGTTGTGAGACACTATGAATTCCTTGGCGGCTTCAGAAACTTCCAAGAGTATTCCGCGTTCGGACAAGTTCTTCTGCAAGAAGGTCAGCTGAATATCTACAACAGAAGACAGGTCCTTCTTGGTCAGCGGGCGGAACACAATCTGCTCGTCGACACGGTTCAAGAATTCCGGCGAGAACACGCGCTTGACTTCTTCGCGAATGGCGGTTTCCATACGTTCGTAGTCGTCGGTCTCGCCCATCTTGGTGAATCCCATGCCACTGCTGTGGCGCACTTCGCGAGCGCCAGCGTTACTCGTCATGATGATGATGGTGTTCTTGAAGTTGATTTTGCGGCCGTAACTATCCGTAAGGATACCGTCATCCAAAATCTGCAACAGCAAGTTGTAAATGTCCGGATGCGCCTTTTCGATTTCATCGAGAAGAACCACGCAATAGGGGCGCTTGCGCACCTTTTCGCTGAGCTGTCCACCGCTGTCTTCAAAGCCTACGTATCCCGGAGGCGCACCAATCAAGCGGCTCACGCTATGCTTTTCCATGTATTCGCTCATGTCGATACGGATCATGGAATCTTCGCTACCGAACAGGCATTGACTTAGGACTTTCGCCAGTTCCGTCTTACCGACACCCGTAGGGCCAAGGAACAAGAAACTGCCCATGGGGCGTTTCGCGCTGCGAATACCTGCACGGGTACGGCGAATGGCCTTCACAACGGCGTCTACCGCCTGGTCCTGGCCAATCACGCGTTCCTTGATTTCGTCACCGAGTTTCAGGAGTTTCTGTGTTTCTTCACCAGCGAGACGGCTGATAGGAATGCCCGTCATCTTGCTGATGCAGTCGCGGATTTCGTTTTCGTCTACCACCGGCAAGTCTGCCGAGTCTTCCTTATTCAAGGCTTCGCGGCGTTCGGCGATGCGGTTCGTCAATTCTTCAATCTTGTCGCGGAGGGTTGCAGCCGTTTCGTACTGCTGGTCGGCAATGGCCTCTTCCTTCTTTTGCATGGTCGCGGCAAGTTCGTCTTCCATTTCTTTAAGGTCTTGCGGCGTACGAATCGAATTCAAGCGCACGCGGGCGCCGGCTTCGTCGAGTACGTCGATTGCCTTGTCCGGTAAGAATCGATCGCTGATATAGCGTTCGGCGAGCGTCACTGCGGCACGAATCGCTTCGGGCGTGTAATGCACCTTGTGGTGCTGCTCGTACTTCGGACGAAGCCCTTCCAGAATCTGGATAGAATCTTCGGAATTAGGCGGATTCACGACAATCGTCTGGAAGCGGCGTTCAAGCGCGGCATCCTTCTCGATGTACTTGCGGTATTCATCGATCGTCGTGGCACCGATGCACTGGAGTTCGCCTCGGGCGAGCGCCGGCTTAAAGATGTTGCTGGCATCGAGGCTACCTTCGGAGCCGCCCGCGCCCACAATCGTATGAAGTTCATCGATAAAGAGAATCACCGAATTATCGACGCGTTGGAGTTCCATAATCAGGCCCTTCACGCGTTCTTCGAACTGGCCGCGGTACTTGGTGCCCGCCACCATGGCGGCCACGTCAAGCGTCACCACGCGCTTGTTCATCAAGAGTTCCGGAATTTTCTTCTGGACAATCTTCTGGGCAAGGCCTTCGATAATCGCCGTCTTACCTACGCCCGGTTCACCGATAAGCGCCGGATTGTTCTTTTTGCGGCGGCAAAGAATCTGGATCAAGCGTTCAATTTCGCGACCACGGCCGATAATCGGGTCGAGCTTGCCCTGTTTGGCAAGCGCCGTCAAGTCGCGACCGAAGTGATCGAGAATCGGCGTCTTGGAACGGCTCTGGCTACGCACCTGCTGGCGCGTGTCACCGCGACCCTGCCCCATAAAGCGGTCATCGCCATCCATGCCCTCGCCTTCTTCGCCGGAGGGCTGACCATTCATGGCTTCGCGCTTGATTTGCTGCAAAGTGCTTTCGAAATTTTCGTAAGTCACACCAAAAGTCGAAAGCGTACCCGCCGCCGGAGATTCGGCCTGCTGCAAAATCGCAAGCATCAAGTGTTCCGGGCCAATGTACTGGTCGCCTTCTTCTTTTGCAATTTTTGCCGCATTAAAAAGGGCAGCCTTACAGCGAGTCGTAAAAGAAAGCAATGCACCATGAGCATCGCCCACGGTCATAATGCCACCGTTCGTCGTCAACGAGCGCTGTACATTTTCACCAAGTTCATTCAAATTGATTTTGAGAGCGCGCAAGGTTTCGGCAGCAAAGCCGGAATCTTCGCGAACGAGGCCGAGCAGCAAATGTTCGGTCGTAACGCTGTCGCTACCCAAGTTGCGGGCCGCAATGCGGGCCGCCTGTAAAACAGCCTTTGCTTTCTTCGAAAAAATACCGTTGATATCTGACATATTTCTCCTTAAGCTACTGAATGACGCCGCCGTGCATCACGACACGCCTTTTGGCAAAACTAGCCAATTTTTCGTCGTGCGTCACAATCAAGAAAGCCTGATTAAACTTTTCGTTGAGTTCACCAATCAATTCGTTCAGCATCGCAGAATTCGCCTCATCGAGGTTGCCGCTCGGTTCGTCGGCCAGCACCAAGTCCGGATGGTTCATGAGTGCACGGGCAATGGCCACACGCTGGCGTTCACCGCCGCTGAGTTCACGCGGCAAATGCTTGAAGCGGTCCTTGAGGCCCACCGTTTCCAAAAGCATCGCGGCACGTTCCTTGCATTCCTTTTCAGAAGTCCCGAGAATGCGGCCCGGCACGCACACGTTTTCAATCGCCGTAAATTCACTCAGCAAGTGATGGAACTGGAACACGAACCCCACCTGCACGCGGTGGTAGCGGTCACGCTCGGCGTCGTTGAACTTGGAAAGCGCCTTCCCCTTAAAGAGGATTTCACCAGAAGTCGGCGTATCGAGCATCCCCACCAAATTCAAAAAAGTCGACTTACCCGACCCCGAAGAACCCGTGAGAGCCACCAGCTCACCCGCTTCCATGGAGAAGTTCACGCCCTTGAGGATTTCAAGGTCCTCGCCCGTCTCGGAGAAAACGCGACGAAGGTCAATAGTTTGTAACAAGCTACTCATGTCTAATGGCCCCCACCGGATCCAAGCGGCTAGCCTTCCATGCGGGGAGCAAGGTTGCAGCCACGCAAAGCGCAATGCCGATGACAAAAATCAAAATCACGTCAAGAATATGCACCGAAATCGGGAAGTACGGAATCACGTAGACATCGCCGGGGAGCTTGATAAAGTGGTAAGCCTCTTGCAGCTTGCAAAGCACTAGGCCGATGGTGCCACCGACAATCGTACCGCCCACGCCAATGAAACTTCCCATGAGCATAAAGACGCGCATGATGCCCGCCTTGCTAAAGCCCATGCTGCGGAGAATGCCGATTTCTTTGGTCTTGTCGATGACCACCATGATAAGGCTACTGATGATGTTGAATGCGGCCACCAAGATGATGAGGCAAATCACCGCCGCCACGATGAACTTTTCGTAGTTCATCCACTTGAGAAGCGTGATGTTTTTCGTTTTCCAGTCCATGGCGTAGTACGGATAACCTAACCATGACGCAAGGCTATCGACCGCCTCGCCGGCAAGCCAATGATTGTTCAGGCGGAACTGAATGCCCGTCACCACGTCACCCAGGCCAAGCAACTTCTGCAATTCCGGGATGCCCACGTAAGCGAGATTTCCGTCGTATTCATAGGTACCCGTCTCGAAGATTCCGCTCACCACGCACATCATCATCTTCGGGCCACCACTTGTAACCATAGCATCAGGACTCTGGAAGGTCTGCAGCACAAGCTTGTCGCCCACCACCACACGAAGCCTGTTGGCAAGGCCTGAACCGAGAATGATTCCAGGGCGGAGCGTTCCGCTCAAGTCTTCGAGGCTATCGACCGAGTAGTTGCCCCACTTGATGTACTTGTGGATATCGGTTACGCCTTTGGCGGTTTCAGCATCGATACCGTAAATGACAATGCCGTCATTCACCTTCTTGGAGCTCACGCCCACCTTGTAAATGATGAACGGAGACGACGCCACCACGCGGGAATCGCGGTCGCGGACTTCTTTCATAAGGCTATCGTAAGGCGCAATGAAATCGCCATTGTAAGCCATCACTTCGAAGTGTGCGTCTTTACCAATCATCTGGGCCGTGACTTCTTCTTCGAAGCCGTTGACCGCAGCAAGGGCAACCACCAGCGCAAACACGCCGATAGAAACGCCTAACATACTGAAAATGCCAATCAGCGAGACAAAGAGACTCTTACGTTGAGCCCCTAAGTAACGCCAGGCGATGAGCCACTCAAGTTTATTCATAGGAAGTAGGAAGTAGGAAGTAGGAAGTAGGAAGGCCCTACGTCTTATCCCTTGTACCCAATTTTCTCCTTAAAGCGGTTAACATTTTCCAAATATCATCAAGAGACTTTTTTATCGATTCTGTCTCAGAAGTCTTCAATAGGTTCACAGGTTCACTCAAAACAATTTGCGTTTCTAATTCCGATTTAGAACCAAGTGCAATCCCTAAAAAATGCGAAAACTCATTTCTTGATTTACGACCTTCACCTTCTGCAATATTACTCGCAATAGATACAGCCGCACGGCGCATTTGAGATGTCAAGCCAAACATTTCATCTTTAGGAAATGCACTTGTAAGACGATAAGTCTCAACAGCAACATTCATCGCTTGTTGCCAGACAACCAAGTCTCTATATCCTTGAGTCACTGTCTACTTCCTACCGTCTACTGTCTACTGCGAAGCTACGCTTCGGGTTTCATCAGCGGGAAGAGCTGCACGTCGCGGATGGTCTGCTGGTTCGTGAGGAGCATGACCATGCGGTCGATGCCGAATCCCACGCCGCCGGTAGGAGGCAGGCCAGATTCGATAGCGTGCATGAAGTTTTCATCCATCGGGTGCGTTTCGCCTTCGCCACCGCGGCCGCGGCGCACCTGGTCTTCCAGGAGCTCACGCTGACGGATGGGGTCGTTCAGTTCGGTATAGGCGTTGCCCAGCTCCCAGCCGTTAGCGTAGGGCTCGAACTGTTCGATGAGCCCTTCGATGGTGCGGTGCTTCTTGCAGAGCGGCGTGCTTTCGGTGGGCATGTCCTTGATGAAGGTCGGCTGGATGAGCTTGTCTTCCACGGTGAGCTCGAACAGTTCGAGGATACCGCGGCCGCGGCTGAATTCACCATCCAGGTGTCCGCCGAGTTCTTCCATCTTGGCCTTGATCTCGTCGTCGCTCATGTCATTGACCTTGAGACCGCCGAACTTTTCGATGGCTTCGATCATGCTGTAACGGGGCCACGGAGCCTTGAAGTCGATAACCTTCCCCTGGTAGTCAATCTTGGTGGTGCCGTTCGCGGCAATGCAGGCGCGTTCGTAGATGTTTTCGAAGTGCACCATCATGTCGTTGTAGTCGGCGTAGGCTTCATAGAATTCGAGGCCGGTGAATTCCGGGCTATGGGTGCGGTCCATGCCTTCGTTACGGAAGTTCTTGGAGAATTCGAAAACCTTTTCCATGCCGCCCACGATGCAGCGCTTGAGGTAGAGTTCCGGAGCCACGCGCAGGTACAGCGTCATGTCGCAAGCGTTGTGGTGCGTGGTGAACGGACGAGCGTTTGCACCGCCGTAAATCGGTTGCAGCGTCGGGGTCTCGACCTCGATGAATCCCTTTTCAATGAGGTATTCGCGGATAGCCTGCAGAATCTTGAAACGCTTGATGAACACGTCCTTCACGTCGTCGTTCAAGGCCATGTCAATGTAACGCTGACGGTAGCGGGTATCCACGTCGGCAAATTCGTTGAACACGACCTTGTTGCCGTTTTCGTCCACCTTTTCCTTAGCGACCGGAAGCGGGCGCACAGCCTTCGAAAGCATGGTCACCTTCTTCACGTGCACGGAGTATTCGCCCGTCTGGGTTTCGAACATGAAACCGTTTACGCCAATAAAGTCACCGAGGTCGGTCATCTTCACGATTTCATAGTTTTCTTCGCCCACCTCGTCGCGGGCCACCACCACCTGGAGGCGGCCATAACGGTCCTTCAGGTGCATAAAGCACATCTTTCCCTTGCGGTTGAAGCGAACCACTCGGCCAGCAAAAGCAACTTCTTCACCAGACGCCATCAGGGCAGCCTTGTTTTCTTTCAAAACTTTGGAATCGTGCGTACGGTTGAACTTGTGCGGATAAGCCTCCACACCCATTTCCTTGAACTTTTCAAGCTTCGCGAGGCGTGCCTGAACCTGGTCATTCATATCTTGCATTGCCATAATTTGGTCCTTGTTAATTTTACGGCGCTAAATGTAGAAAAATGTAGG
Source organism: Fibrobacter sp. UWB15 (assembly GCF_900177705.1). Lineage (NCBI taxonomy): Bacteria > Pseudomonadati > Fibrobacterota > Fibrobacteria > Fibrobacterales > Fibrobacteraceae > Fibrobacter > Fibrobacter sp. UWB15. The sequence goes on from NZ_FXBA01000003.1 coordinate 38,918, forward strand.
AAGTAGGAAGTAGGAAGTAGGAAGGACTCAGCGCCAATTACTGTCTACTGCCTACTGTCTACCGTCTACTGCATTACAATTCTGCGTGTCTCCGCATCTTGCGGATATTCAGCGGAAGCACGTGATTGTGCCAGTGGATCCATTCGTCGTAATAGATGTACTGGCGTTCGCGACGTCTAAAGTTGCGGCCATGCACAATGCGGCGGCCGTTCTTGATTTCAACTGGAATCGCAATATGCAAGCATTCATGATACACCACACCGGCCACGGCATACTCCGGGCAGTTGGCGGCATCGTAGCCCTTGCTGATGCTAATCAGGTGGAATTCTTCGCCGGTCACAGGGTCCTGACGGACCGAATGGAAGCTGAGCCCGCCTATGCGATTACTCCACGTGATACGACAAGTTAATTTATCTTCAAAATACGTACTGTTGATTGCGGCAAGCACATCGTTCAAGTTATGGTACTTGCCCTGCGGCTTTATAGGCGGAAGGCGCCCCTTACTCGAAAGCGACTCATCGCCACGGTCTGCAAGAATCTGTTCTACCAGCGTCCAAAAGCGGCTTACCAGGTCCTTGATAATCGCCTTATTTTTCACCGTCTTGCGTTTGATGGCGTGTTCCGCCCATTCGGCGGCAAGTTCACGCGCCGGCGCAAACTCGGGGTCCTTCATGTAGGCAGGCAAAATTACTTCGGGATGGCCAAACAGCACTCCCCCCTTGCAACGGATGCTCTTCTTGAGTTGCGTATTGTACTTGAAATGCACCAGCCCATTCTGCGAAACCGAAGCCGGTACTTTCGGCTTTGCCGGTTCCTTGGGAACATCGGAATTATTCCCGAACAGGTCTAACTGCATTCCAAACAAATTCATTCTCAGTTTCCGCCAATCAGGCCTTCGAAACGGTTTACTGCCAAAAGTCCGCCAAAATAGCTTTCCGGCAAATCCAAAAGGGTAAAATGTTCCGAAATCCCGTACACCGCATCTTCGATGCTGTCCGGCAAATACACAATATAGCTATCGTTTTCGGGAGTTTGCAAATGCTCCGGCGTACAGAACTTGGGGTCTGTCTCGCTAAAATACATGCGGCAAGACACCGGACGCAACGGATACACCGTGCAATCGCCTTTTTTGTCCGAAAACGGGCACGGGTTCCAGGCGCTAAAATAGTCATGCAGGGCCTTGTCTTCGGCGTAATCGTCCAAATCCATCTGGTCAGGCACTGCACCCTCGGCACGTCTCGCCTCAAAAAATTTGCCGAACAGCGACGACCTTACCTGGCAGGCCTCCATAATATCGAGCAAGTCATTCCGCCCCCGTAGGTCGCAATACAGAGTCAACAATTCAAAGGGTTCTACCGACATGGGGTAATGGTGGCAGCAATTTCCGCAAGCAGGTCTACACTGGATTGGGCGCGGCTGTTGCGGCAAAACCGCGTCTAAATACTCCGAAAAAAGCCGGTGGTATTCTCGCGTAAATTCCTTGATTTTAGGGAGTTCTTCGAGTAAATTATCAGGACCTATCGCCGATTCTCGGCCCATGGTCGCCGCAACGGCATCCAGGCGATCTCTTTCCGCCCTCAAAAGGCTTGCCAGGCGCATTTCGGCCAAGCGAAACGCCTTTGTCGGAAAATACTCTCGATAAGATTCCATACAACAAAGATAGATATTTTACCAATATCCGAAAAAACATCAAAAAAAAGCCACAAATATCACAAGATTTTCAAAAAACTACAAAAAAAACAGATTGAGAAATTCTTTTTGTAAGAATAATGTTATCTTTTAGGAAAATGGGAATAGTGTAATGAGAAACGTACTTCAATCCAAGTTCTTATGGGCTTCGGCACTTGTCCTCTCGTTGAGTATAGCCGGATGCAACATTTTTAACCCCACCGAAAGCATCAACATCAAAGACGACGATGCCCAGGCGCTTACCTACGAAGGCTACAAGAAAATTCGTGATAACGAATATTCTAACGCAGAATACTATTTCAACAAAGCAATTGTGGCCGACTCCAGCTATTCTCAAGCTTGGTTCGGCCTCATGAAGGCCATCTTGAACCGCAAGCTGAACACCACCCAAGAAACCAACGTGTTCTCGTTGCTTTCTTACGTGAACGCAAGCCGCGACTCCAAGGTGCCCTTCTCGGGCATGTCCGATGCCATTGCAGTCCAACTTCAAGATGCCATTGATTCCGTGAACGCCATTGCAAACCAGTTTATCGAACGCGACAAGGCTGGCAAAACCGACAGCGTGATCACCTACAAGACTATTTCTGAAGGCTACATGATTCTCCAGATGATGAAAACCATGCTGGTACTGCGAAAAACGACCCAGAGTATGGAAGGCTGTTCGCTGCAGAAGGGCCAGCAAAATTCCTGCGACATGGCCAGCGTCTTGAACAACATCAAGAACGATCCGGCAGAAACCGTGGAATCTTTCAACGCCGTCTTCAAGACCTGCGAAGAAAGCCCCGAAAGCATGACCAAGATGTTCGACAGCTACCTGCAGGGCTTCGACAACCTTAAAGAAGAAGCACAGCATTCTGCCGTGAGCAGCATGTGCGGCGCTCTGGCCCAAGAAACCGACAAGGCCAAGGATAACGAAGACCAGCAAACCAAAACATTGAATATCATTATCGGCCAGTTCGGCTACAGCGACATTATCGATGACGACGGCGACGGCTGCGTTGACGAAGAACTCTACGACGGCGAAGACAACGACGGCGATGGAGAAATCGACGAGGACGTGAGCGACAAGACCAACAAGATTGAATACGATAACGACATGATCCTTAAAAACGTTACCGCAGGAAAGACTGCAATCAGGGACCTCCGTGTTATCAGCAGGGTCAATCCGAACGAAAAGTACGAAACCGTCGATATCGACATGAACGGCAAGACTGTCGCAGACAACCGGGACGAACTCGAAACCGAATGGGCTTTCGTCTACCCCAAGTATCAGGACCGCGTAAGCAACAACAACCACCGACTGGTCTTTGCAACAGGCCTGACCTTCAACCCGCAGGGTCTGCCCCCCGAAGAATACAACGCCTACAAGCACGCTATCGCCAAGGATAAGGACATCAACAATATCCAATACGACCTGGCGTTCAGAAAGCAGTACATTGGAGGTTGCTGGGCAAACTACGACGAAAAACGCTTTATGCAGTGGTTCGAAGGGAGGAAGTAAGCGATGAAAAAGATTCTGTTTTTCTTGATTTTTGTACTTGCTGTCGCCACGTATGCAGCTAAAGCTCCGACCCACCATTCCCTGCGTGCCGAAGCCATGGGTAACGCCCACGTGGCCCTTGTAGACGACAAAGAAGCAATCTACTTCAACTACGCCGGTTTGAGCCAGATTAACCGCCTGGGTAACTACGAAAAGCGCCCGGAACAAGGTTACTACCCCCGCAATTTTTTGGGCGACATGCGCCTGAACTTGGGCGGAGCCGGTCCGTTCGAAACCTACTTCTCAACTTACAGCGTGGCTAGGGACTTGCAGAAAATTTACAAGAATGCAAGAAATACTGCTGAGGCCCTGGGCCTTAGCCAATCCAATGTTTTGATGGATACGCTCGCCACTCACCCGGAACTGATTCACAAGCTGAACAATTACGACCACAAATACCTGACCATGAAAATCAAGATGGATGCCGAAATGGCGTTCCACGGATTCGGCGGTGCAATTTGGGTAGACGGTAACGTCGCACCTTACCTGGACGGAGGCCTTGTGCTCCCCTTCCTCGCTATTGACACCTTCTACGTGGACGGTGTGGCCCAGGCCGGTTTTTCTTACGGATTCACCAACAACCTGTCTGTCGGTTTGGGCGTCAAGATGGCCAAGCGCCAGAAGGTCGAAATGATTACCGTAGACGTGTTGAACTACGACGCCCTGCAAGATACTCTTGAAGACCGCTACCACGACGTCACCGACAACATTTTCGATTTTGAATCTGTTTCTGCCGGTATCGATATGGGCGTGCTCTACCAGCTGACTCGCGAATTCAGAGTCGGTATGTCGCTGCGCGACGTGTACTTCAAGGAACTCGCCGGTGACAAGATTACGCCGAACCTCACGGCTGGTTTCAACTACAGCCCCCGATTCTTCAACAAGAACACCGGTTACGCCCGTAAGTTCAATATCGCTTGCGACTACGCCGATGCATTCAACAACGAAAGAAACTATAAGGTATTCTCTCACTTGAACATGGGTCTCGAAGTAGAACAGAACTTGCTCGCCTGGCCGGGCTACAACAACGAAATCCGCATGCTCGCCCTGCGTCTTTCGGGCGGTTTCAAGGGCGGCTACCCCTCTGCCGGTTTCGCCATCGAAGCCCTGCGTTTCATTACGGTTGAATTCGCTACCTGGGCTGAAGAACTCGGTTACTACACCGGCCAGGACGAAGAACGTATTTACATGGGCCAGCTGAGTATCGGATTCTAATTTGACCCGCCAAAGTTTAAAAGAGCTCCTTCGGGAGCTCTTTTTTTAGATCCTTCCCCTGAAACAAGTTCAGGGTCAGGATGACACTACGTGTCACTTTTTGTCTTGCGGAACGAGGCGTTCTACCACGCGGAACAAGTCGTTATAGATTTCGAGGAAGTCTTCGACCCATATAGGATCACGCTCGCCCACCACGTGGAAGGTTTCTTCGAGCGTATGGAGGGCGTTGTACGGCCCCACCAAGCTACCGGCCGGCACCGATGCCGTTCCACGATAAAGGTCGGTCGCCACGAGACGCGCGCGGAAGCTTCGCCTTAAGCGGGCAATAAGGGCGGTACGGAGCGCCAAAAGTTCATCATGAGCCTGCAGCAGCTGACCTTCACGAATCCAGCCTTCTACTAGGGTCAGGCGACGGATCGTCGAATCGCGTTCCGTCGACGGCACCAACTGACGTTTTTCCAGAAGCGTCTGCTTAAGCTTGGCAGACATGCCCAAAAGCATTTCAGCATTCCAGAAAACCATGGGGTTTTCGGAGAATCGTTCAGACGAATCGACACGCGGCGTATGCGTCTTGATCCAACGTTCCAATTTATCGGCCACCATGTTCGCTTCAGGGAGCCTATCGACCGCCAGATATTCTCCGGCACGGTTCAGCAGGTTTTCGGCATAGACCATACGCCAATGCGAAAGTTTTCCGCTCTTGCGGATTGCATCGATATTCTGGCGGATGGTATCCAAGCGTTCTTGCATCGAAACCCTACTCCTGAGTCGTCTTCTGCAGCGGGGTGACGCCGATTTCTACACGGCGGTTCAGGCGGCGGTGTTCTTCGCTATCGTTAGGATACTTGGGCATGTGTTCGCCAAAGCCTGCAGCAAAGAGCCTATCGGGCGGAAACCCTTGAGCGATGAGCGTCTTGACCACGTTCACCGCGCGTTCAGTAGAAAGGTTCCAGTTGGTGTAAGTCTTGGATTTCACCGGAGTATCGTCGGTAAAGCCACTCACCATAATCACGTCGGTAGAATCAAGGGCTTCCAGAAGACCCTTGCTAATGCCACGAATCACGCCCTCACCTTCTTTGGTAAGGTCTGCACCGTTAATCGGAAATAAGAACGAAGCCTGAATCTGAATCTTGCCGTCTTCGAGAGCAATGAGCCCCGCCTCGATAGAAGTCTGCAGGCTCTTGGACAAAAGCGCGTTGCGTTCAGCCGCAATTTTTCGCATCTGTTCCTGGCAGCTGAGCACTTCTTCTTCGGTACGCGTCAGGTCTTCGGCCTTCTGTTCCTTAAGGGTTGCCATGGCCACAAACGCGAGGATGAACAACGAAACCAGGGCAACACCCAAGTCCGTGTACGCCATCCAAGGATTGCTGTTTTCGTCTTTCTTGAAGCGCATGCTTAGCCCTCGACCTTAGGCTGCTGAACGGCAGAACGTTGAGTCTGTTCCAAAACTTCAAGCAAGATTTCCTGCGTCTTGACGGCGTTTTCCATAAGCACTTCGCTGGCGCGTTCGTGGAAGGCCTCCAGAGACTGGTTGAGGTGTTCCACAAAGCTTTCTTCTTCGTCGCGTTCGGCGGTATCGCCAGAGAGCTTTTCGAGAATCGTTTCGAGGCCGGCACGCAGCATTTCGAGGTTCGCGCTGAGTTCGGACTGGTTCACGCGCATGAGTTCCGCGGTTTCCACGATATTGCCGCCCAGGGCGTCGGTTGCTTCCTTTTCCTTGACCACGCGGTTGTCAATGCTTTCGGTGAGAGCCTTCTGAGCTTCAAGCAGCACGGAAGAAGTTTCCGAAAGTTTCTGGAAGGCGCCGAGAATATCCGAAGAAAGAGCAGAAAGCTTTTCGGCAACAGAATTGCTGAGTTCGGCAGAACCGGCCTGAGCCTTTTCGGCCACCTGCAAGGCAACGTTCTTGAGGGTTTCGAGGCCTTCTTTCTGGCTGTCCACGTTTTTGAGCGTTTCGGCAGAAAGGCGTTCCATGAAGGATTTCCACTGTTCGTCGGACTGCTTGACCTGATCGGCCACGGCAGCAGCAATATTTTTCGTCGAATCGGTCATGGCCGATTCCGTTGCAGAAGCAACGCCATCGAGGCCAGACTTCACATCGGAAGCCACCTTCGAAAGAGCCGTTTCCACATTGTTCGAAACGCCTTCGAGAGAGTTCTTGAGCGTCGTAGAAATACCGTTCAACTTTTCATCGAGTTTAGACGGAATCGATTCCACAGAAGCAGAAAGCGTCTTGATGTTCTGTTCCATCGGGGTGAATGCCCCCGACAAAGAATCCTTGACTGAGGGGCCCAAGTTTTCGACAGCCTTGTTCATGTTCTGAGAAACATTGGCAAGCGATTCGTTTAGTTTCGTCGTCATGGCAGAAAGTTCGTCGCCCACCATCGAGACAACACCCGAAAGGCCTTCCTTTACAGAAGAGGCGACGACAGACAAATTTTTTTCGACAGAATCAAACAGGCGTTCGAGTTCCGTCTGGGCTTGCGCTTCATCGCTTTCGCCATTTGCAGCGCCCTGCAAGTCCAAGGTCAAGGTGTCCAGTTCCGCCACGAAATCTTCACGAGCAGACACCATCATGTTGCGGCTAGCGTTCAAAATCAAGGCGGCAAACAAGCCGCAAAGGCTCGTGCCGAAAATACCCTTCATATTCTGGAACAAGAGCTGAATCGTATCGAGCGTGCCCTGCGTCGTCGAGTTATCGATGGCACCACCGGCCGTCGCCACAGAATACATAAGACCAAAGAACGTACCCATCAAGCCAAGTAGAATCACCGTACCGCCGGCACTCTTGGGAACCGCGATAGAGACACTGTTAGAAAGCACTTCGTAGGCCATCGAAGAATCGAGGCGAATGTTCTTGGAAATCAAGTTCTGAGCCAAAGCCACACGCTTCGCGACAACGCCGTCGCCACTGACATAGCCACCGCGCTTTCTGCAAGTTTCCAAGATTTCGGTTTCGGCAGCAATTTGCTTCACCGTCTTGAGGGCAACCACCTGTTCGCCGACAAATACAGCAAAGATTGCCGCCATGATAATCCAGCCAAAGAGCGGTGCGCCGAAATAGCAAGCGGCAATCACCAAGGCCAAAAGTCCCACAATGGTAAGAGCTAAAATGACATGGAATGAATTTTTCATGTTTTCACCTCAAATAGATTCAATTGACCGCGGGAGAACCCGCGCAAGAATAACGCCCACTTGCTCTGGTACCATTCAATAATCTGAAGGGTTAAGCCGCGAGCGTAATCACAAAAATCATCCGTAAAAGCCAAGAAGCCGTTTTCGTAAGCGTAGTGCGGATTCCAGTAACGGCCCACGTTGCGTGCGCAAGAGGCTGCCGAGCTGTAGTAATGCGCAGGGCTCTTGGTGTTGAATGCAGCGGCAAAGCGCTTTTTAGCCAAGGCGTTCAGCGAGCTGCGCAGAGATACCACCAGGGCGTTTTCCTTATCGCGGAGCGACGCTTCCAAACTGGGAAGCAGTTTGGATACCGCATCCACGGCGCTTTCGGAAAGCCAGTACTTGCACAACTTTTCCTGCAGCTGCATCACGCGCCCGTGCATGCGGACGAACAACGGTTCGGCGTCGCTCACCAGCAGGTGAATTGTCGCCGAATAAAAAGCGTTAATATCTTGCTTGTTGTTCTTGACCGTCAGAGCCCAGCCCTTTTCTTCGTCATGATGCAAGAAGTCACCGCCTTCCAAAAGCAGACGCATCACTTCGTCAGTCGAAAAGCGCTGCATCCACTTGGTACGGAATTCGTCGTAGAGCTTGTTCGCATCGGCCTTGATCTGCGGGAAGCTGGAATCTGCTAACTTCCACGCCGTTTCGCTGTAAGAAATCAGTTCCGTGGTTCCCACGTTTACTGCAGGGTCGTTCAGCATGGCATCCAAATGCTCGTGCAGCACAATCGACCACGTCACCATCATGGACTGCGAAAGCGTCGCCATCATAGTAGAACGGTTCGGGCGCACCGAAAGACGGACACTGCTGTCCGTCATCTTGCGAATGGATCTGCGAAAGGACTCTTGCACGAAAGTTCCCTTAGAAAGAGGTCTCGATACGGTGCCAGATGTTCCTGTTCACGCGCTTGCCTTGAGACGCAAGTTCTTCGGCTTCGTTGCGCACGTCGGCTTCAAGGTTGTCTTTGATCAAAGCCCTGTCGCCATCGAACTTTCCGCCCGGTTCCAGGTAAAGACCATAAACGTTATCGTTGATCTTGGTATCGGCGGCAACCACCTGTCCTGCTCGAATGGAAAGGGCAAAGCGGTTGCGCAGGAATTCACAACGGGCCAGGAATACTTCGGGCACGTCGTCAATCCAAAGGCCGTAGTAGTTGTTCACGAACTTCACGTTTTCGAAAATACCCTTGGAACGGAACACCGTATTGCGGAAGGCGTTTTCGATAATCAGGTTCTTGATTTCAAAGGGGCGGTTGGCAGACACGAAGTGCACGCCGTTCCAGCTCTTGATGGAGTCGGCACTCCTGAAGACCACGGGGGCGGCCTCGGTACCGATAATCTTTACTGAACCGCGGAACATGAGCTTTGCGTATTCACCCATGAGAACCGTTACACCCGGTTCGATTTCCAAAGTATCTTTTGCCGAAAATACGGCACCCTGTTCCAACAGGTAAGGGCTATCCGCCACCACCAGTTTCACCTTGCCGTTTTCAATCGGCGGGAAAGGCATCTCCCCCGCAACGGCGTTATACGCAAACAGGAGCGTCGTTAAGGCTAACCCCGACCATTTTTTTAAGCCTAGAATCAAATTTCACTCCTCAGTTTAATTTTCTGGATCACATGCATGTCAGGAATCACATTGTCAGCAACGATATCGTTTACACTGAGATCGCCGGTCAATTCCATCTTCACGCTCGAAATCACACCATTCGTCATATCGAAGAGTATGCTGCCCGAGCCTACGATAAAGCCCTTGCTTTCCATACGCAGGTCAGAAGTCGAGTCGGCCAGTTCCCTGTACTTCAGGTTCATACCGATTTTTGCCATCTGGATTCCGTCATGAACATAATGGTCTTCTAGGGTAAAGGACTTGTACACCACGGTCTTACCCGAATTGCCCGGGATTTCCACAGAACGGTCCCAAGTTTCACCCAGTTTAACCGGCTTGCCCGGCAAAAGGGGCTGCACCTTGAGGAAGATGCGAATCAAATCCAGGGCCTCAGTCCCGAGCATCACGGAATCTTCGATGACGGCATCGCGGATATCACCATCTTTAGCCATTTTGAACTGGAAATGTTCCGTAGACATGTAGCGTTCCATGCTGCTGAATTCTTCGACCGTGCGTTTGTCGGACTTGTAGTCCACCGAATCAATTTTGAGCTGGAACTTGGCTGAACCATCGTCATACGCGGTCAAAAGCGAATTGGTCGCACGGACATTGAGGTGCGTATTCATCGCTTCGGGCGTTCCGGACACAGAATCCGTCGTCGGAAGGATTGCGTTCAAGGAAGATTCGAGGAAATAGGTTTGCTGTTGAACATTTTGGGTGTTGAACGAGATAGTGAATTCATTCCCGTCGCAAGCACAAAGAGCGAATAGGGCTACAGAGCCCGTAAAAAACTTAAAGAAATTCATGTCTAGAATATAGTATTAACTAATTCCCTTATTCCCAGAATCGCCTTTTTCAAGGCGCATTTTCTGGAAAAAAGCCTTCAAAAGGCCCAGACATTCGTCAGCAAGGAGCCCCCCGACCACTTCGACTTCACGTTTGAGTGCGTTGTTCGAAATAACGTCGATTGTGGTGCCGCAACCGCCAAAACGGGTATCCGGGGAACCATAGACCACACGGCTGATTCGGCTGTTGAGAATGGCACCGGCGCACATCGGGCAGGGTTCGAGCGTTACATACAAAGTACATCCGTCTAGACGCCAGTTTTCAAGATGACTCGCCGCCGTTCCAATCGAAAGGATTTCTGCATGGGCGGTGGCGTCCTTGAGCATCTCAATCTGATTGTGACCCTTACCGATAACAACCCCATCTTTCACGATAACGCAACCGATAGGGATTTCCTTCTCATCGAAAGCCTTTTCGGCTTCGCGGAGCGCCATGCGCATGAATTTTTCGTCGTCGTTCGTGTTATCCATGGATAAGTGGTTAGTGGTTAGTGGTTGGTGGTTAGTGGTTAGTAGGAAGTAGGCAGTAGGAAGTAGACAGTAGATATTCGGAATTAGGAAGTTTTTATAATTGCGGCGAAGCCGCCCTGTTTACTTAACCACTGTCTACTTAATTCCTCTTCCGTAGGCGCAGTAGGAGTCTTCTTGCATGTAGTCGCCGTCATGATAGTAAGCGGCACGGGCGCGGCAACCGCCGCAGCGGTCGTTGAACTTGCACTTGCCGCAGGCACCGGAGTACGCCTTGGTGCGGAGTTTCTTGAACACCTCGGCGTTCGCCCAGATTTCGTCGAACGGCGTGTCGTGAACATCGCCCGCTTCTTCCATCATGTAGGCGCAGGGGCGCACCTTACCGATGGGACTCACGATGCAGTAGTCAATGCCCGCAAGGCAGCCGCGACTGTAGCGCGTCTTGATATCCAATTGGTCTGCGATGCGCAGGAACTGCGGGGCACATGTGGGTTTGACGGGGATTCCGAGCGTGCGGCTCTTTTCCATAATCTTGCGGAGCAGGCCCTCGTATTCGGCAACGCGCAGGGCGTGACCTTCAATTTCCTTGCCGCGACCCACGGGAATCAAGAAGAAAATCTGGTGGTTTACCGCACCGATTTCCTTGACCCAGTCCATGATGTCGAAAATCTCGTTCTGGTTCCAGTCCATGATGGTCGTGTGGATTTGGAACGGGAGGCCCGCCGCCTTGCAGTTCTCGATGCCCATCATCGTGAGTTCGAAGGCGTTCGGGAGCCCGCGGAAATCATTATGGCGCTTGGGGTCGATACTGTCGATGCTGATGCCCATCGCCATCGCGCCCGCCTTCTTGAGTTCAAAGGCCAGGTCGTGCGTAATGAGCGTGCCGTTGGTGCCGAACACCGGGCGTAGCCCCTTGCTCGAGGCATGCGCGACAAGTTCCACAATGTCCGGGCGGGTCATGGGTTCGCCACCGCTAAAGATCATAATCTTGAACCCCGCCTTCGCGATTTCGTCAATCAGCTTGAGGGCCTCCGGCGTCGTGAGTTCTGCAGCCTTGTTCTCGCCCGCGTCCTGGTAGCAGTGCTTGCAGGTCAGGTTACACTTGTTGGTGGTCATCCAAGATACAATCATTTAAAAACCTCTTTATCACCGGATTGCCGTATCGCCTACGGGTCTTCGCAATGGAGTCTTAATATAGAAATTACAGGGCCTTGAAAACCTTACGGGCCGCTTCCACGGTGCGGTCAATATCAGCTTCGGTATGGGCGGCACTCACAAAGATTGCCTCGAACTGGCTCGGAGCGAGGTATATACCTTCGTCAAGCATTCCAAGGAAGTAGCGGCGGAACAAATCCAAGTCGGACTTTTGCACATCGGCAAAGCATGTCACGGGGCCTTCGGTAAAGAAGATGCAGCCCATGGAGCCCACCTGATTTGTCGCAAGCGGAATTCCCGCCGTCTTTGCGGCGTCTTTAAGTCCTTCAATCAGGCGTGTCGTCATCGCTTCGGCATGCTTGTAATATTCAGGGTGAGTCTTCAGTTCACGCATCGTGGCAAGCCCCGAGGCCATCGCGACTGGGTTACCTGAAAGCGTACCCGCCTGGTAAATTCCGCCAAGCGGCGCAATCTGCTGCATGACATCCAAGCGACCACCATAAGCGCCCACCGGCATGCCGCCACCGATAATCTTACCAAAAGTCGTCAGGTCCGGTTTGATGCCGTACAAGCCCTGTGCGCAGTGAATGTCTACGCGGAAACCGGTCATGACTTCGTCTACAATCAAGAGTGCGCCATGTTTCTTGGTTTCTTCGGAAAGCGTCTTCAAGAATTCTCTCTTCGCGGGCACCACGCCCATATTCCCGGCCACGGGTTCTACAATGACGCCCGCAATTTCGTCACCAATTTTATCGAACAATTCACGGACGCCGGCCACGTCATTGTATTGCAGCGTCAGCGTGTATTTAGCAAGGTCCGCCGGCACGCCTTTGCTGCTCGGCTTACCCGTGGTAAGCATTCCCGAGCCCGCCTTAATCAGCAAGCTATCGCTATGGCCGTGGTAGCAACCTTCAAACTTGACAATCTTATCGCGGCCCGTGAAACCACGCGCCGCACGGATGGCACTCATGGTCGCTTCGGTACCACTGTTCACCATACGGATCATCTCGACACTCGGCACAAGCTCCATCACGAGTTTCGCAAGTTCCGATTCCAGCCCGCAGGGAGCGCCAAAACTGAGACCATTCTGGGCCGTTTCGGCCACCGCCTTGATGACGGCATCATGAGCATGTCCCAAAAGCATGGGACCCCAGCTGCCCACGTAATCAATGTAATCGTTGCCATCGACATCGTAAATGTGGCTGCCCTTGGCACGCTTGATAAACGGAGGAGTCGCCCCCACATTACCATAGGCACGTACAGGACTATTCACGCCACCGGGCATCAGGCCCTTGGCTTCTGCAAAAAGTTTTTCGCTTAAAGAATGGTTCATGCCACCAAAAATAGAAAATCCAGCCCGAAAGCTGGATTTCCTCAGAAAAATACACGAATGTAATTTAGCTTTGATTAGAATGCGTGCGGGCTAGCCATTTCGCAACCAACATGGGCGGAAGCATCATCGTAGAAGTATTCCACCTGGCCACCAGCCGGCGTATCGCAAGCGAGCAAGGCTCCCGTGCAACCCTGACCCGGAGTATAGACAGCCTTGTCGAATTCGTTGTTAGCGCCGCACTTGGCCAAGAATGCATCAACGCCAGCGTCATCAGCGGCGATAGCATGGCAAGAGTGGCTTTCAACACCAGCAATGTTCCTAACCACGTCACAAGAAACAACGGCCTTGCCGTCGAGCTGAGTCTTGGAAGAACCAGAAGCGTTAGAAGAGGAATCATCACCGCAAGCAGTGAGGACAGCGGCAGCGCCGAAAGCGGCAACAATCATCAGTTTTTTCATTTTATTCTCCATTTAACTTTTATGTACGTTTTTATTAAAACGCCCTACAAATATAATACTTTTTTTTACAAAGTCAATAAAAAACATACAAGTTACAAAAAAAGTTTTTTGTAACTTGCATCATTTATTATGAAATTTTAGTGTAAACTATTACAGAACAACGACTTACGTTAAATTCTACTTCAAAAGGCCTTTTTCAAGCGCTTCTTTTGCATGGTAAGTGATAATGATATCGGCTCCGGCTCGCTTGAAGGCAATCAAGTTTTCGCGGATAATCGCCTCTTCGTTGATCCACCCCTGTTGAGCAGCAGCCTTTACCATGGAATACTCGCCACTGACATTATAAACGGCCACAGGCACACTGCTCAATTCAGCAGTCTCACGCAAAACATCGAGGAAGGCAAGCCCGGGCTTAACCATCACGATATCGGCACCTTCTTCCAAGTCAAGTTCCACTTCGTGCAAGGCTTCGCGACCATTGCGAACATCCATCTGGTAACTCTTGCGATCGCCAAAATGCGGTGCGGAATCCGCCGCATCGCGGAACGGGCCGTAGTAGGCACTCGCAAACTTCGCGCTGTAAGCCATAATCGGCAAATTCTGGTATCCGTTTTCATCAAGTTTTGCGCGGATTGCCGCCACACGACCATCCATCATATCGGAGGGCGCTACCATATCGGCACCCGCTTCGGCATGCGTAAGCGCCGTCTTTGCCAAAAGTTCAAGCGTCGGGTCGTTATCGACATCGCCGTCTTCCTTGACAATACCGCAGTGACCGTGACTCATATATTCGCAAAGGCACACATCGGTAATCACATACAGTTCCGGGAACTTCGCCTTGATCGAGCGAACCGCACGTTGCACGATTCCGTCATCGTCATAAGCAGACGTTGCCATTTCGTCCTTGTAGCTAGGAATGCCAAAAAGCAAAATGGACTTGACGCCCACTGCCACGCAGCTTTCCAGTTCCTTCAAGATTTCATCGATGCTAAAGCGGTACTGGTTCGGCATCGAAGGAATTTCTTCTTTGACATTCTCCCCTTCGACCACGAACATCGGGTAAACGAGGGAATCGGGATTCACGGCGGTTTCTGCCACCATGTTGCGGATAGTTGCATTCTTGCGTAAACGACGTGGACGGATAATCATTGCTTAGTTCCTTATTTCACCTACAATATAAAAAAAAAAGGGCCAATTTACATCAGCCCCACTTTTTCAAGTCTCATTTCCGAAGTTCTATTCTGTAGGTTCGCGGCTCATAAGAGATGTCGCAGGTTCCTTCATGTAAGTATAAACATAGGAGCTCATCGGCGCCGACAGTTTACCATCTTCAATTGTACCTTCAACGGAAATGGATTCTCCGTTTTCTACAATAGTAACATTCACAACATTATTCAAGAAATCATTTTCTTTCTCGACGCTGTATTCACCTTGAGCCGTAATGCGGCGCGAGATCTCGCCCCTTTTCAAACGAGTCTTGGTCACCAGGAATGTTCCATTTTTAAAAAGATAAACGGTTTCAATGTGGGAACTCGGGAACTCACCATCTTCTTCATATTCAGTCAAGTACCACGCAGCCACATCTTCCGCTTCGTAACCAACCGGGAAGAACGGACCAAAAGCACTGCTGTAAGATTCAATACCCGGGATATCCTCGTCTTCTTCACTAGGATTGTCATCCTCTACATCAACTGGATTATCGGACGAAACAGCCGGAGAAGAGGTATAGCCCTCAACTTCGGTTCCCGGAGGAATAATGAAGAAAGCCTTGCTGTACAACGTCAAGAGTTTTCCCTTATACTGACCGACAACATAAGCGCGAGCAATTTTCAGGTTATCAATCTTCTGGGAAATGGTTACCGTTACCGATTTTTCTCCACGAGAGATATTCAGAAGATCCCACTCGTTATTATTCCAATCACGCGGCAAGGACTCTTCCTGCACACCAATGGCGTGTACCGGGTACTGGCCGATTCCTATCGCATTTTCAGAATCGTCAATTGCGAATTTTTCGTCATCCCAAGCTACCGTAATTGTATAAACAGCCTTATACACTACGCCAACTTGTTCCCATTCCGGTTCAGCAATTTCAAAGGCAATCCCCTCCGCAGCTTCTGCTCCGGAACCCTGAATAAGCAACTTCGCTTTTTCAAGCTGTTCTTCAGTGCCGTTGCGGCTTTCTTCCACGACTTGGCTATTGTCTTCTACACTGCTTCCGCCATTACTGGCCTTCGGCACGTCCGATTTCATGAGAGTGTAGTGCATTTCCCCCTCGCCATCAGGATTGATCGAGAACTTTCCATTCTTGATTTCGAGCGGGAGTTTATTGCCATTCATCGTGATTTCAATGATTCCATTGCTGTAATCGGAGCCGGACCATCCACCTTCAGCAACGACACCCTTATGGTAGCCTTTAGAATCTCTCAATTGACTTTCTGTCACAATAAAGGAGCCGTCCTTAAACAAGTATACCGCAGACACATAAGTCAGCGCCACTCCTTCTCGACTTTCGGTCTCGACATCGGTTGCATACCATGCCACCACATCGCTCGCATTAAGTTCCGCAGGGAAAAACGCCGTAAGGGAAACGTCACCATCTTTGACGATGGAGCTATCACCATTGCCTCCGACAGGATTGGAATTTTCGGAAGAGCTGTCGCCGCAGCCAACCAGTAAACCCATGGAGATAGCCATGGCTAAGAACAGTGACTTTTTCATATTTTGCTCCTTGTTATAATTTTGTTTGAAAAACTATACTTTTGTTGGAGAAAAAGAACGCCAACCCCTATTCCAACTCGGAATAGGGGTGATATTAATCACGAATGGTTTAGAAAGGAATCGCCTTATTTGTCGAAATTTCGCTCAATTTGCGAAAGTTCTTCGGCCCATTCGGTCTGGATTTTCTGTTTGAGCTTTTTGGCAAGTGAAGGGGCGCGTCCCTGTGTGGAGACCGTTACGGCGATATTTTCGCCAAAATCCATGCGAGCGGGCACGATAAAGTCACCGTCAAGGTAGTCACAGGCGTTATTCACCAGAATACGACGAGCATGAGCATCGTTAGAGACTTGCGCATTGACATCGGGCTTGTCGGTGCAAATGAAAACCATAAAGATGCCGCGGAGATCAAGCGGCTCGTAGGGACGATTTTTCAAGACGAGAGACGGTATCGCAGCAAATTCCGGATCGAACTGCGGGGCAACCACGGTAATGCGGGCTCCCGTGGGCAAAAGTGTTTTCACCTTGCGAAGGGCAATGCGGCCACCGCCCACCACGAGAACATTCTTGCCTTCGAGATTCAGTTCGATGGAAAAGAGGGATCGATTCTGTGATGGCGTAGATTGCTTCGCTTCGCTCGCAATGACGGGTTCAGTTTTCTTCTGGGCAGAACGAATACCATCCACAACCATGTCGGCAAATTCTTTCCAGTCGCCAAGGCAAGGCATGAGCGTAACGGGAATCTGCGGGAATTCCGCCTGCAATTTCGCCACCACACGCGGGACATCGTTCTTGGTATGCTGACCGTTCAACAAGAGGAACGGCAGGAGCGTCACCGACTCTATGTCTTCGCGCAAAAGCGTGCGCAGGTCGTTTTCCAAATCCAACAGGCTCGTACTTGCCACACGCGTACCGGGCAAATCATGATGAAGCTTGTCCAAAATACCTTCGAAACCCTTGTAAGCCCCAGGCAAGATGCAGTGATGCGCGATAATCAGAATAGCTTTCATAGTAGTTAGCAGTAGACAGTAGGAAGTAGACAGTGATTAGGAATTTTTAGTGTAAAATTCTACAATCTTTTTCACGAGGGAATCCATGGTCGTTTCGTCGGAGGTAACGGTTTCAAAACCATGCTTGCGGGCAGCAGACTCTGTCATGCGACCTATGCAGAAAGAGGTATGGGGTATGCTTTGAGGCATAAGTTTGACAAAATTCTCGACGGCGCTGGTGCTGGCGAATACGACTGCATCGGCGCTCTCGACGGCTTCACGCTTCCAATCGGGCAATTCCGACACCGGGAGCGTTTCATAAACAACCCATCGGGTCGCCTGCGGGAGGAGTTTGAGCAAAGTGTCGTCGGCGAGGTTGCCTTGCAGGAGGAGAATACGGGAATGGTCCACAGGGAGCGTAGCCAGCAGCTTCCCCAACCCTTCGCCGGTGTGGTCTTCGGGGACGTAATCGCAGCGGATGCCGTATTCGAGCAACTTCTTTTCGGTAATCTTCCCCACACTAGCAATTTTCTTGCCTGCAAGCACGCGCACATCGTAACCGGCAGCGAACAACTGCTTGAAGAAACTTTCCACGCCGTTCGTGCTGGTGAATGCAAGGATATCGAAGTTTGCGAGATCCGCCCAATTGAACGAGCCTTCGACCACACGAGTCTCAATCATCGGAGTTTCAATGACTTCGGCGCCTAGAGCCGTAAGGCGGGCGGTAATCCCGCTGGCCTGCTTTGCAGCGCGAGTCACCACCAGGCGCTTGCCCGAAAGTGGCAAATTCTTTTTCCAGGCAAGAGTTTGCCCGAGTTCCACGACGCCACCCATAATCGTGATCGCAGGAGCGGTCACCTTTTCGCGGACAATCGTCTCCCCCGCTGTTTCAAGCGTCGCCATAACAGTGCGCTGGTACGGAGTCGTGCCCTTTTCGATAAAGGCAAGCGGCGTTTTCGGGTCCTTGCCACATTCAATGAGGCGCTTGGCAATGAAATCCATGTTGGCAATACCCATCAAGAAGATGAGCGTGCCGGGGCACTTCGCGAGATTTTCAAAATCGAGCGAAAGTTCTCCGTTCGATTCAGCCTTTTCATGCCCGGTGATGATGTGGAAACTTGTCGCAATGCCACGGTGGCTCACGGGAATGCCCGCGTAGGCAGGCACGGAAATTGCCGAGGTAATGCCCGGCACGACTTCGAATTCCACACCTGCATCCACCAGTTCCAACGCTTCTTCACCGCCGCGCCCGAACACGAACGGGTCGCCACCCTTGAGGCGCGCTATCACTCCCGACGGATTTTCCTTCGCGAACTGTACCAAGAGCTTATTGATTTCGGACTGTTTCACCTTGTGATGCGTCGGCATTTTGCCTACGTCAACCATCTTCGCCTTCGGATTGCACATTCCAAGAATCGCCGGAGAAACCAGGCGGTCATACACCACCACGTCGGCATTCTCCAGAATTTCTTTTCCGCGAATCGTCAAGAGTCCCGGATCGCCGGGGCCAGCACCAATCAAGTAAACCTTAGCCGAAACAGCCATCAGCACCTAATCCTTGTCGTCTATTCTTTATCGTCAAATGCTTGGGCGTCTTCGGGTTCTTCCACAATCCAGTCGCGAATGTGGTCGGCAAGAGCCTTCTGGCCGTCCTTTTCAACGGCGTCAGCAAATTCTGTCAGTTCTTCGGCATCGAGCGTCGTCAAATCCTTTTCGTAGCGGTCCACGTAGCCCGAAAGCTGCTCGTAACGCTTCATGCCTGCGAGCAGTTGCATAAATTCAAGATTCGCCGTATTGCCGTTACGGAACTGTTCATGTTCCTTGAGCACACGGTCGGCATCCGCTTCGGGCAAGAAGGCGGCCAAACGCCCGAGGTTCATCACCTTCGGGAAGGTTTCGTATAAGGTGCGGGCAATCTTGATGCAGTCGGACTTGCGACCTTCCTTGTCGGCAATAGCGGCCTGCAAATCCAGGTACGCTTCTTCGTCTTCGGAGCCGGGGTTACGGACATCGCCGAGCCACTGCTTGGCAAGTTCAATATTCCCTGCCATAAACTGGGCATTAGCAATATCAATAAGCGTGGCGTTGCTCTTGTCCGGGTCCTTAAGGAGGGCGGCCTTCGCAAAGTTCGCGGCATCCTTGATAGAGTCTGCCATATCGCAAATGGCATCCAGAATATCTTCGCGGTTTCCCTGGTCGACTTCCGTCACCTTGTTAATCAATTCTTCGAGCAAAGCCTGCGCGCGTTCCTTGGGCAAAATTTCTTCGACGCTCAGGAACACCACCGAGCGGCCTTCACCACCCACATGGCGCATGGCAAGGTCATGAACCAAGTCTGCAACGTAATCCTTGTCGCTGTACTGCGTTGCCAGTTCCACAAAGAACGTTCCGGCATCGTAAAAGAGGTTGTCCCAGTATTCCTTTTCTTCGTCGGTATCGGCCTTGAACGAAATAAAGTCCGCACGCAACGTCCAAGCCAAAAGTTCCAGCTGGTCTTTGGGATCCTTGAAGTTTTCGATATCGTCAATGCCGTTTGCAATTGCCTCGTACAAGTCTTCGGGGCGGTTTAAAAGTCTGCTCTGTCCGCTTACAATCTGAGTGAGTGTATCACGGAGTTTATCTTCTTTGCTGCGCATGGCCTGTGCCATGGCCGGAGATTTCCAAATCTTTTTCTTCTTTGCCATGAAACCAAATGTAGAAAAAAGAATCGTCCCCTACTTATTGCCGATCCAGCTTCCGTTTGATTCGCGCTTGTTTCAGCTTGTTTTTACGGCGTTCACGGCGGCGTTCCTTACGGAGTCTTCGGCGCTGTTCTGCCATCGCTTCCACTTGGTGCAAAATGTCCTTGATTCGCTCGGTCGCAAAAGCATTGTGCAACTTTTTCCGCGTCACATAATCGAGCATGCACACGCATAGCAAAAGGCAGCCCACAAACACCGCAAGCGCCACCGGCCACACAATCACAGATGTCTTGCTCGCCACAAGGCCAAATGCGGGCGGCATCAGAATAGAGCCCACATAAGAACCAGCCATTTGAATACTGATGGCACGGCCCGAAAGTTCTTCGCCAAATCGTGCTGGAGTCGCGTGAATCAGCGACGGATATACAGGAGCGCAACCGAGCCCAAGCAGGCAAATACACACCGGAGTAAACCAAAGCGGCAAAGGCAGCACCAACACCAGACAACCAAGCACCACAATCGCAATACCCGCATGCACCAAGCGCATATCCGTAAACTTGATGGCAAAAAATCCACTCAAAATGCGCCCCACCATGACGCTTGCAAACATGAGCGAGACCGCAATCGCACCGATTTCAGGCTCGAAGCCGCGGGCCACCAAGTAAGTACCGCACCAAAGGCTCGTGGAAATTTCAAGCGACGAATAAAAGAAAAACACCCAAAAAGAAAGCTTCATTCCGGGCACCTTGAGGGCCGCCCGCAGCGAAATATCTTTTACCGCCGACTCCTGTTGCGAGGCGTCGCGTTTCTCCATCTTCTTCCAAATCGGGAGCGTTATAAGCATCATCACGGCTATCAGCGTAAGCAACAAGGCGACCATATCGTAAGCGCCACGCCAGCCGACACCCGTCACCACCGAAATCGAAAACAAGGCAGGACCAAGGCATGCGCCCACGCCCCAGCTGGCATGCAGCCAACTCGTGTGTTTCGATTCCAAGTAAATCGCCGCAAAATTGTTCATCGCGACATCGATTGCGCCCGCCCCGATTCCCATGGGAATCGCAAACAGGCACATCATCGCAAAAGAATTCGAAATGCCGTAACCGAACGAAGCCACCGCTGTAAGCGCAATGCTTATAAAGACAAGCTTGCCCGTCCCCATCAAACGCAAAAGCGCCGGCGTCCACAGGCTAGAAACAATCGTTCCCGCACTTACGATAATCGACAAAAGCCCCGCCGCCGAAAGAGGCGCCATCAAGTCACGCTGCATCAAGGGCCATGCCGCCCCAAGCACCGTATCAGGGAGACCTAAGCCAATAAAAGCCGCATATATGACAACGAGTAAAAGCAAGCGCTACACCACGAAAAATCTACTTTTTCTCGCGAATACGCTTATACAGGCTTTCCGCTTTTTCGGTATCGCCTGCATTCGAGAACACATGGCCCACGTTTTCGGCACCGATGCGGCCCTGAGAATTGCCCGCAAGCCAAGCCTTCATGTAGCATTCGAACGCTTCGTCGTAGCGTTTCTGGGTAAAGTAGATTTGCCCTAAATCCAAGTTCAAATCGGCCTTGCCCTTATTGTGACGCAAACCTTCTTCAAGCGTGAAAATCGCCATCCACGGGGAATTATTCTGCACATACATTTGCGCCAAGTAGCGGCGAGCCGAAACATTTTCCGGATCCATCAGGATTCCGTTTTCCATTTCGTTCAAAGATTGTCTCGTAGAATCCATGCTGCGGTAATAATAGGCCATGGTAAAGTGAACATCGGCACCCGCGGTAGCCGTCATCTGAAGCGCATTCTGAAGCGTCTTGATAGCGTATTCGTAATCGCCCAATTTTTCGTATACTTCGGCCAAACCGTACCACGCATCCATACGGTCCGGGTTCAGCTGCAAGGCTCGTTCAAAGTTCTTCTGGGCAAGCGTCCAGTCGCGGCCCTTCAGGTAGCATTCGGCAAGTGCAAAATGCACGTGGTCCGATTCCACGCCAAGTTCAACGGCACGCTGGTAGGCGGCAATAGCCTCGCCCACATCGCCACCCAAGTAGTAAAGGTCACCGAGGAGCATCCAGGCCTTTTCAAAAGTCGGCAAAAGTTCCACCGTACGCTTGTAAGCGACCATCGCCACCTGCTTACGGTCCAGCTGCACCATGGCATTGCCCAAGTTGAACCAGGCAAACGGTTCGTAGCGACCTTCGTCAATCGCCGCACGGTACAGCGGAACCGCTTCCTTGTACTTCCCCTGGTCGTAAAGCTCGTTCGCCTTGAAGAAGTAATCTTCTGCAGCGAAGGAAAAAAAAGGCAGCAAAAAAACAAATATAAAGCATTTCACTCTTAAAAAAGCGTCGGCCAAGGATGGGGAGGGTGCAGGGAGGGGCCCGTGCGGCCTTCGCAACTCCGAGCTGGGGCCCCGCCCGCAAATAAGCATTTTGCGAAGCATTTTAAAAAAGCCCCATTTGTAATTAAAATTAATTGACAAAGCGGAACTCCTTTGTGGCCTTTTGTGCCACGGGGAATCCGCCCAACTGCGCCGGGCTAAACTTCCACTGTCTTACAGCCTTCAAGGCTTCGTTATCAAATCCATAGCCGGGCGGGTCCTGCGTTAACACCTGAGCCTGCGCCACGTCGCCATACACATCGATCACAATCAAGACTTTCACGTAACCCGAAACGCCCATGCGTTTTGCCTTTTCGGGGAACTTGGGCTGAATTTCACGCAAAACTTGAGCCTGTTCGTCCACTTCGCCCGCTTCGTACACCACGTTTTCCATGGAGCCCGTCCCCACGGCCACACCATCGCCGGCGGCACCGCGGGCAAGCGACAAGTCCATCTGGAAATTCTGACTGCGGGACACTCCCATGTTCGAGGTAATCTTGAACGGGTTCGGATTCACAATCGTACGAATCACCTTCTGCTTGACTTCGGGCTTCTTTTCGCTCACCAGGACTTCGACTTCGGTCACGGCCTCAAGTTCCGTTTCTCCTTTCACGCCCTTGTCCGACATCAGCGCATTGATTACGGGGATAGCAAGGAAGAATACCGCACTCACGACAAAGGAGAGCACCAGCGCAATCGGGTAACGGAGATATTTTCCAACAAAATCAAGCATAGATCAGTTAGAAGTAGGAAGTAGGAAGTAGGAAGTTTTTACGCTGTCTACTGCCTACTGTCTATTCATTCCCCCTCCTTATTTGCCGAAATGGAGACTTTGCGGACTTTGGCGAGGTTGCATTCATCGAGAATATCCACCACCACACCATTGGGGGCATCGCGGTCGCTCACGATAATCACCGGGCGGTCAGGGGCTTCGGCCATCATCTGGCGGAGCACCGTGTTAAGCGTCGACAGATTCACCTGCGTTTCGTTAATGTGAATCGTGCCTTGGCGCGTCACGCCAATCAAAATGCTTTCCTTAGCCAGTTCCTTGGCAGAACTGGCCTTGGGTTTTGTCACATCCACGCCTGTTTCGCGCGTGAAAGTCGACGTCACAATAAAGAAGATAAGCAGGATAAATACCATGTCTAGCATGGGGGAAACATCGACCCTGCCGGCCTCCTGCGAACGTTTACGAATAAAACTCATTTTTCCTCCGATTTATTTGCAAATACGTAGGATTCATATTTCAAAGCTTCGCTCCAGGCAATTTCTTCTACTTTTTCGACCTTGCTCGCCAAGAAGTTGTAAGCCAACATCAAGGGGAAGGCAACCAAAAGGCCCGCCTGGGTCGTCAGGAGCGCTTCGGAAATGCCGTCTGCCATAAGCACCGGATTGCCGAAACCGAAAAGCTGAATGGACTTGAAGGTATGCACCATCCCAGACACCGTTCCCAAAAGTCCAAGCAATGGGGCAATGGCAGCGCAAGTCGAAATGGTCTTGAGGCCCTTCGACAAATTGACCGATATGCGGTGACGGGTCGCTTCCATGGCATTGCGAACTGCCACGGGGCCTTGATCCTTGTGGTTACGGATATCCGATGCGAGCGCATAGAAGTAGCCGAAACGGCGACGTTCCAGCTTTTTAAAGGCAGCCTCTTCGCCGCTTTTCTGCAGCGTTTTCCAGAAGCCGCCCAAGCCGTTAATGCGACTTCCCTTCAGCATAAAATAGTAGCCGTAACGTTCAATCATCAAAAACCAGCCGAACCAGCCCAACGCAAACAGCGGGGCCAGCACCCAGCCACCCCTGAACAGGATGCCAAATACTGCTTCCAGTATGGAATTTTGATCGACCGGAGCCAAATTAGTCTTCCTTGACCGATTCGTTAATCCAAAGGGCGTTCAACACGGCAAGGCCGGCAGCTTCCATGCGGCCACGCAAAGCATCGGCGCGGTTCGTAAGGAAGGTGTGCAGCAACTGCAGCGGAATGGCTACAATCAAGCCCGCTTCCGTCGTCACGAGGGCAATAGAAATACCGCCAGCCAAAAGTTTCGGGTCAGAAGTACCATGCATGGTAATGACATCGAAAAGTTCGATCATTCCCATCACGGTACCCAAAAGGCCAAGCAACGGAGCCGTTGCCGCAAACACGGAAATCCAGGAAAGTCCCATTTCGATTTTCGGCGATTCCGCCGCAAAAACTTCTTCCAAGGCCTTTTCTGCAGAAGCGCGATTCGGGTAATTCTTGGAAAGCACCGTGCGCAGCACCTTGCCCACCTTACCGTGGAGTTTCGAGGACAGATTGCGGGCAGTAGCCACATCGCCCTTTTCCAAAGCCTTGATGCAACGTCTGGTCGAAAGTCCACCAAAACCGGCGACAACCAACCAGATAAGGCGCCACAGCACAATCAAAAGACCGAGGCCGAAAAGCGTCGCAATCGGATACATCAAGATCCCGCCGTTCTTGAAGAACACCTTGAGGTCATCCTTCCAAGTGGTTTCCTGGTGGTTCGCCATTTCAGAAGAAAGTTCGGTACTGAGGAGTACATCCACCGGCACCATGACGTATGCGGAATCTTTCGCTTCGGCAAAGGCCTTGCTGATTTCAGACTTCGTATCGGGAGTCAAATTTTCTTGCCAGCTGAACACGCGCTTCTTTTCGCCAGCCACCGGGAGCATCAATGCCGCCGGATGCAAGCCGTTGATATCGACTGCGTTTGCCATTTGCATGGCATAGAGGCCGCCCAAGCGCATGCGGTCGCCCTGGGCGACAGAAGAACCGAACACCAGTTCAGCCTTCTCTACGCCGCTTTCGCGGGTAAATTCCATTTCAGCGCGGGCCGCGTTCAAAATCGACTGAGCTATGCGCAGAGGATCATCCCTGTACAGGCCCATTTCCTTTTTCACCTTGTTCTGAACTTCGACGCGTTCTGCAATCTTGAAGGGAATCCCCTGTTCTGCAAACTTCGAAAGCGTTTCCAAGCGTTCGGGACCTGCAGCAAGCGACAGGTATTCGGCGCGGGCCTTTTCTGCCTGCAGCTTCACCTGGGCCAAGTCTTCGCGAGCAACGCGAACGTCTTCGAAAAGGCGGGCTCGTTCCGACATCAAGGCGTCGACTTTCTCTTTGCTTTCGTTGTACTTTTCGTTAAAAAGCTCGCGTTCCTGATTGGCGGTTTCACGGTCTTTCCAGCGGGCAGCAACGGCCATGTCGCGCTTTTTACGGGCTTCTTCAAGGTCTGCCTTTGCGCTGTTCAAGGCGGCACGCTGCTTTACTGCATCTACATCCGCATTCTGCTGGGCGTAAGAGAGCGGCGCCAATGTAGCGAGAGAGGCTACTAAGACGAGAGCCCCCATCCCGCACTTCACATTACACATTACACATTTCATCTACTTGCCCTCCTTCGGAATCGTCACCGGAATCATGACAAGTCTCGGAGCAGTCTTACCTTCGGCCACCTTCATCACGTCTTTAAGTACGGTACGCATGGCCAAGTTATCAGACACATTCTTCCAGGCATAACCGCCATCGGCAGTCCGTGCAAGCCACAGCACGTCGTTACCGTCGTTGCTCACGAAAATGGAGGCAACTGCACCATAGCGCAAATAAGTTCCCGGAACACTGCGGGCATCTACCTGCAAAAAGCCCTTGTAGACTTCAGTGGTGTACCCCAGACGAATGCGGTCATAGAAAACTTCAAGCACACGGTTCAAGCCATCATCGGCTTCGATCAAGCCTTTATGCAACTGGTTTGCAATTTCTTGCACGCTCTTGACCGTTTCTTCGTTACGGTACGGGAAATCCGATTCAAATACGGGAATCAAGGAATCGATGACCATGGCCAAGGATTCGCCATACTTTGCCCTACGGTTTTCAAAGTACTTGACCGTACCCAGGGATTTCTGGCGTACGTTTGCCAAGTTCTGGAGTTCCGCCTTCAGGGAATCGATTTCCGCCTTCAAGGTCTTGTTCTGCGAAGCAAGAGCCTGCACCTTTTTGCGGCCCACTTCCACGAATTCGGCGTGACGCTTCTTTTCTGTATCATGGAGCGATTTTTCGCGGGCTGTTTCGGCCTCCACCGCTTTAATCTGGTGACGGACACTTTCTACCGTTTCCTGAGCCTGCGAAACAACGCCCGCAAGGCTCAAGCAAAGGAATATTTTGGTCAGTAAATGAAATTTCATATGCGAAAAATACAAAGAACCGCGGCCACCAGACCACGGTTCTAAGCGAGAAAATCGCGAAATTTGCGTAAAATTCAAGAATTACTTCTTGGAATCCTTGAAATACTGCGGAGTATTCTTGGCGCCAGCCTTCTTAAGGGCCTTGATCAAGCGGGTATAGCCTTCGTTGGTTGCCCAGTCGAGCACAGAGTAGCCCTGGCCGCACTTGGCGTTCACATCGACACCCTTGTTGATGAGGAACATCATGGCGTCGTAGTTACCATTCTTCACGGTCCAGTGGATCGGGAGGTAACCGTCAGCGCTGCGGGAATCGAGCGGTGCGCCAGCTTCGGCGAGCACTTCGAGCATGTCGACCTTGCCGGTCTTTGCGGCGAGAAGCACAGCAGTGCCGAGCGTCTGGGTTTCAGCACCTTCGGCCTTGAGCTGAGTGAGGAGGCGGTTCACCACTTCCTTGTTGCCCATCATCACGGCGTTGTCGAGCACGGCTTCGCCGTTGCCGTTCTTCACGTCGGCCTTGGCACCATGTTCAAACAAGTAGTTCAGCACCACCATGTTGCCCTTGTTGGCAGCGATGGCCACGGCGTTGTTGCCGTTGTCGGCCGGAGCGTCAATTTCGAAAGAAGCCTGCAAGAAGAGAGTCATCTTGGCAGTATCGCCGTTCACGGCATAAGAAACAAACTGGTTCGGGGTAAAGGGAATCTGTTGCTTGGTCAGGTACTTGCGCACGGACTGCGGGTCGTTCGGGTCCATTTTATCGTTACAACCGGTAACGGAAACCATCAATGCGGCGGCGCAAAGGGCCAACAACTGCTTTTTCATAAAAATCTGCTCCAAATGAGGTTTTTCTTAATTTTGGTCTAAAAAATAATCAATTTTTAGGCAATAAACACAAAAAAACTCTATTTAGAACTTTTTTTTACCAAAATATCCCCCGCACCTCCACAGCCCCATTTTTTGGCTCCGGACAATCCTTAATATATTTACGGCATGAGAAAGAGAATTTTTACACTAATTTTGCTTTGCTGTTCCCTCACTTTCGCCGACAGAATCGTCATAGACACCTCCATGGCGGCGTCAACAGACAACGACTACAAGGATTTCGAAGACCGCGGATCGTTCGGCCCCTACATGGAATTCAGCAGCGTCAAAATGAAAAACGTCAACTATTCCTACAAGGTGAACGGCAGGAGCCACAATATCAGCGTGGACAACACCTACCTTTACGGCGCCTCGGGTAGCCTCCCCCTCACGGAATGGTTCGACATTTACCTGATGGCCGGTTACCAGTACCTGGGCGTCAGCCATTCCCCCCGCAACAGGGAACAGGCATATCAGGACCTCGCCGCCTATGACGACGACGATGACGACTTTTTCGAAGCCCCCTTCGATTCCTCCGACCTGGAAGGTCGCCACGAAATCCATACGGCTCTTTTCCAGTTGGGTTTCGACTTCGCTCTCCCCCTGGTGATGAATTACAAGCACCAGTTCATGCTCAAGCTTTACGCCTTCGGCGGCGCCGTATTCGGCAAGACATTCTTTGCCGACGACACCAAATTTACCTCCCCCGCCATTTACGGCTACGCCTACGGCGCGGGACTCCGTACGGCTTGGCACGGATTCTTTCTTTCGGGCGGTTTCCGTAACAGCCACGAATATTTCCACACTTATTTCGAACGCAAGACCGGAGACGTCCGCGACAACGACGAATTCATGCTTGATTTCGACACCTACTTCCAGCCCTACGTGAGCCTCGGAATCACGCTGTTCTAAGGAACGGTAAAGCAGGTTTACTGCTTGATTTTCAGCTTTTCACCGACCTTAATTTTGGTGTCCTGCAAATCGTTCCACTTGACGATTTCTTCGATGGTCACCTTATATTGGCGAGAGATGTCCCAGAGACCCTCGCCTTTTTTAACGGTATGAATCTTGATCTGCGCTTCTTGAGCGGTACCGGCAACTTTCAGTTTCTGCCCAACGCTTAAACTAGAGGAGCTGCCCATATTGTTCAGTTCCTGGATCTTTGCCACTGAGGTGCCGAACTTGCGGGCTATATTCGTGAGGTTGTCCCCTGGCTGCACCGTATAAACAGAGGTCTTTTCGCTAGAAGACTTCGGCTTTGCGGCAGCGGACTTGTTCTCACTCTTTGTAGACTTCTTTTCGGCCTTCTTGCGCACGTATTCGGGAATCACCAAAGAATCGCCCACCGAAAGACGGCGGTTAAAGCCCTCGTTGGCCTGCATGAGCATGACCACCGGGACGTCAAAGGTTTCGGCGATTGCCGCAAAGGTATCCCCTTCGCGAACAACGTACTTTTCGCCCTTGGCCATTTTCGGGCGGCTCTTTTCGACCTGAGGCTTCGGTTCAGGTTTAGAGACCACCAAGGTGTCGCCTTCCTTGATAACGGCGGCGGCATCCAGGGAATTCCAGGAGCGGACGGAATCTTGGGAAATGCCGAACTTGCGGGCGACAGCTGCAATATTGTCCGAGGGTTGGACCACATAGGTACGAACCTTTACGGGTTTCTTGCCGCGATTAGCCTTGGGCTTCGGAGTGACCTTGATTGGAATCAGCAGGGACTGGCCCGCACGAATGCGGGTGTTTTTCATGTCGTTGGCCTGTTGCAGTTCAGACACCTTGATACCGTACTGGCGAGCAATCACGCCCAGGTTTTCTCCCTTACGGACCTTGTGGTGGTGCCAGCTGGAGAAGTTGTTCTTTTCCATCTTGTCGTAGCCATCTACAAAGGCGGCGCGAGTCCCTACCGGCAAACGCAACAAGTAGGAATCCTTGTTCGGCGGCGTACACCACTTGACCAGTTCCATGTTCAAGGTACGTAGCGTATCTTCGGAGACCTTCAAAAGCTTAGCCACTTCTTCGAGCGGGAAGGAGTCGAACACCGTCACCGTATCGAAATCGGGCTGATACGTCTGTTCCACCGTCATTTCGTACTGTTCCGGATAATGACCGACCACCATGGCAGCCAATATACGGGGCACATAGCGCATGGTTTCCTTGGGCAGTTCCAAGTCCCAATAGGTAACGGCGATTGTCGAGTCGCGTGTCGTGTCTTCCTGCATTTCTCGAACCAGGCGACGCACGCGGCCTTCGCCACAGTTGTAGGCCGCCATCGCCAAAAGCCAGTCGCCAAATTCATCGTGTAAGCGATTCAAGTACTTGAGGGCAGCCATCGTCGCCTTTTCGGGATTGCGGCGCATATCCACCCAGTAGTCCACCTCTAGGCCGTAGCGCTTACCCGTTTCGGGAATAAACTGCCACATGCCCGAAGCCTTGGCACGGCTGTAAGCCTTGACCTTGAAGCCCGATTCCACCAAAGCGAGATAAATCAGGTCGCGAGGCATCTTGGCAGCATCGAGCTGGGCGTATATCAGCGAATCATAAGCGGTCTTGCGGTTCAAGGAGCCCGCCATGAAAGCGC
Organism: Fibrobacter sp. UWB15; assembly: GCF_900177705.1. Lineage (NCBI taxonomy): Bacteria > Pseudomonadati > Fibrobacterota > Fibrobacteria > Fibrobacterales > Fibrobacteraceae > Fibrobacter > Fibrobacter sp. UWB15. Next base: position 68,787 of record NZ_FXBA01000003.1, read on the forward strand.
GAGCCGAAGTCGTCATATAGTAGATTTCCTGGAGCACGCGTTCGTTGAAACTCACGGGAAGCGTAAATTGCGACACGTCCAAAGTATCCAGGAAACTTTCGATGACCTGGAGGGCGGCGCTGTCGGCAGCACTTTCGTCGAGAGCATCAATACCTTCGATAGAGACATCGTTTCGCGTATAGTTGTCAATATTCTGCCCCATTTCGGCCACGTTCGGGTACACTTCGTCAAGAGCACGCACAATGCGGAGCGGCATCTTGATTCGGTAGGCGGAATCTTCGGCCGCAGAGACATTCTTGTAGGTGGAATCGAACCTTTCCGAAACCAACTGCCTCAAGGATTCGTCCAGGTAATGCCTAGCCAAAAGCCATTCCTGGTTGTCCATGGCCTGCAAAGCGTATTGGTAATAAGTCCAGGACGGGCGAATGGCAAGAGAATCCGAAATTTTTTCCTTGAGAGCACGTTCCGAAAAAGATTCTGTTTCTGTGGAATCTGCTGTTTCAACCTTGGGCGTCATATCGGGCTTATTCGCACAACCCGCCATGACCAATAGCAATAGGGACAATATACCCGAAACGAAATACGACATCTAATTTCCAGTTACTTTTTCTACACCAAACCAAATGACACCGGCCAAGACAAAGGCTGCAACCATCTGCAAAATAATGATGATCCGATTCAGTCGATAAGCCTTTTGGGCTTTACGGTGCCAAGAGGGCAGTTCCTGTTTTTCTTCCAATTCCTTCATTTCGCTAGAAATATAGTAATTAGCAGCGATAAGAAATTTTCTATGTTATACATCAAGTTATGAGAAAGCTGTTTGCCGCATTTTGCCTAATGTCCATGCCGGTCCTCGCACAGGTCGGCATCGTAAGGTCTACCAGCGGCATTCATGCACCTTCGGCAAAGACGAATCCTCAAGGCAACCTGTACATTTCGGGCGCCTTCGAAATGGCTAGCGACGGAAACACCTTGAGCATGAACGACGGCTATACCGATTCTAAAGGAAACTTTACCGAACTCGACAACAACACGCCTTCTAACGACGAAACCTTTTTCGTGAGTTTTGCGGTCTTGGACAACCTGGAACTCGGATTTTCGCTACCGGTCCACTACGAAGGCAAAATCAACAATACGGACTTGGATGGAATCGGTCTCGGAGACCTGCAATTTTCTGCCAAGGGCTCTATCCCTGTAAACGAATGGTTCAATCTGGGACTCAGCGGTGAAATCCTGTTCCCCACGGGGTCCACAAAAAAAGGCTTCCGCCCGAGACACCGCTGGTATATCAAGAGCGACAACGACGCCTACGCATTCACCGCGAACAACGCGGCCACCAACATCAATGTCCACTTTTCGTTCGACTGGAGACATTACCTGGTTTTCAACGGCTACACCGGCATCTTGAACGATCTCCAGGATAAGGACAAGTATTTCCTCTGGGGTGCAGGCGTCAACGTTTTCCCCGAAAAAACCATCACCCTCATTCTCGAAGCATCTGGCGAAACCCCCTTCCGTTCAACCCGCTGGGGCGACCATTTCTTGAACAGCCCCTTCAGAATCACCCCCGGTCTGCGAGTCAATCTCCCCCGTCAAAGCTACCTGACCATTTCGGGTGATATCGGCTTCCATTACTTCAAGGAGCTGGACACCGAAGACGCCTTGCAAGTCAACCTGAAATCCGGAAAAGAAAACATCTTTTATCCCATGGCAGGTTCACCGGAACTGGGAATCGCCATTACCTTGAGCAAGATTTTCGACTTTAGCTGGAGCGACGACGACCACGACGGCGTTATCGACCGCAAGGACATGTGCCCCAACACCATCAGGGGACAAGTGGTCAACCCCCGCGGATGCCCCGTGGACGAAGACTTGGACGGCGTTCTGAACATTGTTGACCTATGCCCCGCTACCCCGATGGGACTGGTGGTAGACTACAACGGCTGCCCCTTGGACCAGGATAGCGACGGCGTGGCAGACTACTTGGACAAATGCCCCAATACCACTGCAGGCTTCGCCGTAGATTCCATCGGCTGTACACTGGACACCGATGGCGACGGAATAGACGACAACAACGACAAGTGTAACGATTCGCCGAAAAACGAGCACGTGGGCAAAGACGGCTGCCCCCTGGATCAGGACCACGACGGCATTACCAACGACTTGGACCAATGCCCCGACACGCCCGAAGGCATCTCTATTGACAAGCACGGTTGCCCGCTGGACTTCGATGGCGACGGCGTCCCTGACGATTTGGACAAATGCCCCAACAGTAAGCTCGGCGAACAAGTCGGCGAATCGGGCTGCCACTTGGATACCGATAAAGACGGTGTTCCCGACACCAAGGACGAATGTGCCGACACTCCCGAAGGCGTCTTGGTCAATATTCTCGGTTGCCGCATAGACCAAGACGGTGACGGAATCTTTGACGAAGAAGACAAGTGCCCGGGCACCCCCGAAGGTGCCCCCACCGACAGCTTGGGCTGCCCGCTGGATTCTGACGGTGACGGTATTGCCGACTGGGCCGACCTGTGCCCCGGCACCCAAGACCAAGCAATCATCGACGATTCTGGCTGCCCCACCAACCCCAGACAGAACTTCAACGTATTCGCCAAGCAAATCCACTTCAAGGGCCACGACACGCTGCTGGTGAATTCCAGCTACACCGCCTTGAACGACATCGTACACCACATGCGGCAATTCCCCGTGAATCTGGAAATCCAGTGCGCCGCCAGCGATGCCTCCGGCGAAAACGCCAACCGCATTTCTAACGAACGTGCCCAGTTCATTTACAACTACCTGGTAAAGAAAGGCATCAGCAAAGACCGCCTCAAATTCCAGGGATTCGGCAAGAAACTGCCCCCTACCCTTATCCAGAAGAACGGCAGCACTGACGCGGTTAGATTTGTTCCTAGTAGGCAGTGGGATGTAGACAGTAGGAAGTAGGAAGTATTTTTTCTATATTTGAACTTCCTCTAACAAAAAAGGATTTTCTATGAAGATAGCCGACAAGACTGTTGTCCAGATGCACTACACCCTGACCTCCGACGAAGGCAAGGTCATTGATTCTTCCGAAGGCCGCGAACCGCTGCAGTACATTCAGGGCGCTCACATGATCGTGGTCGGTCTCGAAAAGGCCATGGTCGGCCACGAAGTCGGTGACAAGTTCGACGTCAAGGTGATTCCGTCCGAAGGCTACGGCGAATACAACGAAGAAATGACCCAGGAAGTCCCGCTGGACGTTTTCCAGGGTGTCGACAAGGTGGTCGAAGGCATGATGTTCTATGCACAGACTCCGGCCGGCCCGATGCCGATCCGCGTGAAGTCCGTTTCTGAAAAGACCGCCGTGATCGACGCTAACCACGAACTCGCCGGCCAGAACCTGAACTTCGCTATCGAAGTCGTTTCTGTGCGCAAAGCCACCGAAGAAGAACTCAATCCGCAAGGTCACCACTGCTGCTGCGGAGGCAAAGGCGAAGGCGATCACGAATGCAAATGCGGCGAAGAAGGCCACGAATGCGAATGTGGCGGAGAAGGCCATGGTCACAAGGAAAACTGCGACGGCAACGGCGGCTGCGGCTGCCCCAACCACGACAAGCACCACGGCAAGTAACGGTCAAGACGTCTAAGTAACTTAAAACGCCCCGCTAGATGCGGAGCGTTTTTTTTATTCCCGGGGCAAAGCCCTACTTTTACTCGTACTGCGGGAGTTCCCATTCCGTAGGAACGGGAGCGGAGTCGTTATGCTTGTAAGTGAAGCCCTTTTCCGGGTCCAGCTTTTCAACAGCACCTTTCACGGCAGACTTACACTTGCTGCCATCAGCATAAACAGTGCAGCTCTTGTTCATAAGAATCAACTGATCGCCAAACACGGCCCATACGCCGGACCTCTTTCCCTGAGGCACCTTGCTCAAGGTCCACTCTAAAGTATAATCGCCATTGCTGTCGAGGGAAAGCGCCCACTTGGTGTCTTCATCATAGGCCACCCAGCTACCCGCCAATTTTTCGCCATCTACTTCCTTGGTGTCAAGTTCGGCCTTCGTGCATTCCAACGTGCTTCCCGCCTGAATGGACAGTTTAAATTTCTTGCTCAGAGATGCCATAACAAGGGAATAGGCTTCCGATTCAAAAAGTTCAGTCACCATCAGCAAGTAACCGCGCTGGATATCGTAGGAGCCAGCCGACCACGTCGTGGAATCACCGACTTTTTCTTCGACGATATAGCTATCCTTGTAGAAGGAATACACCTGTTCCAGTTTTTCGCTTTCATTCTTGCAGGTAAGTTTAGTTCCATGCAATTCGTTGGCGTCCGAAATATCGTTGCGGTCAACGTCTACAGGAGACTTCTTGACATCCTTGTAGTCGCCATCATTGATAGATACCTGCAGTTGGTCTTTTTCGTTGACGATAAACTTGAGCGTAGCGGTCTTTTCTATGAAATCCTGCATTTCGTCTGCACTCTTCGAGTCAGACCCCATAAAGGATCCGTTATCGGTACTTACCTTAATCACGCCGCCCTTGAAATCCGAATGAACTGCAATCACAGCCATCGACGAGGCATCCTGAATCCACAGGGAGAACACGCCCTGCTTGTTCCCCGAAGCGAAGTACAGCTCGGTGCCAAACATTTCGCCGAGAGTCATGTTCTTTTCCAAGTCATCCAGGGTAGCGGCGCGGGTGCCCTTGGGCACATCGACATCTTCAGATGACGACGATTCCGTCGTCGAAGAAGAAGACTTTTCTTCGACGCTAGAAGAAGAACCGTCGTCGCCACGCTCCACGTTAGACGAATTGTCATCGCTGCCACAAGCGGCAAGCATCAAGGTCATCGCCAAAGCAGATGTACCCAATACAGAACCAACTTTAAAATTCATACTTACCTCGTTTTATGAATAGGAATATAAACAAAAAAAAGGGCAATGTAAATAACTGCCGATTTTTTGTGATAAAATACGCTTTTAAACTCAAATTTCTAAGGGAGAACCGGGATGATAGCCCAAATCGACCCTAGCATTTTCGATATCGGGAGCAGCGTCGTACAAAAAACCGGCCAAGGCCTGTTCCGCCGTAACAGGTTTCCCCCCAATCCAGCTTTTGAGCGCGGCAAGCTTTTTTGCAATCCACCAGGGCATGGGAATCATCCAATGCCGCATGCCCGCCAACTTCAGGACGGCTTTTGCCATTTCCGCCAACGAAAGGACTCCTTCACCCGCCAGGACGTAAGTCTTCCCGACGGCATTTTCGGAAAGGCCCGCTAGCGCAATTCCCTTGACCAGGTCAACACTTTTGACAGGACGCTTGAGGCACTTGCCACCACCAGGCAAGAAATACACCGGAAAGCGGCGCACATAGTTGGCATACATGTTGAATTCGATTCCGCCTCCGTAACCGACCGGATCCCCAATCACCAATGTCGGGCGCACAATAGTCCATTCTAGGCTAGACTCCTTGACACAAGACTCCCCCGCCAACTTACTTTTGCCATATTCCGTAAGTACGGGATATGTAACAGAAATGCTAGAAACGTAAAGCAAGCGCTTTACACCGGCTTCCCGGGCGGCGGCAACCACATTCCGGGTACCATCGGTATTGATGCGTTCAAAGGCGCCCGGTTTTGTCGAAAGAAGGATAGCGGCCAGGTGGTAGACCAAATCTACACCTTCAAAGGCCTTGCGGATCGATTCGAGATCCGACACATCCCCATAAAAAACCTCCACCCCCTCGGGTAAAAACCCAGCCTGGGTATCGCCCGGGAGCACAAGCACGCGAACACACACATCACGAGCCAAAAGTTCCCGACAGAGCGCCTTCCCTACGACGCCTGCGCCACCCGTCACCAAAGCAATCATTGCTAGGCTTCCAGCAAATAGCGGATATCCTTGACCTTGCGGGCAAGGTCTTCGTCTTTATCCATCTGCTTTACAAGTGAACGAATCGCGGCGATAACAGAAGAGTAATCCCTGTTAAAGAATTCGCCAATATTTACAAGCGATGAGCTCGTCATTTCGCGGCAGAGGTACATCGCCACCTTGCGCGGAAGGGCTACACCTGCGTCCTGACGCTTGCTTGCAAGGGCCGTGAGTTCGCAACCGAATTCCATTGCCACGGTCTCGGAGATTCCCTTGACCGAAAGATCCTCGACGCCAGAAGTTCCCGGAGCAGCCACCAAGCGCTTGACAGCGCCCAAGTCCAGGTTTTCTTCGCAGAACTCGTTCATGGCGCGAAGTCCATTCAGCATACCCTCGATCACGCGGAAGTTTTCGCGCGGAGGAAGCGAGAGGAACCTGCAAATTTCTTCGCGGTCCTTGTCCACGAACGGAATACTCATGGACTTCTTCTGGATGAGCTTCATGCGGGTCGTCAAGTCAGGAACATCGAGGCCCACCGCTACGCAAGATTCCAGCGGAGCCAGAAGCTTTTCCGAAATGCACGGGATTTCGGAATGGCCCTTGGGACGCGCCTCGCCTTCGCGAAGCGGATTGAACTGCGACGGATGCCTGTCGCAAGAAAGCACCACCTGCTTGCCCTGGGCACGCAAATGCTTAATCAAGATAGCAAGACGTTTCTGCGTGCTGACGCCATATTCCAGAAGCTGGACATCGTCCAAAAGCAGCACATCGCAGTTTTCGTACTTTTCCTGGAAGGCGTAAGCAAGTTCGCGGACATTGCCGAGTTTTGCATCCAACGCCTTGCTCATGGCGGTAGCGTCTCGCAAAAATTCGTAGGCATGGCAATACACCACGCGAATCTGGGAATTGCCCTTGAGCATCTGGCCGGCAATAGACTGCAACAAGTGAGTCTTGCCGAGGCCGGACTTGCCATATACAAAAAGCGGATTCAGAGCCGGATCGCCCGGCTTTTCGGCCACAGACTTGCAAGCTTCGCAAGCGGTAAAGTTGCAGTCGCCTTCGATAAAGTTTTCGAAGGTATAGCCGGCATACAAAGAAAGCTTGTGGCGGGGGGCACGCTTCTTGGCGGCCACACGGGCCGGGCGCACGGGCGGAAGCTTCGGGGCTGCCGGAGTCGACATCACCTGCACGTTTTTTTCGCTAGCGGCAATCGTAACCTTGAAATCTACAAAAGACGGTCCAAGGACTTCGGAAAAGGCGGTACGCAATACACCGGCGTAATGGGCAATCACCCAATCTCTGCGAAATTCATCAGGAACCGTTATCTGGGCGTAGCCGTCAAAAAATCCCTCGTATCCGACCATATCAAGGATTTCGAGGCCCAAATAATCATTACATTCAATATGCGCACGGTCCAACACCAACTGCCAGACCGAAGATTCTGAATTCAAAAGAGCAACAGAGTTCGTCACGTTTTACCAATCATCTAAAAAAGCATGAAAAAATTAAATAAAGCATACAACAAAATGACGCCGGCTCGTTTTTTTTTTTGAAAAGTGGCGATTTTGGTTCAAAAAACGCAAAAAATTATTTATTACCAATATTGCCCCCATTGTTACAAACAAATCACGCTTTTAGTCACTCCGCAATCAAGACAGACTCCCTATGATTGGAACAATTTATCAACAGAAAAATTTTGAACTATGTCTTGACAAGAAAACGAACACCTTCGATGAACAAAAAAGCACCACTTTCAAAAGCATACAAAAAAATAACTGCCCATTTTTGTCAAAAAAAGGCAGTTTTTCGTAGAAGATATTGATTGTCAAGGATTTAGCGATCTATTTATTTTCGTCGACTTTCGACTGAAGGTTTTCGATACGCTGTTCCAGCATTTTTTGAATTTCGGGCAGGAGTTTATCCTTGATGCGGTCCAGATAAAGGCACTGCAACTGGATCATGCGATTACGGTGCCTACCGGCGTGTTCCTGAATCCAGCGGCTCACCGCCACCTGGCGATCCTGCATGCGTTCCTGCAATACCTGCTTGATATACGTTGTCTGTACAGACATATAACGTTGCATGTTGAAGGGAAGCTTGTAGGTGCGGATAAACTGCTTGAGCAATTCCAGAAGCGACAAGTTCTGAGCCCTGCGTTCCTGAATGAATTGCTTCAATTCTTCGCAGTGGCACTGAAAGAAAGGCATAATGGCTTTATCATCAATTTGATAAAGTTCCAGTTCGTCTTGTTTCTTTGTCGCTTCGTCGACAGCCATACGCAATAAATTTATAAAAAATTCAAAATTTATGTGATTTCACGCACAAAAAAGGCAAAATTCGCACTAATTGAAAGATTTTTTTCATTTTCTTGTAAGAAAACAACTCCCTCCGTTCCTGGATGCAAGCGATCCACGTCTCCCCCCTTGAAATCCTTCATCGCTTTGACCTTGCAAGGAGCCATTCCCGAAGGTGTCATCAGTTCAAGAGAATCGTCTATCGAGAAGGGTGTCTTGACGTTTACGCGGCAAGAATTCGTCGCTGCATCGTAAGACAGAACCTGGGCTGCCACGCAACCACCGGGAGCTTCTTCATGTGTAGACTCGTAGTTCTGCGGCAGAGGGCCACGCAGGAATCCCGGCATGAATCCGCGACCATCCACAAAGGAAATCGCGCGACGGCTTTCGTCGGAAACCTTCACCGATTCCGTAGGCAAGCCCTGTGCAAACTGATCGGCACAAGAATCTATCGCCATACGGTAGGCACGCACCACCTGACTCAAGTAATACACCGACTTGGTTCGACCTTCGATCTTAAAAGAATCAAGCCCCGCCGCCATCAGTTCTGGAATCACGTCGATAGCGCAAATGTCGCGGCTGCTCATGAAGTACGTGCCCCAAGTGTCTTCGTCCAAAGCAATCGGGTCCAGTTCCGGGCGGTCAGTACGCTGCAGACTGAACTTGCCTTCATGCTCCTGATAGTTTTCGCACTGCGGCTCCGGGTTTGCGAACAAACGATACGGCATACGGCAACTGTTATCGCAGGCACCCTGGTTTGCGTCGCGGCGAGTCACCCAGTTACTGAGCATACAACGACCGGACATCGACATACAGACCGCGCCGTGCACAAAGACTTCCAATTCCAAATCCGGCAAACGATCCTTAATTTCCAGAATCTCGGACAAACGAAGTTCACGGCTCAAAATCACACGGCTCACACCAAGATCGTGCCAGAACTTGGCCGCCAAGTAGTTCGTGGTGTTCGCCTGCACAGACAAATGGATCTCGACCTCGGGTCGCACTTCGCGAAGCCAACCCACAAAACCAGGGTCTGCCACAATCAATGCATCGGGCTTCAAGTCAATGGCGGCAAGCAAAGCCTTCTGGAAGGCCTCCACCTTCACGTTACGGGGAATCACGTTACTGGTGAGGTAAAACTTTTTACCCAAGCGGTGAGCGTATTCAATACCTTCGGCCAAGTCGTCCAAGTTCTTGAATCCGTTTTCGCGGGCACGGAGCGAAAAGGCTGGCTGGCCCGCATAAACGGCATCGGCGCCGTAAGCGAAGGCGTACTTCATGCGAACAAGGTCGCCAGCAGGAGCAAGGAGTTCAGGTAGCATTGTAGTAGACAGTAGGAAGTAGGAAGTTGGAAGTAGGAAGTTGGAAGTAGGAAGTAGGAAGTAGGAAGTAGGAAGTAGGAAGTAGGAAGTTGGAAGTTGGAAGGGGTGTGGGATCGCAATTACCACTTGAAGCCGGTACGGAGGTAAACCTTTTCGTCGTTGAACAATGTAATCTCGCCGAGGAAGAACACATACTGCCCTTCGTAGCTGACCGAGGGCGTCAGAGAGTATTCCATCTTCGCGCCACGCAAGAAATGCTTGTGAATTTTCATGTGATCTCGACGCGGAGTCGTGTCGTTTACCATGCTTCCATGATCCGTTCCCTTCCAGAACCAGGTGTTACGCAGGGAGGCAAAAACGTGATGATCCAGGCGGCCATACGCAGTGAAGTCAACGGTCTGGCTGTTGGGGCCGGCCTGGCTACCCAGGGGGCGACCTAAGTGAGCCATCTGCGCCGTATTCTCGTAGAAGTGGGAATACACATAAGGTTCTACACGGGCGTATTCTGCAATAAAGCCCGATTCCAGCAGATGCGACTTGATCTTGAAATCATGGGCGCCATGCATACCCGCCATCCACGCCCACTTGGCTTCGATGTTGTCGTTTTTCACGAGGCTCACCGGGCTTTCCATATCATCCAGGAAAAATTCCGTATAAAGGCGGAGTGAATTGAACAAGCGGTAGTTGAAGTCAAAAGAAAGAGAGCCGTTGTTGCTGTCTTCGGAGTAGTTGCCCTTTTCCATGAACAGGGGAACCGTCGGAATGAACAGCCAAGGTTTCAAGTTGTCATACTGAATCTGAAGTTCGCTGATACCGAAGGTGGCATTGCCCACGGCAAGTTCGTAACGGTGGCCAAAGATATTGCGGGTGTTGTCGATATTGCTGGAGCTCATGCTCGAAAAGATTCGCAGGTCACCATAAAACGAAAGCACGCGCAACGGGCCAAACTGCATATCGAGCGAAAGCATGTTGTACGGCAGCGCAAACTGGTTCAAGCTCAAGTTGTTGTAGTAACCGGGACCCCAGTGCATCACGTCGCGGCCAAAGTCCAGGCGCAGCCAATCGTAGTTCAGGGCGATGTGTGTACGGTAGCGGGCGTAACTCGTATATTCCAGACCCGAATTGTTTTCTTCTTTCTGGTATTCCAAAAATTCACCGTCAAAAGACTTCGGGGAACTGGCAGAATGACCTTCGTCGTAAATGCGGGCGTCCAGCACGAAGTCAATGGAATCCGCATAACCGCGCAAGTAAATGCCACCATCGATCCCCGGCCAAATCGTATCGCCAAGTGCTTCGCCACCGCGATAGTCCATACCACCCACCAGCGACATCGCCAAAGCCATGCGGGGTTGTGATTTTTCAAAAGAACCATGCCCCGAAATCGAAGGACCGTTTTCGTTATCAAAATACAGCAGCGCATTTTTTTCGCTAGCCACAAAGTTCTTGCGGAAAGATGTATCGCGATGCGGGTAAGCAAAGAACTGACGATTCTCCCCTGTTGTCACACGATGCAAATCAAACAGCATCGGAGAATTTTCCAACAGGCGCAAGTTGCGAACGTTCTCGGGGCCTACCACCGGCGATGCAGCGAAGGCCGGCATAGAAAGCAGGGTTGCCACCCAAAGGGCAAGCGGCTTAGACAGTGGTATTTTCATAACGTCTCGATTTTACAAGAATCTAAATGGCGTAATTTTAAAAAAAGATAGCTTTTTATTCCCTGTATACACCGAAACAAAAACAAATTGGAGCGATTTGTTCCGAACGGGGGAAATCGTTCCATTTTACATTTCCTGTTTTTTTTATTAAGTCACTTTTTTGTTTAAAACGGATTGTTCCACTATGTATTTTTAATAAAAACAAAAACAACCCCCATAAAAGAGGAAATCATGCTTACAAGGAATTGTTTGGGAATTACTTCCCTTGTAGCAGGAGGCCTTATTGCCGGATGTTCGAGCGACAGCAGCTCTACCAGCCCCAAAGACAACCTCGCCGATGCTACAGGAATCATCACTAACGTATGCGTCTATGACGGCTACGCCGCCATGCAAGGCGCAAGCGGAGAAACGCTTTGCCTCGATACCGAAGGTACTCTTGCCTTCTGGATCAATGCAGACGGAAGCTACGGGTTTCCCGAAGCCACGCCGGGCTCCACTGAAAATAACACCGCAGATCCTATCGAAACCAGCACAGATGTAGGCACAACGACGCCTAGCGACTCTACGGTATCCGCCGACAAACCCGCAGAGGATTCAACGGATTCCGAACCAGCAAGCGAAACGCAGTCTTGTACCACCGACAAGGCTCTCTATTCCGTAAACGGCATTTCTTACTACAAGAATGAAGACGGGAGCCTCTATTATTTTGATACCGACTGCAACAAGACATCCCTTTCGATGATCGCACCGGCAAGCAGTTCTTCTGAAACCATTTCGGAAGATCCCGAGGCTCCCGCAAGCAGCGCATCACGACCGGGACTTTCTTCTTCCGAAACCGCAACACCTGTATCTAGCAGTTCAAATGCAACGCCTAACAGTTCTGCAGTCTCAATACCGAACAGCAGCGCATCCTCCACTTCGAATGGAAACGTGCCGACAATCACTTACGCTGCCAGCGGCGCCATGGTCGAAAACAACAACAACTGCGTCACGGTCACGGGTGGCGAAGTCGAGATTACTTGTGCAGGTGACTATGACTTTAGCGGAACCTATAGTGGCGCAGATGCGCAGATCCGCGTGTATTCTCCCAAAAGCGATTCGGGCGTTTACCTGAACCTACGCGGGCTCACGCTCACCAATACGGCAGATGCCCCCATTTACGCTCAGATGTCCAGCAAGACCTTCGTGGTCGCCAAAAGCGGAACCACCAACACGCTTAGCGACGGAAGCACCCGTACAAAGTCTTATACTTACGTCAATTCCAACAACGAAACGAAGGTAGATACCACCGGCGCCTGCATTTACGCCAAGGACGACTTGACCATCAAGGGCGAAGGCACCTTAATCGTCAAGGGCAACTACAACAACGGCATTCACACCAGCAACGACCTGCGTTTCCGCGGCGCAACAACCGTCAACGTAACCGCAGTGAATAATGGTTTGAAAGGTAAGAACACCGTGGATATCGAAAATGGAAACATTACCATCGCAGCGACCAACGGCGACGGCATCAAGAGTGACGAAGGCGAAGATGCAGGCGCGATAGTCGACAACAAAGGCATTGTCAATATCAAGGGCGGCAACATCACCATTACCAAAGCTGGCGATGACGGCATCCAGGCTTACAACTATATCATCGTCCAGGACTCTGTTTCTGAGCCGACTATCAAAGTGACATCGACCGGCAAAGGCATTGTCTCTGACAACAGAGTTTACATCAATGCCGGAAAGATCGATATTTCCTCTGGTGACGACGGCGTTCATTCCAACCAGAACATCTACTTTAACGGAGGCTACACGACCATTGCGGCCCCCAAGAACGACGGCGTACACGCCGACTCAACCCTCATGATTAACGATGGCACCATCTACGTGACCAATTCCTACGAAGGTCTGGAAGCCTGGTACATCAAGGCTAACGGCGGCATTACCGATGTCTACGGAACCAACGATGCCTGGAATGCTGCAGGTGGTAATGACGGTTCCGGCAATACCAATCAAAGCGGCCAGTCCAACTGGGGATTCGGCCCCGGAGGCGGCATGGGCGGCAGGATGGGAAGCAGCAGCGGATTCCTGACCATCACAGGCGGCGTACACCACGCAAAGACAGGCTCCGGTGACACCGACGGCATTGACAGCAACGGCGAACTCACAATCTCCGGTGGCGTAGTCATCGTAGAATGCCAGATTAGCGGCGGCATGGGAGGCTCCTTCGACGCCGACGGTTCTGCAAGCCTCACCAGCAAAACAGTTCTCGGATTCAGCAGCGGTTCCTCGGAAAAGGGCACAAACTATAACGTGAGCTTTACAACCGGCAGCTACTACGGAACCTCTAACATCGCATTCAAGCCCACCATATCGGGTAGATACATGGTCGCTACTACGGGTCAGCCCGCACAAGTAAGCAATACCTCCAGCTACCAGAAAAGCGTCACCTTCCCTTCAGGAAGCACAGTCTACTACAACGAATAGAATTCCTCCTAATCCACCAAAAAGTCCTCCGCGTTTGCGGAGGACTTCTCATATTCTTGCGGCAAAGCCGCCTTGCTTTTAACTACATCCAGCTACGTTCAGAAGTACCCGAAATACCGCGAATCTTAAGATCGAAGTCATCGGGGTTCGTGGCAGCGTTCATCGCCGTTTCAAGGGAAATCTTTTCTTCTTCGTAAAGCTTCAGGAGCGCCTGGTCGAAGGTCTGGCTGCGGTACTGCATGTGACCTTCGGCAATGGCCTGTTCGATCAAGTCGTTCTTGTCCTTGTCTTCGATGTATTCCTTAATGGCAGCCGTATTCACCAAAATTTCGGCAGCAGGCACTCGCCCGTTACCATCCTTGGTCGGCAGCAAACGCAACGAAATAATGCCGGCAAGCACTTCAGAAAGCAGCAAGCGGATTTCGTCATGCTGGTGCGGCGGGTACATCGAAAGCACACGGTGAATCGTTTCGGTCGCGTTCGTGGTATGGATCGTCGCAAACACCATGTGGCCTGTATCGGCGGCCGTCAACGCAATCTGCATCGTTTCCAAGTCACGAATTTCGCCCACCAGAAGCACATCCGGGTCCTGACGAAGTGCTGCACGAAGGGCGTTTGCATACGAAAGGGTATCCACGCCAATTTCACGCTGAGAAATAATGGCTTTGTCATCGCGGTAAAGGTATTCAATCGGGTCTTCAACCGTAATGATATTCACCGCTTCGTTCTGGTTGATATAATCGAGCATGGCGGCAAGCGTCGTCGACTTACCCGAACCCGTCGTACCTGTAACGAGCACGAGACCACGCTTAGTCAAGGACATGTCGCGAATGACATCGGGCAAATGCAAGTCTTCGAAGGCCGGGATTTTAGCCTTAATGTGACGAATCACGACTGCGATAGTGCCACGCTGACGGAATACGTTCACACGGAAACGGCCCATGTCGCGGGCACCCACGGCAAAGTCGCATTCCTTGTTCGCTTCAAAGCGCTGTTTCTGGTCGCGGTTCATGATATCATCCAAGAAGGAATCCATCATCAACGAATCGACCTTGACATCAAAGGGGCGCTGCAAAGCACCGTTAATACGGTAAACAGGCGGAACGCCCACGCGCAAGTGCAAGTCAGATGCATTGCGGTTTACCATTTCACGGAGTAATTTTTCAATGCGAAGTTGCGGCTGCTGTTGCTGTTCGGCCATTAGGCTTCACCTCCAAACTTTTCGTTATAGAGTTTTTCGACTTCGGAAAGTCTAGCCGCGATGTCTTCATTTTCAGGTTCTTTCTGTGCCAAATCCTTATAGATTTCAAGAGCCTTTGCGTACAGTCCCTGGTCAAAATAAATTTCAGCCAAGGTACGGGTATTCAAGCTTTCGTCCAAATCCTGTGCGCCGCGATCCAGCGGAGCATCGGGGTCATTAATCAGACCCGCCGAAATTTCATCGTCAGAATCGCCTGACATCAAGAAATCGACACCCTTGTTGGAAGGCTTGGTTTCTTCGGTCAAGGAGTCATCGTCCATATCGAAGAGGCCCTTGAAGGCGCCAGACACTTCAGATTCCAGGGAATCCAAATCCTGGGCGCTCTCTGCTGCGGGTGCTTCCGGGGCGATATCGGCGGAGGCATCCAAAGCCGTTTCTACTTCGGCAGAGATGTTATCTCCTTCTGCCGGCAAGTCGTCCTCTTTTCCGAACAAATTATCAAAAGACTTGTCGAGGTCGCTTTCGATGGTTTCTTGAACGTTTTCGGCGGACTTGTCAAAAGTTTCTTCAATCGGAGCGCCGGTAAGTTCCTGTTCGTTCGATTCAGCCTGCGGAGCAGTTCCGGGCAAATCCAAGTCATCGTCAGCATCGCCAAACATGGAGGCGAAGGCTCCGCCCATTTCCTTTGCCAAGTCTGAAGATTCAGACTTCACTTCGGGCATTTCCAATTCGGCTTCCGCCTGATTCACCTGTTCTTCGAGTGAAACGGGAGTTTCCGATTCAGTTTCCTGCAAGTCGGCCGCAGGAGTTTCTGCCAAAGTTTCTTCGGCAGGTTTTTCTTCGGGCAGATCGTCTTCGGAACCGAAGAGGGAATCAAAGGCTTTGTCTACGCTAAAGTCGTTATCCGATGCGGGAGCAGCTTCAACAGGAGCCTCTTCAACAGAAGCTTCCTCAAGAGGCGTTTCTTCGACAGCAGACTCTTCGGCAACGATTTCTTCTGCGGCGGGTTCTTCAACCACAGTTTCTTCTGCAGCAGGGGCGGCAGGGGCATCGTCAGCAAAAAGATTGTCGATCGGCGATTCAAGAGCCGGAGCTTCTTCAGCGACCGGTTCATCGTCAAGCTTGAAGATTTCTTCTTCAGAAGGAGTCTCTTCAACAGGAAGTTCGAGAGATTCTTCGGCAGGCAGCTCAAGATCTGCAATAGGTTCAGCCGCAGCATTTTCTTCGGCAGGCTTTTCTTCGGGCAGTTCGTCTTCACCGAAGATCGAATCAAAGGCGTTGTCGATGGTCGTCGGAGCATCTTCTGCCGGAGCAGCTTCTGCTGCGGGAGCTTCGAGCTCAGCGACTTCAGCCGGACTGTCATCGCTCGTCAGGTTCATGTCCGCAGAAGCGGACTTTTCAAACAAGCCACCCTCTTCTTCAGCCGGAAGTTCAAGCGATTCTTCTTGCGGAGCGGCTTCTTGCTGCGGCTTTTCTTCGGGGAGTTCATCTTCGCCAAAGATATCGCCAAAGGCATCGTCAATGCTCTGCGGCTTGTCTTCTGCAGGGGCAGAAACTTCGGCAGACTTTTCGAACAGGGAATCGCCATCGTCATCTTTGATTCCTTCGTTCAGCGGAGATTCAGCAAGATCTTCAATGGAGCCGAAGCTAGACGTTTCCTGGGGTTTCGCTTCTTCCTGCGGTTTTTCTTCGGGGAGTTCATCTTCGCCAAAGATATCACCAAAGGCATCGTCAATGCTCTGCGGTTTGTCGTCTATAGAAGCGCTTTCGAACACGGATTCCGCATTGGACTGCGCATTGTCGTCGATGCTTACAGGAATGTCTGCAGCAGGAGCGGCACTGGCAAAGGGGCTCGCGGGAGTCGTTTCTTCGGGTTCCAAGTCATCGTCCAGACCGAACATGTCGGACAGGGCAGAAGAAACGTCAGAGCCAGAAATATTTTCGTCTGCAGGGAATTCCTCAACCAAGCCTTCGGATTCATCAGTCTTGATAGAATCCATGGCCGATTCCAGAGAAGCAGACAGGTCTTCCATCGTGGAATCGTCAGCGGAATCACCGTTGGGCAACATAGCTGCAAGCGACGCAAAGGGATCGTCAGAATCCACCGTCTCAGAATCAATCGAGTCTTCGGTGGCGGGCATTTCGAAGGATTCCGTACCGGCATCCTCGGTCTTAGGTTCAGACGTTTCGTCGTCATCGAAAGACAGGTCAAGCGGCGAAGTTTCTTTGCCAACAGACTGGCCCAAATCCTGGGTGCTGTCGGACATGATGATATCGGAATCCGCAGCGGCACCAACCGCAGCAGCGGCTGCCGTGCTTTCCAGCACGACGTCGTATTCTTCTTTCCAGAAGTTGTTCAACGGATCCATATCGTGCAAACGACGGTAACAGACGTTGCGTTCGGCCAACATGCCAAGCTTGTCGTAGGCATCGCCCATAATGCGCTGGGCAGCCAGGTTGAACGGATCCATCACAATGATGCGTTCACATTCCTCGACGCAAGGTTCGTAGGCTTCCAGCTGAATAAGAATCTTCGCGCGAACGAGCCTTGCCGAAATATCATTCGGGTACAGCGTGAGACCGCCATCGACTCTCTGCAGAGCCTTGTCCAGCTCACCCGCCACACGTTCGAGATCTGCAAGCCAAGCAAACACCATGGAGTTGGTGTTTTTCTTGCCAACAGACTTTCTAAGTGATTCCAACGTTACCGCCATAAACACCTCTTAGAGCAAAATTGCTTCGTCCGCCAAAAGAACGGGAATTCCTTCGCGAACCGGATACACCCTGGAATTGTCTTCGGTAGTAAGAGCCTCGGCCAGAGGTTCCGTCACCTTTTCACCGGCAACGTTTTTCAACGTGCCTGCAGAAATCGCCTGATTCAAAGCGGCCAAGCATTCGTCGGACGCCAATTTCAGCTTACCCCTCGTTTCGGGGCAGCAAAGAATATCCAAAAGATTTGTATCGAACATAAAACCTTAATAATCAAATACTTACACAAAAAATAACATCATTTTTGTGTAATGTGTAAAGAAAATGTAGGTATTTTATGTTTTAGTGCAGATATTTGAGGTTAACAAGGGCGTAATTGCCCTCTTTTCCGTTACCAATCAGCAAAAACACACGCAATCCGAGGTTGTCGAGCCACTTGATGTCGAAATCTTCGCGATAACCGGAGAAATTGGACACCACCAGAAGTTCGCGGCAGCCGGTGCGGTTGCAAATCGATTCCATCTCGGAAAGGGGACCTAAAAGATGCTGACGGTTCTCTTCGCTGATTTTTTCGGGTTCAGAACTCACGCAACCCAGGATTTCGATTCCGGGAATCACGTTGTAGCTATCGAACCAGTTGCTAAGGGAATCTTCGCGACCGCCAAGCAAAATAGAGCGGTGGCGTTTCTTCGCGAAAATGCGGTAGAAATAGTTTATCCAAAATGCCACGCGACGCCATACAAAAAGCGCAATGGGAATCACCAGACAAGTTGAAACCACAACAGCAATCCACTGATAATTGTAGGGCAATATACTGATTTCGTCGTTAACAATCGGCGTCTGGGTAAAGTAGCGGAAAGCCGCATAGCCCCCCACCGTAAGCATATTCAAGGGGACCAAATAACGAAGGAACTTTTCACCCTTCAAGCTAGAAACCGTGTATTCCCCGCGGAAGATGAGGAAAACCATGTTCAAGACAGCGACCAAGCCAACAAGCCACCAGTCTTCGAACTGCGACACGCTCAACATGGAATGCTTTACGACTACGGAATAGTCGATGCAATCCAAGGCGGCATCGCCGCTAAGCCCCATCTTGGCGCAAGAACGGGCAATGGAATCGCCGCGGCCCAGGAATATAAATGCCCAGATGGCAATAACGCCCAAATCCAGGAACATCTTCCAGAACTTCGGAATGAGCCTCGAGAACATTCCAACGAATGCCGCAAAAAGAATACCGAAAGACACCAGGAAATTCGGAACAAAGTAAAGGTCCTTGTGCTTTTTCACAAAGATCAACATGGCCTTGTAGAAGTCAACATAAGAACCCCAGCGGCGCGTACGGCAGCTCTGGCCCTTGAAATGCAGAATGTTGGTCGAAGGCGTGTAGTAGTTCTTGCGCCCCGCGGCCTTTGTCCTGAAGCAAAGATCCAAGTCTTCGCCGTACATAAAGAAGTCTTCGTCAAAGCCCTTCAGCTGTTCGTACAGGTCCCGCTTCATGCAGAAGAATGAACCACTGACCGCATCCACTTCGGTAACGGCATCGGGATCGGCGTAGGTCATGTTGTAGCTAGCCAGCAGCTTGCTCTTCGGGAACAAGGCGGCAAGACCGATTGTCTTCGAAACTGCAGAAATAATTGTCGGAAACGAACGACGGCAAGCCCACTGGATAGAACCGTCTTCGTTCAAGATGCGGCAGCCCACCGTACCCGCTTCCGGATGTTCTTCCATAAAGTCCAGCACCTGCTTAAAGGAATCGCGGGACACCACCGTATCGGGGTTGATAAAAAACAAGTACGGTTTCGTAGCCTGCTTTTCGGCGAGATTACAGCCCTTGCCAAAGCCCAAGTTTTCCTTGGAATCGAGCCAAAGAACTTCGGGGAAATAGGCCTTGATTTCAGGCAGAATCGGCGATTCGGATCCATTATCCAGAACAATAATCTGTGCATCCACATTTTCGCACGCATCGCGCACGGACTTTAGACATGCCGGGATAAAGTCACAAGAATTATAAGCGATGATGATAATGGAGCAAGAGTACATGGAAGTAGACAGTAGGAAGTGGGAAATTATGCGAGTCCTAGGCGGAGTTTAAGAACCAGGAAGAACGCTTCGGAAATAATGCCGCCGCTCATCTTGGAGGTGCCGCGGGTACGGTCCGTAAAGATGATGGGAATTTCCTTGACACGCAACCCCTTCTTCCAAATCTTGAAGGTGGTCTCGATCTGGAAGCAATAACCGTCACTCTTCATCTTGTCTAAGTTCAAGGCCTGCAACGCTTCGCGGCGAAAGCACTTGAAACCGCCCGTGGCATCGCTAATCGGGAGCCCCGTCACAATGCGGGTGTAAACATTTGCACCGTAGCTGAGAATCAGGCGACGCAAGTCCCAGTTAACCACGCTAATGCGGTGATTCTGGTAGCGGCTACCGAGTACGAGGTCAGCATCTTCGGCAGTTTCCAAAAAACGATTCAAGTCCGTAGGAGCATGGCTAAAGTCGGCATCCATTTCGAAAACGCGTTCATAGTCGCGTTCAAGAGCCCACTTAAAGCCGGTCACATAAGCAGAACCGAGCCCCATCTTGCCCTTACGGCGGATTAGGTGAACTCGTGGATTCTTCTTGGTTTCTTCTTCGACCATGTCACCCGTACCATCGGGACTGCCATCGTCGACCACCAAGATTTCCAGACATTCGTTCTGTTCCAAAATAGCCGACATAATGAGCATGATATTTTCTTTCTCATTATAAGTCGGAACAATTACAAGACTTTTAGGATACGCCATAAACCAACTTTCTCCTAACTCAAATCTACAATTTCACGAATCGATTCGGCCACCGGATAGCTCTGCTTTTTGCTTCCGTTCATCATTTCGCCCAAAAGGCCCAGAGAAATAAACTGAACCCCCATCACCAACGAGAATCCACCCGCCAAAAGGAGCGGACGCACGTGGAGAGCACCTGTCTGGAACCATTCGTAGCCGAAGTAACCCGAAATGCCGAAACCGACGAGCATAAAGATGAGGCCCAGAAGTCCAAAGAAATGGAGCGGCTTCGAAGCAAAGCTGCGCATGAACATCAGGGACACCAAATCCAGGAACCCAGACACCAAACGAGACACGCCATACTTAGACACGCCATGAATGCGGGCACGGTGTGCGACCGGCATTTCGGTAATGCGGAAGCCCTGCCACTTGGCCATCACGGGAATAAAGCGGTGATAGTCACCGTACAGGTGAATAAAGCGCACTACGGAACTACGGTAAGCCTTGATGCCGCAGTTAAAGTCATGCAGGCGCTGGCCACACACAATCGAGACCGTCAGGTTGAAAAGCTTGGAGGGCCAAGTCTTATGCCAAGGATCCAGACGACGGATTTTCCAACCCGAAACCAGGTCGTAGCCATCATCCAGAATTTTGATCATCTTCGGAATTTCAAGCGGATCATCTTGAAGATCGCCGTCCAGAGTCGCCACATACTTGCCGCGAGCCTTGGAAAAGCCGAAGGCAAGTCCAGCGGCCTTTCCACAGTTGAACTGGAAGCGGAATGCGCGAATAAAGGTATACTCCTTGGATAAAGACTCCACCACTTCCCAGGTATTGTCGCGGCTACCATCATCAATCAAAATGACTTCGTAGGTGAAGCCCGTAGGCTCGATGGCGGCAACAATCTCCTTAAAAAGTTCAGGCAGGTTCTCGCTTTCTTCCTTAACCGGAATAACAAGACTCAAATCCATTCGTATCCTCTCCTCTTATCGCAATAATTACTTTGCTGCAACAACAGCAGGTTCCTTAGCAGAATCCTTTTCAGCGGAATCGGCCGGTTCAGCCGGGGCACTTTCTTCAACCTTCAGAGGTTCATCAGACATATTCTCTATCTGACGGCCACTCATCAGAAGACGAGCACGGCCACCTTCTTCATAAGCCGGAACACTGTTAAGGCCGCGGTTCAGCACTTCCTGGGCATTGATTTTCTGGCCGGCGGCTTCGTAAACGAATGCTGCTGCCCAGTAGTTACGCCATTCCGAGGGGAACTGCTTGATGCCCAATTCAAGATACTTCGTCGCAGCGGCAGCGATGCTGTCCACCTGGGCCTTCTTTTCGGCTGTGAACGGATGTTCGTTGCGGAGCTTGGAAATCTTGTCACGAGCATCGAAAGAAATCTGCAGGTACAGGGAAACATAACCCGAAAGCAGACGGGAAGTTTCTTCGTTGATGTAGGCGGTACCGTCGCCGAGACCGCGGAACTTGAACACGGAATCAATGAGGTCTGCCGTGAACTTTGCATCAAAGGCGTTGCGCTTCGGGTTCAAATCGCCCTTCACGAAGTTGTAGACCATGCCTTCTTGCACCATGTACTTTTCGAGACCCATAAAATTGGAAGTACCGACGGTCGTCGAGATTTCAATCGGCTTGTCCATGTTCTGGAGAGCAAGGTCAATCACCAACTTATGCTGCGTGAGCATCATGCCGCTACGGGTACGGGCAGCCCATTCGGTAAAGGCGTCCCACACTTGGTAATGCACCTTGAACTGCAGAAGCTTTGCGGAATCAGCAGCAGAGAGTTGCTGACCTTCCATAGCATCGATACGGTTCTTGAGCTGCGGCATCAGGCGTTGGGCGTTCTTGACCCAAGTAGAAACCTGATGGTTCGGGTTCGAAGCAGAACTGTTGTCGAGCACCATGTCGCGGTCGATAGCAGCCTTGTCGTAGCTGAGCTTAAGAATCGGTTCGTTGTCGAGCATCTGCTTGATATACCAGTCGGTATTACCGAGCGAGAGGTTCACCACGCGAACGTCCTTACGGATACCGGCCACTTCCTGAGCGAACCACAGCGGGAAGGTATCGTTGTCACCGTTGGTGAAAAGAATTGCATTCGGGCGGCAGCTGTTCAGCAAATTGTATGCGTAATCCCAAGGAACCCAAAGGCCGGAACGATCATGTTCCTTGTAGTTGGAAACGCAGGGAACCAAGAAGGAAACGGCAACCAAGAGTGCTGCCACCGGATTTGCAAATGCGGCAAAGCTAGAAGTAGCGGCAAGGAACACCAAAATACCGGCGCCGATACCGTAAATCATACTCATGAAGATAAAGGCCGGTGTATAGAAGTAGTCACGTTCGCGAACTTCCAGATGAACGGCATCGGGGAACGGAGCGCGGCCACCCACCTGGGCAAAGCCACTTTCAATCTTCTGCCAATTCTGCCAGATAGCGGAATTGGTGTAGCCATCGAGTTCACGCTGGAGCTCGGCCAAACGGGCATCGGGGGCACCATGAGCCTTGAGCGTTTCCATACGGATCTTGGTGAACTCAATGTTCTGACGCATGTCGATGAGTTCGTTCGGGTCCGGGAGAGCCGTAATACCCATTCCACGGGCATTCAGGTCAGACACATTGCGGCTCATCACGCTCACCCAGTAGTCATGTTCGCGCTGTTCCATGCGGGTGCCGTCGGCGAAGTTGATATAGAACAACAGGCCAAGAGAGCAAAGTGCATAGAGCACAGAAACAAACACGCCCAAGTTGCGGTTGCGCTTCCAGACGAACACGCAAACCATCACGAGCAAACCGTTAAAGAGCAAGAACATCATGAACTGCGGGAGTGTCGCATCGCCCATGAAGCTCATCTGAGTCGGGAACTTGATGCCGAAACGTTCCACCGGCTGGTTGTCCGCAGCATCAAACGTGTAAATGCCATTGGCGTAGTTCACGTCGCCCACCTTGTAAGGCAGGTACTGAGCCATCTGGTATCCACCGTAACCCATGTGCGGGAACGAAAGGAACTGGTGACTAATGCGAGAACGACGGTAGAAAGCACGGCTAATCATGCTTTCGGAGCCGTACTGCTTACGTTCAATGAAGTTGTTAAAGGCGACCCAGTTTTCATCCTTGAACAGGTTACCGAGCTGGAGGTTGCCTTGTTCGTCACGGATATTGATTTCAGGGTCATTTTCGTCGATAATCGGGTTCAATTCTGAACGGATCGGAATGTAGAGGTGCGTGCTGTAACCGATCAAGGCGAAGAACGCAAAAGCCAAGGACAGACGCATACTGCGCTGCACGCCCTTGCTCTTGAACGGCTTGGCCAAGCAAAGAATCGAAAGAGCGATTAAGCAGAGGAACGAAATTTCAATAAAGGCAGACACCATGTAAATCACGGAGCAAAGAAGCGTACCCGTAATCCAGATAGGAATGCGTTCCACAATCTTCTTGGGTTCGGCCACGAGCAAAAGCGCAAACACGGCGGGAACCGTAAGCATGGTGTAAAGGTGTGCACCCACGCCGAGGAAAGCGATATAGCAAATGAAAATCAGGATGCGGTCGCTGTATTCTTCGTTACGCTTGTTGTACCAAACGAGACCGAGGTAAGACACCAACATCAAGATGAACATGGCGATGCCGTAGACTTCGGCTTCGACCGCGTTGAACCAGAAGGTGTCCGAGAAAGTCAGGAGGAAACCGGCAACAAGGGCTGCCGTAGCAAGCACCACCGTACGAACCTTACCGGTAATCTTTTCGGCAAGGGCGTCAGTCTTGAGAACGGTTGCGAGGAGTTCCCAAGCAAACAGAGCCGTCACGTAGACGGTTGCTGCAGAACTCACCACCGAAATGTAGTTCACGCGCTTTGCGATTTCACCCACGAACGGGAGCAGCACGATGACCGCTCGGGCGAGGAACACGAAGAACGGCGTTCCAGGAGGATGCGGAATACCCAGGGTATTGGCACAGGCGACAAATTCGCCGCAATCCCAGAAGCTTACCGTAGGAGCCATTGTCAGCACGTACACGACCAGTGCCACAAGTGCCGCAATGCCTGCGAAGATATGTTTCATCCATTTTTCCTTGAGCATTTTACTTTTCCTTAGGTTCGGTGACAACCATGCCACGGTTACGCATAAAGCCAGTCAAAAGGCCATTCACAAAAGAATCCGAATTGTCGGTACTGTACTTGGCGGCAATCTGCACCGCTTCGGTAATGGCGACCTTCATCGGGATTTCGGGGATATAAGAAAGTTCGACCATCGCAATGCGGAGCACAATGCGGTCAAGGCTAGCCATGCGGTCCAGTTCCCAGTGGGCAGCCGCGGCCCTGATGTTTTCGTCGAGTTCTTCGCGATGGGCCTGCACCAGGTCCACCAACTTCATTCCATACTTTTTCTGTTCAGCGTGAAGGGGCTGGGATTCAAGGATTCCCGGAAGAGCTTCCCCTGCGGTCTGGCCCGTAATTTCCATGGCATACAAGAGCTGCATGGCAAAAACTCGGGCGGGTCTGTAACTTACTTTCATAATCTTCGCCAATAATTAGATGCTTTTATAAAGGTTTGCCATTTCAACGGCGGTAGATGCCCAACTGCTACCGAGGTTGCCGGCCTTGAGGCCTGCACGGTTCATTGCCTGGTCCACGGTGTCGGTGGTTAAAATTCCAAGAATCACGGGGAGCTTGCCTTCGGCGGCGATGTTTGCGATACCGCCGGTAGAAGCATTCACCACCACGTCGTAGTGGCTGGTCTCGCCACGAATCACGGCACCCAGCGCCATTACGGCACTGTACTTGCCGCTGTCGGCGAGGCGACGGCACACGCCCGGAAGTTCGAATGCGCCCGGCACATGCACGACTGTAATATCCTTGTCGGCAACACCGAGAAGTTCGAGCTGACGCACAGCCCCTTCCAGAAGCTTGTCGGTCACGACCTCGTTAAAGCGGGCAACGGCGATTGCCACCTTGAGGCCACTACCATTGAGGGAATTCTTGATTTCGTTCACCATTTACTTTTCCTCATTCAAATTTTCTTGGGGTGCAGCGCCGTCGATATGCAGCTGATGCCCCATCTTTTTCTGCTTCGTGAGCAAGTAGAACAGGTTTTCCTTGTTCGGCTTGATTTCGATGGGCACGCGTTCCACGATCTTAAGGCCGTAAGCCGTAATGCCCGAAATCTTGCTCGGGTTGTTCGTCAAGAGTCGCATTTCCTTGACGCCGAGGTCGGCCAAAATCTGGGCGCCCGTACCGTACTGGCGGAGGTCCGACTTGAACCCGAGGTGCAGATTCGCCTCGACCGTGTCCATGCCCTTCTCCTGCAGTTCGTAGGCACGCAACTTGTTGCAGAGGCCAATACCCCTACCCTCCTGCCCGCGCATGTACAGGAACACGCCGCCGTGCTCGCCGATGAACTTCATGGCGGCGGCAAGCTGTTCGCCGCAATCGCAGCGGAGGCTACCGAAAATGTCGCCCGTAAGGCATTCGCTGTGCACGCGCACGTAAACCGGCTTGCTGAAGTCGGGATTGCCCGCGACCCACGCCACATGTTCTACGCCATCGGTCTTGCTTTTGTAGGCGTATGCGGTAAAGTCGCCGTACTTGGTCGACACATGCGGAGCGGCTACGCGCTGCACGAGCTTTTCGTTTTTCAGGCGGTAATCGATGAGGTCGTGGATCGAGATAATCTTGAGGTTAAACTTCTTCGCGACTTCCTGAAGCTGCGGCATGCGGGCCATGGTGCCGTCTTCGTTCATGATTTCGATCAAGGCGGCCGCCGGGCGCAGGCCCGCCAGCTTTGCCAGGTCTACAGCTGCTTCGGTATGGCCTGCGCGACGGAGTACGCCCTCTTCCTGGGCGTACAGGGGCGAAATATGCCCCGGCCTGCCGAAGTCGCTGGGCTTGGAATTCGGGTCCGAAAGAGCGAGAATCGTTGCAGCGCGGTCGTGAGCGGATACACCCGTGGTGCAGCCTTCAATCTTGTCGACCATGATGGTAAAAGGCGTGCCCAAAATCGAGGTATTCTCGGCGGTCTGCCGCGTGAGGTTCAGTTCATGGCAACGCTTGATCGGGAGCGGTGCGCAAAGCACGCCACGACCTTCGTGGAGCATGAAGTTCACCTTTTCGGGCGTAATCTTTTCGGCGGCGATGACAAAGTCGCCTTCGTTTTCGCGGTCTTCGTCATCGACCACAATCAAAAACTTGCCGTTCTTAAAATCTTCTATGGCCTCTTCAATCGTATTAAGCAAGGTCACGTTCCTTCAGATAATTTTCAATATACTTGCCGAGCATGTCGACTTCCACATTCACGATTGTACCCGGAACCCAATTGCGCAGATTCGTGCGAGCAAGCGTTTCAGGGATAATGCACACGCGAATGGAATCTTCGAACTTTTCAGCGACCGTCAGGCTGATTCCGTTGAGAGAAATCGAACCGCGGCGAATCACATAGCGACGCAGGTCAGCCGGAAGCTTCAAATCCACTTCGACACCCGTTTCGCGCGGAGTCACCTTGATGACTTCGGTTATGCAGTCCACATGGCCCATCACAAAGTGACCGCCCATAAAGCTGTCTGCACGACACGGTAGTTCCAAATTCACCAACTTACCGACAGCGGCCTGCTTAAAGCCCGTATTTTCCACCGTCTGGTGCATCAGGCAAAAAGTGGCTTCGTCATCGGTACAAGATTCTATGGAAAGACACACACCATCGTTGGCGACACTGTCGCCCAACTTACAATTTTTAAAAAAGCCCGGTGACTTAAGGCGCATGGTAAGCGCATCGCCCCTACTTTCGATAGAAACGATTTCACCGGTAGATTGAATAATACCCGTAAACATACGGGGGCAAATATAGCAAAAGGCGAGTGCCGCGCCAACATAAGAATTGCGTTGGCATGGCCGAGCCGTACTATATGCACTCCGAAGGAGTGCCATGTAGAAAAATAGCCCTCTAGAATTTAATCGGATACAGCAAGTACCAGTGGAATTCGGGATAAACTTGCACGGTGGGGGCCGGCAACTTGAAGTAATTCAGGTACTTCACGATAGTGCGTGCCATGCGGCTCTGCGGGCGGAATGCTTCCAGGTCGTAATCCAGCGCAATGTAGACTTCGCGATGCGGCGTCACATCTTTGTCGTGCAGGAACACACCTTCGTCAATGCTTAAGCCCGCTGCAATGGCAAGCCAACTCGGATAATACTGACGCGCGGCCTTAGGCAACATGCGGTAAACCTTGAACGACGCCCAGAATGTTTGGTTACAATAGTCGTCGGTAAATACGCCTGTTTTACTTTGTCTGTAGTACGCTTTGGTGTTAATCCAGTAGCTCCACTTGAGGTCCACGTACTTGAACACGGGAACATAGCGTTCGGCCATCGGCAAGAAACCACCGAGCGTTCCCGAAAGCACGTCGAAAACGCTAAAGCCCCACTCCGGCGAAAAGCCGTCCTTCACGTCGATTGCAATATGGGTCGCCATCGCCGAAAAGCCCGCGAACAAGTACGAATAAAATTCGGAAATTCCCGCCCAGCGATAGCCTTCGTAAAAGGACTCGCCCATCATGACGCCCGAGGCGAAATGGCCGAACTTGTCGAGGTTTAGCGCGTAATCAAAATCGTTTTCGAAATGGAAATCACTCCCCTGTTCGTCCCACCAGCCTTTATCAAATACAAGCCAGTAAGCGGCACCGTAAGCAATCAAAACCGTAGAGGCGACACCGACACTTTTGGCAACCGAAAATTCAACCGTATCGCCGAGTTCTTCGCTGCGGTAATCCCAAGTAGAATCGCGCCAAGTCAGCGGATCGTAAGGGGCTGCCTGCAAGGAAACGCTTGCAAACAGAAGCGCAACGACAGAAATTATAAAAGCCCGAAAAAAATTCACGGACTTCAAGATAGAAACTTTTCTTTACAAAGGCAACAAAAAAAGCCCCGGAGAACGAAACTCCAAAAGGCTTTTTGTAAATGTGGAATGTGTAGTGTGTGATGAGAAATGAATAATTTTTAATTAGTCATTACACATTTCACACTTCACATTGAATTAGTTGCGGCCGAGGAGCAGCACGCTGTTCTGGCCACCGAAGCCGAAGCTGTCGGACATGGCGTAGTTGAACGAGTGGCTGGTGTTCTTGTTGGCGCACACATCGAGGTGGATGCGTTCGTCCTGGTTGAACACGTTCGTGGTCGCGTGAATCATCTGATTCTGCAAGGACTTCACGGTGATGATGGCTTCAAGAGCACCGGCGGCGCCGAGAGCGTGACCGATCATGCACTTGGAGGAGTTCACCTTGAGGTTGTCGGTAGCACCGGCAAAGACCTTTTCGAGTGCAGAGCATTCAGCAACGTCGCCAAGCGGGGTCGAAGTACCGTGGGTGTTCACGTAGCCCACATCCTTCGGGGAAATGCCGGCTTCGCGGAGAGCCATTTCGATAGCGAGGCGGACGCCTTCGCCGTCTTCACGCGGGGCGGACATGTGGTGAGCGTCCGCGCTCATGCCGATGCCGGCCACGCGAGCGAGAATGTTGGCGCCACGCTTCTTGGCGTGCGTAAGGCTTTCGAGAACGAGAATGCCAGAACCTTCACCGATCACGAAACCGTCGCGGTCCTTGTCGAACGGACGAGAAGCCGTCGTCGGATCGTCATTGCGCTTGCTCAAGGCCTTCATGGAGGTAAAGCCAGCGAGAGCCACATTGTTCACGGTTTCGTCGGTACCACCGGCGAGCATGATATCGGCGCGGCCCAAGCGGATCTGGTCGTAGGCGGCGGCGATAGAGTGGTTAGAGGTGGCGCAAGCGGAAACCACTGCGTAGCAGGGGCCCATCCAGCCAGTGCGGTTGGAAACTTCGCCAGCGGGCATGTTCACGATAGACATCGGAATGAAGAACGGGGACACGCGGCTCGGGCCACGGTTCGAAAGCGAAACGACGGAATCGCTATAAATCTGCATACCGCCGATACCGGAACCGATAATCACGCCAGAACGGGTCGGATCTTCGTTTTCGGGAGAAATACCGGCGTTCTTGAGTGCCTGGAAAGAAGCATACACAGCGTACTGGATGCACCTGGACAGACGGGACGAATCGCGCGGGGAAATAAATTCAGAACCATCGAATTCCTTGACGGCGGCAGCTATCTTGATCGGATAGTTGGTTACGTCGAAGCGATCGATCGTTGCGAGTCCGGATTTACCTTCCAGCAGGTTGTTCCAAAGGAGTTCCGGCGTATTGCCGAGGGCGGAAACACACCCCATACCTGTAATTACAACTTCTTCCATAGTGCGCCCAAATATAGAAAAAAAGGTTAGCACTTCGGGAGTACGTTGTCCTTATTTTTTAGAAATTCAATACAAATTTGTTATAATTATATTACAAATCAACAGGTTAGGGCCATTTGGGGCAACCTAATGATACAGTTCCCAAATCGAAATCCGGCGATATTTAATACGTAAAGGAATCTTTCTGATGAAATCCCGACAATAATCCATCTCTTGCCAGAAAACTTCAGACAGCGAAAAAGGCGCCAAACGAGCCGTTTTCCAACGGTTCCATAGCCAACGTTCCACGAAATTCATTTTGTGTTCGTCCTTGGCGTTCACATGATAGAACCCGAAGTTTCCGCATGCGTAGACCTCGGCGAGCATCTTTTTGCCCCGTTTTGTATCAGGAGCCACCAACATTTTGTCTTTTTCAAGACCGAAAACTTCTCCCATGATCCACATAAGGGCAGCTCCCAGCCGCTTGAGGCCAAATCGTGAAAGCTTCGCCGAAAGTTCACGACGGTCATCGGCAGTTGAATGCTCGAGCAAAATAAAATAGTCTACAATCTGCTTGAGCCCCACCCCCCCCTTGAAAAAATGACGCTGGATATGAGCCAATTGCATTGCAAGGGCAAACTTGATCGAAGGAACGGAAAAACCTTCAGGCACACGCTCCGTATTCAAGATTTCTACTTCCAAGTACCGCAGCAGATGCCTATTCGCAAAAGGACTAAATACTCCAGAGCCAGGCCTAAAATGGATTTCTACAGGAACCTTGCTCATCCCCAAAATGTGAATATGATGCGGAGCGCCAGTATCCTTTTCGTCTATTTCGTAGCCCATTTTTTTCACAAGGTCCTCAACGCTTTTGCGACCGCCTTCGACCCACAAGTCAATATCTCCTGCATGCCGCATGAATGGATCCGGGTAAAGCCTCGCATTGGCGGCCCCCTTCAACACAGCCGTCTTGCGGCCCTGCGCCTCGAACAGCTGCGCAAGCCTAGCTGCTTCGGCATTCAGAAGTTCGTTATGCCCCCTGACAGTCTCCGCTTCACTCGCCCACTGGAACACAAGTTCCATAGAAGGGCGCTGCTCTTTGGGCAAACGGTTGATGGCACGGTACACGATTGCCGTCACTAAATGACGCAAACTTTCCGAATGAATCGAATTCCATTCAGAATCACTCAGCTTACGGTCCAAAACAAGCACATCGCCTTCTGGTGAAAGCGCCATTCGCAACAATTTGTACAGAGGCTCCATATTCAAAAAATAAGAAAATATCATTCCTAGGCAGAATTTCATCCATAACTATTTCCCCATTCAATTTTGATCCTCATTTTTTTTTAAATTGTCCGCGTTATGGCAAGAATTAAAAGCGCACCGAACCTCGTCTGGATGGACCTCGAAATGTCGGGTCTTGAGCCGGAAAGGGACGTTATTCTCGAAATAGCGACGATCGTAACCGACCCGAACTTGAATATTTTGGCCGAAGGGCCCGTCTTGGCAATTCACCAGACCGAAAACATTTTTGAAGGCATGGACGACTGGAACAAGCGTCACCACACCCAGAGCGGACTCGTGGAACGCTGCCGCAAGTCGACTCTCACTATGGCCGACGCCGACAAGATGACGCTTGACTTCATCAAGCCCTTCACTACCGAACGCGGAAACGTGCTCTGCGGGAATTCCATTACGCAGGACAGGCGTTTTCTGTACAAGTACATGCCGCTTTTGACCGGCTGGCTGAACTACAGAAACATCGACGTGAGTTCCATCAAGGAACTGACCTTCCGCTGGTACCCGGACTTGCCGGAATTCCAGAAGATGGAAAAGCACCAGGCCCTGGACGATATCCGCGAAAGCATCGCCGAACTCCAGTACTACCGCAAGACGATTTTTAAGTAACGCTTAAACTTTAAGATGGACTATAATAACTACCTTCCGAAAAAAAGGCTCCCCTACGCCGTCAGGATCCGCAACCGAATTATCGTTTTTTCCGTTTTTATGGGAATTTGCGCCCTGATGGGCACCTGCATTTTTGGCGAGAAAGAACCACCGAAGCCCGCTGAAGAAGATGAATACGCAGAAGCTATCGATTCTACCGCCGCAAATAATGCCACCCTGCAGGCCGAACAGCTAAGCGAAACTGGACTTTTCCCCAAGGCCGATTCCGAAGACCTGGCGAACACGCAGGCAACGGTTGCCGCTGCCGTCGTTCCCGATAATCCGACCGAAGCAGACGTCATCGACAGCACGCACATCAAGGCCCAGAAAGATGTTTTCATGGCCGAAAAGATCGACAACCTGCTGCGCCGATTCCGCCCCGAACATGCGGTGATACTGATGGTGGACCCCCAGAGCAACGAAATCATTGCCTGGGGCGAACGCCGCAACAACCACGTACAGGAAAAGCCCGACTACTTTATCAAGAACACCTTCCCGGCAGCATCGCTTGCAAAGACGGTCACCATTTCGGCCGCCATGGAATCGAACCGCTACTCGCTCACGTCGCAGATTCCGATGATTGGCTCCAGCATTCACCTTTACAAGAACCAGCTGCGCGTCAAGGAAGGCTACAAGGGGCCATTTATTGAACTGCAAGACGCTTACGCCAAGTCCGCGAACCCGCCGATGGCCATCGTGGGCATGAACGTGGGTGCCGAACGCCTGCGCAGCGCCGCCAAGAAACTTGGCTACAACACGAACTTCCCGGGAGCGCTCCCCCCGCGTTCCAACTACGCTCCGCCCGATACCGGCTACGGCCTCGCCGAAGTCAGCAGCGGCTTTACGGAAGCCACCACCTTGACGCCGCTCCTTGCCGCAGCCCAGGTCCGCTCCATTCTCATGAAAAAGCCGCTCGAAATTCCGTGGGCCGCAAACCTGGACGGTTACGCCCCCAAGAGCCGCATCGCGCTTGATGTCGGCAAGTTCAGCGACAACACCTATTATGGGCTCCGCGAAGCGATGATTCGTACTGTCACGCACGGTACCGCACGTAAAAACATTTCGACCAGGCACATGGCCCGTAAGAACTACGAAGCTTTAAACATCGGCGGAAAGACGGGCTCACTCGACGGGCACGACCCCTACGGCCGCTACGAATGGTTCATGGGTTTTGCACAATCTAAAGCAGACCCGAGCAAGGCGGTAGTGCTTGTGATTATGCAGGTGCACGACTTACAAGGTATGCGCTCGCAGCCGGCAACCCAGGTCGCCGGAATGCTGTTTAACTATTGGGCTCACCAATATTTACCCAAGAAAGGAAAGTAAAATGGAACCGACATGGTGGAATCTAATCCCTTCTTATTTTGACGGAACGGCCTTTACACTCGGGAGTTTCCCAGTGCGCTGGTACGGCATCATGTACATTTTCGCCTTCGTGACAGGCTACCTGACGCTGATGCACGTGAACAAGAAAGAAAAGCTGGGCTACACCAAGGACCAGTTCGACAGCCTGTTCACCTGGATTATCGCGGGCATCATTATCGGTGCGCGCCTGGGTTACGTGTTCTTCTACAAACCGGGCTACTACCTTGCAAACCCGACCGAAATCATACTGCCCATGACTCACGATGCTCTTGGCTACCACTTTGCCGGAATCTCAGGCATGAGCTACCACGGCGGCATGATTCTTGGAACGATATTCACCTACATTGGCCTGAAGCGCAACAAGATGAAGGTCTGGGAAGGCCTGAACCTTTGCTTTATGCTTGCTCCGCTCGCCTACACTTGGGGACGCTGGGGCAATTTCATTAACGGCGAACTTTTTGGCGAAGTCACCACGAGCGGCATTGGCATGTGGTTCCCGCTCGCCCACGACAGCCCTATCGAAAACCCAATTCTACACCACCCGAGCCAGCTTTACGAAATGTTGTTCGAAGGCGTAATCCTGTTTGCAGTTTTGTACAACTTAAGGCGCATCCCGCTGCTGCGCGACAAGATGCCTTGCCTGTACCTGATGGGCTACGGCTTCTTTAGATTCTTCATCGAATTTTTCCGCAGGCCCGATGCACACCTCGGCCGCGTTGACCTGTTCGGCATGAGCCGCGGACAGACGCTTTGTAGCGTCATGTTCCTGACCGGTTTAATCTGGCTGATTGTACTGATTTACAGGCAGAAGAAAGCAGTAGACAGTAGACAGTAGGAAGTCTGTTATTAAAAAAGGGTCCCCGTATGGGGACTTTTTTAACAGCTTACCGCAAGCTCACTGATGGCGAGCGCAGGCACCTTCACGCCGGCGAACGGATTGTAGTATTCATTGCCGACACCGACCACATTCTGGATGATGTCGAAGTAGTTTCCAGACAAGGTGACTCCATCAACGGGGTGCTGAATCACGCCGTTTTCACACCAGAAGCCATGGGCGCCAATGCTGAGTTCGCCACTTACGGAGCTGCAGCCGGAGCCACCTTCAAGACGCACCACCAAGAGACACTTGGGGAACAGTTTCAATAATTCGGCAGTGGTCCGTTCGCCTGCGGGCACATACATGTTCCAGAAAGCGGTAGACATCTTGGAACCAAAACCGCGAGCACCGTTACCTGTCGTCTTGCAACCGTCTTTTGCGGCTGTTTCCAGATTGTAGAGAGCTTCGTTGAAGACTCCGTCTTTCACGACATCGACTCGGCGTGTGAGCGAACCTTCGGAATCAAAGTACATCTTGTGGCTAAAGTTTTCACCCAGCGGATCACTCATAAGCGAGAACTTGTCGGAAGCAATCTTGGAGCCCAGCTTACCCGCAAGGCGAGAAGTTCCTTTCTGCATGGATTCCGCAATAAAGGGAGACGAATACATGCCTATGATTCTGCCCGAAACTCGTTCCGAGAACACGACCGGGATTTTGCCACCTTCAATCTTTTGGGCACCAAAAAGTTCTGTCGCATAGGTAGCGGCCTTGGTCGCAATTTCATCCATGGAAATTTCGGCCCAGTTGCGGCTGCTCTTGACGAAGTTTCCCAACTTGCTAATGCCATTTCGCACAGCGACTGCGCCCGCCCCCACCGATACCGAATTTCCCTTATCGGTATAGAAAAGACCATTATGGTTAGCCACAATCGAAAAATCGCTGTTCAAGTCTGCGCCCAAATAAGGAATATTGACGATTTCCTTGGAACGGGCAAACGTCTGCTTTTCAAGTTCAATGCAAAAATCCTTGACATCTGCAAGGGTCAGCTTTTCAAGTTCCGGATTGTAATTGGGATTGCCTTCTGGAATCTTTGCCGGTGCAGGAAGAGTAATATCTACAGCTTCGGTCCACTGCGTATGGCAAACGGCATCCTTGATAGTCTGCGCAATCGCTTCCTTCGTCAAGCGTTCCGTATGGGCGTAACCCGGACGTCCGTCCTTAATCACGCGAATGCCAAGGCCCACGGAATCCGAAATTTCAGTATTCTGCACCTGGCCCTGAAAAACAGACAAACCCTCGGAATGAGAATTCGAGGCAATCACATCAAACTGTTCCGCCTCGCCCTTCGCGAGGTCACACATGCAATTTACAGCATCTATAATATTCATAACAGATCCTTCGGCTCCGTTGCACTCCGCTCAGGATGACACTCACGCTCTTTTGGCTTTGCTGGCGAGCATGCGCCAGTAAGCAGCGGGGCTACCGGTCACAGATTCAAGCGCTTCGGCGAGTTCGCGAGTAATTTCAACGGTTCCCGCAATCAGGCCCTCAAGCGTTTCCATCGGGACGCCGATGCGGCGGGCAAATTCTACCTTGTCCATCTTGAGCCATTCAATGCCTTCTAAAATTGCCTGTCCCGGAGTGGGTGTTCCATGCCTAGCCATAATCAGTTCCTAAAATTCAATCGTTTTCCAGCCTTCGGCGCCAAAGCGCAGGTCGCGTTCTACAAATTCCCAAATCAAGAGTTTTTTGCCCTTGAGCACGCCTGCCTTGCGGGCGAGCTTTTCACGCACGAGTGTAGAAGCACCGCCATCGCTCACGATAGAGGCTACCGGACGGCTGATATTCTTTGCAAAATGGGCAATCCAGCCCGCATTCACCGGCGCATCCGTCTGGTAAATACGGCTGAAGCTGTCGCCGAGAATCAAAATCTTCGACTTGCGGAAGTCGTCTTTGAAAGGAGTGACCACGTGGCCTGTCACCTGTTGCACCTTGAACACGTTAAACTTATTGAGCCCGCTCATTTCGCCGATGTCGCCCATGCGGTTCGCCAAGGAATCAGACACCACATAATCCATGGACGGATTCCCGATATCGATCAAACCCGCATCGACCATCGCGTTTACCTTCTTCGCGATTTCACCCGCCGCAAGTTCCGCACCCCTGGGAGTCCAGTGGGTATCGTCGTCCAGATAAAGAGCTCCCAAGCTAGCATCGTCAACCTTCGCGGCAAGGAGCGGCGTATACAGGTCCACCGTATTCAGCCCGAGTTTCGCCAAGGAATCCAGAATCGCCTTGCCATGTCCAGCAAGCTTCAAGCCATCGACGCCGGTCAAACGTTCCGGATAAATACTCGGCTTACCCGGAGTAATCACCACCAGGAGTTCAACGCCCTTCGCCTTGAGCTGTTCGCGGAACTTGAGAATCGCCTGAATCGGGTTATCGAGTTTTGCGCTACGCACATCCAGCGGAGATGGCTGCACCAGGAATTCGACATCTTGACGATAGAAAAGCCAACGGCCCGCCCCGGAACCGAGCACCACCTTTTCGCCCGGATCATTGAAGATATTCCACACCGCTAGCTGGTACTTGGGGCGGAACGCAAGCACAAGCGCGTTTTCGTCTTCGACCTTGTTTTCGAACGCACGCAGGTAGCGGCTCGTCCACACGCCATAATGCTTAATGCAACAAAGCGCACGCCAAAGCGAGAATTGCCCAAATTCGGCCACCACCGCCTTCAGCGTTGAATCTACCGCTTTGAAGGTTTCCGGTTCATCTTCAAGGGCTGCCACCAAGGTATCCGCATGTTTCAGCAACTTGTAGTCTGACTCGGCCGTATCCAGTTCGGCATAGCTATTCACCGAAAGCGCAACCGCTTCCAGGTCAGAAAGAGCACTGACCACGCCTTCAAGTGATTCGCCCACTTCGGCACCACCGGCAATCGATTCACGCGCCGCAAACCAGGCTTCGTTCAACTTGGCCGCCGATTCCGACATCTTGGATTCGCGCGCAAAAGGGGTATATACAATATCTTTGAAAATATCGAGGCTTACAAAGCGCTTTTCGCCACGCAAGTCCGCCACCGTCTGCACCGAAAACGGCAGTAGCAACAAAACGGCAAAAACAACGATAAAGGCTATATAAAGTTTCTTCACACTAGAAAAATAAAAATTTCAGCATAACAAAAAAGGCTGGCAGCCGAAACTACCAGCAAAATACCCGGATCGCGATTCGAACGCGAGTCTGATCCTTAGGAGGGACCCGTTCTATCCAACTGAACTATCCAGGCAAATTCGGTGGCAAATATAACAAAAAATTTCTACATTTGGAGCTATGAAAAATTTTTACGTTACTACTCCGATTTATTACGTGAATGACGCCCCGCATATTGGGCATTCCTACACCACGGTTTTGGCCGATATTCTCACCCGTTTCCACAAGATTCTCGGCTACCAGACGTTCTTCTTGACCGGTACCGACGAACACGGCCAGAAGGTGCAGCGCGCCGCCGAAAAGCGCGGCGTGACCCCGCAGGAACACGTAGACGAATACTACCACCGCTTCGAAGACCTGTGGAAGAAGATGGGAATCGGTAACGACTTCTTTATCCGCACCACGATGCCCGAACACAAGGCCTTTGTGCAGGAATGCCTGCAGAAGCTCTGGGACAAGGGTGAAATCTACTCGAAGGAATACGAAGGTTGGTATTCCGTCGGCGAAGAACGCTTCTTTAGCGAAGACGAACTCGACGAAAACAAGTGCGATCCCATCAGCCACCGCCCGGTGGAATGGCTCAAGGAAAAGAACTACTTCTTCAAGATGGGTTCTTACCAGCAGAAGCTCATTGACTTCTTGGAAAGCCACAAGGACTGGATTGTGCCGGACTACCGCTGGAACGAAATCCGCGGATTCCTGCGCCAGCCGCTGAACGACCTCTGCATCAGCCGCCCCAAAGCACGCCTCAGCTGGGGCATTCCGCTGCCGTTCGACACCGACTACGTGACCTACGTCTGGTTCGACGCGCTCCTGAACTACGTGAGCGCTTCCACCGCCTTCCACAAGACTTATGCCGACGGCACGCCGATTTGGCCCGCCACTTACCACCTGATCGGTAAGGATATTTTGACGACCCACAGCGTGTACTGGCCGACCATGCTCATGGCTCTCGACATTCCGCTTCCGCAGCATATTCTGGCCCACGGCTGGTGGCTCGTGAACGGCGGAGAAAAGATGAGCAAGTCCGCTGGCAACGTGGTGAACCCCATGGACTACATGGAAAAGTACGGCATCGACGCATTCCGCTACTTCCTCGCCCGCGAAATGGTGGTGGGCCAGGACGCCAACTTCACCCACGACGCCTTCGTGCGCCGCATCAACAGCGACCTCGCCAACGACCTCGGTAACGTGCTGAACCGCGTACACCGCCTGGTCATCACGAACTTCGAAGGCAAACTTCCCGCCGCCACCGCCATTGGCGATGCAGAAAAGGAAGTCATCGATCTTGCAAACAAGGTGATTGCCGAAATCAAGGAAGGCCTGCCGCAGGCCCGCCTCTCCCAGTCTATCGAAACTATCATGCAACTCGTGCGTAGCATCAACCGCTACCTCGAAGTCAAGGCTCCGTGGAAGCTCGCGAAGGACCCGGCCATGAAGGACGAACTCGCGACCGTACTCTACGTTTCCGCCGAAGCCGTGCGCCTTTCGCTCTGCCTCTTGTGGCCGGTGATTCCGGGCAAGTCCGAAGAAGGCCTCGCCATGATCGGTTCCAAGTTCCAGAGCGCCGACGACCTCGCCTGGGGAATCCTCAAGGGTGGCGAAGCATTCGGCGAAGGCAAGCCGCTCTTCCCGCGTATTGAAGAAGAAGTCAAGAAGCAGGAGCAACAGCCGAAGCCCAAGCAGAACAAGCCCCTGATGGCCGCAGACGTTCCCGCCGCTATGGACATGCGCGTGGCCCAGATCAAGGAAGTGGCCGACCATCCGGATGCCACGAGCCTCTACGTGCTCAAGGTGGACGCCGGCGAAGGCGAACTCCGCACCATCTGCAGTGGCCTCAAGAACAGCTACAAGGCCGAAGAACTACAGGATCGTAAGATTCTCCTGTTCGCTAACCTGAAGCCGAGCGCACTGCGCGGTATCATGAGCCAGGGAATGCTCTTTGCAGGCGACCTCGATAACGAGGCCCACACCTGCCGCCTCGTCTCCGTGCCCGAAGACGCAAAGCCCGGTGACCGCGCCCTGTTCAAGGGTGTCGCTCCGAGCGAACCGCGTGAACTCAAGGTGAAGGACTTCGAAAAGATTGCGCTTTCTGTAAAGGGTGGCGCTGTGTTCTGCGACAGCCTCGCGCTCGAAGTGAACGGCAAGGCCGTGACCTGCGACGTCGCCGACGGCAACGGAGTGCATTAAGGACCGAGCTGGCTAAAATCAACTGAATCCTTACTCTGGAGCCAGCTCTCTCGCAAAAGCGTGCAAAACGAGAGTCGCGAAATTATGCCTGCATAATTTCATGACCGAGTGAAGCCGCGGACGCCGTAGGCGTCAACCACGCCTCGTTAAATAAACCTAAGCCGAATACAGCAGAAACAAGTTTACTTGTTTCTATTGTTGAGGTGCCGGTTTATGCAATCATATTGCAATACGAGGCGTTTGTTGCTCACAGAAGACCGTTCGCGCCCAATCGGACTAAGTCCGTCCCCGAAGCGCTCACTCTCGCAACCGCCCCTGTTTAATAACAGGGGCTTCGTTGCTCACAGAAGACTGTATCTTATTCCTCTACGTCCACCATTTCAACGTGGAGGTGTTCCATTTCGCCTTTTTCCCAGAGCACCTTGAAACGCGGCCCAAGCTTATCTTGGGCCATTTCTGCAATTTCACGGCGCTTGTTCATGGGCACATCGACGATGCGGAAATCCATAGCCGCATTCTTGTAATGCTTTGAATTCTGCTTATGGTAAGGGTAATCGTTTCCACTGGTAATTACGGGAACATAATCGTCCCCCATCACCTTATGGTAGCAGCGGACGACTTCGATTCCCATCGTATCCATCGCAGGGAGCAGACTTTCGAGGTATACCCCCGGTTTTTGACGGGTGCGCTTGAGCAGCAAACGGTGAACCTCACGCTGATTAAACGGCTTAAGATTCAAATGGCGCATGTATTCTTCGGCGGACCAGTTTTCTTCGACCTGCTTGGGTTCGTACTTCGGAATGGGCCGATCGTTCGCCTTAATGAGCCTGTATACACCAAACAAAGCTACAATCGCAAGTACAGGCGCCAATAAGTACAAATGTTTAACAAAAAATTGCATTTTTCCGCCATCAAAAATACTATTTTAAAGGCATGAAAAAAGTAATTCTTATCTCTGCCACTCTTATTTCTTCGATGTTCCTTTTCGGCTGCGGCGACAACGCCAACTATACCGGCTGCTGGAAGGGCGAAGCCAATATGATTTTTGAAGTCCTCTCCGAAAACAACCAGGATTTCACGATTCGCAACGTGAACGGCGACCTTTCCGCCACCATTCAAGAAGGCAAACTTTGCGGTAAGAATTCTTTGGACATGCCCTACTGCATGAGCGTCAAGGGCGACTCCGCTTACTACGAATTCGGCGGCATCACCACCGGTTATGCCCGCATCAGCAAAGAAGAATACGAAGACATCTTTGCTTCGCAGAAAAAAGCAGCGATTGAATAACAACCGCCGCCGCGAATCAATTGATTACGTCTTTAAGGATTTGCTCTATCATGTATTCGGTAGGAGCGCCGCTCCAGACCCGCTTGATGTAGCCGTCCTTATCCAGCAGCATTAGTGTTGGAACTGCGTGGATGCCATAGCGCATCCACATTTCTTTTTTGGCGTCGCGGTAAAGCGGATACGGCGACGCATGCTGGTGGGCATAGAAATCATTCAGCACGTCCACCGATTCGTCTGCAATGCCGATAATTTCGAGACCCTTGTCGCTGTACTTTTTATAGATGTTTGCAAGCACCGGGAGCGTCTTGCGGCAAGGACCGCACCAAGTGGCCCAAAAGTCGAGCAAGGTGGCCTTCGGCTTTTCCTTACGCTTTTCACCGTTCTTGTAGAAGTTTTCGCCGAACTTGGCGATTTTACTGCCGATGGCTGACCCCGTGAGACTGCTGATATCGTCGGGACGTTCGGTAAGGGCGACGGCCAGCGTTTTCTTTTTACCCTCGCGCACGATTTCGATTTTGACCTTTTGTCCCGCCTTATGGTTCGCAACCGCCGACTGGATCTGCGCCATGCCAGTAAGCGTTTGACCTTCAACGCCAACAATTTGGTCGCCCGCAACCATGCCCGCCGTAAAGCAGCCCGATTCCGGATGCACGCCAATGACGTTTAAGGCGAGGTGGTTTTCGAAAGTCGCCTTTTTAAAGGTAACGCCCAGCCAAGGGACGGCAAAAGAAGCGCCCACCGTAAAGAGAAGCGCGAGTATAGCATTGCGAATAGTCATGATTAAACAGTTTTAGTTTGTTTGGGATTGTGATCGTCGTAATCCGAAAGCGTGGTATAACCCGTTTCCAAAAGGGCCGCTTCCAGTTCCTTACGCATGGCGTGAGCCGCCATCCAGCGGAAAGCCACCACCGAATAGCATTCCACCGCATCGACACCAAGCTTAATCAAGTCAAAGATCTTGAAGCCGTGGTCAATGCCACCGCAGGCAATCACGCTAATCTGGGGGTAATGCTTGCGGATGTAGGTTACGTTCCACATCATGTTTTCGTAGAGCGGCCTGCCCGACATGCCGCCGCAATCGCCATCGGCACGGAGCGGAGTCAAGTCTTCGAACTTGGTTTCAACCGGGAGTTCGCTAATCTTCTTGGTGGGGTAAGTATTACCCACCACTACACCGTTTACGCCCGTACGCACAATCATGTCCATCACGTTCACCAGGTGGCGTTCCGACAGATCAGGGCTAATCTTGGCATACACGGCCTTGCGAATCGCCTGGGCATTGCGGTACTTCATGATTTCGCCGAAAATACGTTCGGTGAGTGTCAGGTCCATGTCGACGCGGGATTCACCGGTATTGGGGCAGCTCAAATTGATTTCGATAAAGTCGCCGGCCTTGTAGGCAATGGCAAAACTTTCGAGCAGGTCCTTCAGCTTTTCTTCGTCGTCGGTAAGTCCCGGAGTTTCCGCCACCGAGACACCCACGCAAAGTCCTACCTTGTGGGCTTTGGTCAACTGTTCGTCGGCGCGACGCGCAATGACTTCGACCCCTTCGTTATTGAGTCCCATGCTGTTATGGATAGCACGCTCATTCTCTAAAAAGCCGATACGCGGGCGGTGAGTGTTACCTTCGCGAAACTTGCGGGTAGCAGTTCCCACGGTAATGCCGCCAAAGCCCATGTTCGCATAGTCGCAAATGCGCTTGGCAGTCTTGTTGGCACCGGCCGCCAAAATGATAGGGCAACCCAGGTACAGAGAATTACTGTGGTCCGGAAAGGTAATGACGCGCTTGAGAGTCTTGCTCAAGTCGGGGCGACCACCCATAAAAGGAATGTAGGGGGCAAACCGGGCTGCATGTTTCAAAGAATCGTGACGGAATTCCGGGTTATTGTGAAAAATGCGGCGGATAAAGGCCAAGACACGGTCGCCGAAATTCAGGTAATACTCGTGGTTTACACAATTAAAAGACATGGGTATTCCTTTTGCCTAAACTTACACCCTAAAAAATAGAAAATATACCCCTCCTGGGACAATTTTAACAATCGTTTTCTATTTTGTTTAACGAATATGGAACAGAAAACAATTGATTTAGTCGTCAAGGCCATCCACGAAAAGATGCCCGCCTATATCCAGACCCTAAGCGATCTGGTAAAAATTCCGTCTATCAGTTTTGACAATTTTGACCAAAAACACGTGCTGGACTCCGCCGAAAAGGTCAAGGAGCTCTTTTTGCAGGCAGGGCTCACCAACGTGCAGTTTCTGTTGCCGCCCAGCGGACGCCCCTCTGTATACGGCGAAAGCCTGACTAGCCCCGACAAGCCGACGGTACTTTTGTACGCTCACCATGACGTACAGCCCCCCATGCGCGAAGCGCTCTGGAATACCAAGCCTTTTGAAGCAAGCCTCCAGGGAGACAGACTCTATGGCCGAGGCACCGCCGACGACAAGGCCGGTATCGTGACTCACTTGGCTGCCCTTGAACAGGTTCGCGCCTGGAAAAAGAGCGATGGTCCGAACCTCAAGTTCTTGATCGAAGGCGAAGAAGAATCCGG
This sequence comes from Fibrobacter sp. UWB15, assembly GCF_900177705.1. NCBI lineage: Bacteria > Pseudomonadati > Fibrobacterota > Fibrobacteria > Fibrobacterales > Fibrobacteraceae > Fibrobacter > Fibrobacter sp. UWB15. Next base: position 111,658 of record NZ_FXBA01000003.1, read on the forward strand.
AAGTGCAGGTTTCGAAACCATCTTGAAAAAGAATGCCGCGCTTTTGAAGTGCGACGCCGTAATTGTGGCAGACCTCGGCAACTTCGCCAAGGGCACCCCCTCGATTACCACCACGCTCCGCGGCATGAGTGCGGTAAACGTAGAACTCAAGGCCACCAAGGCCCCGCTCCATTCGGGCAGCTGGTCGGGCCCGATTCCTGACCCGGGTCAGGTTCTTTGCCGCATGATTTCAAGCATGACCGACGGCAAAGGCAACATCTTGATTCCGAATTTCGAAGATACGCTTGTACCTCCCACTGAAGCGGAGCTTGCCTCGTACAAGAGCCTCGGCATGACCGAGAAAATTTTCCGCAACGACGGCGGTATTCTGGACAGCGTCAAGCTGAAAGTTCCCGAAGACGAAATTCTCTTGTCACTGTGGCGCAGGCCCTCGGTCGTGGTGACCGCCATGGAAGTCGGCAGCCGTACCAACGCCGGTAACGTTTTGCAAAACTCTGCCTACGCACGCATCGGCATTCGCCTTGCCCCCGGCATGAACGCCGATGTCGCTACCCAGCAGTTAGTGGAATTCTTGCAGGCGCAAGTCCCCTACGGCCTGCAATGCAGTATCACTACCGAAGATGGCGCAAACCCCTTTGTGACCGATACCACTCACCCCTTCTTCCAGAAGATGAGCGAATCCATGGCAAAGGCATACAACGCCGAGACCAAGTTTATCGGTTGCGGAGCTAGCATCCCGGGCGCAGAGCTATTCCGCAACACCTTCGGCGACATTCCTATTTTGCTCACGGGCCTCGAAGACCCCGAATGCAATGCCCATGGCGAAAACGAAAGCCTCTACTTGCCCGACTTTGAACACGGCATTGTAGCCGAAGCCCTATTCTTTGGAGAAATCTGCTAATGAGTACTACAAAGTTTCCCAGACTCGTCGTACTGACCGGTGCCGGCATTAGTGCGGAATCGGGTCTTCGTACATTCCGCGGCAATGACGGTATGTGGGAGCACGAAAACATTGACGATGTTTGCACTCCCGAAGGCTACTACCGCGACAAGAAGCGCGTGAAGGACTTCTACAACTTCTTGCGCAAAGGGCTCAAGGAACATGAACCCAACGCCGCCCATTTTGCCTTGGCCGAGCTGGAGCAGCGCCTAGGTGACGACTTCTTGCTGGTGACGCAGAATGTAGACAACCTGCATGAACGTGCTGGTTCCAAGCGGGTACTGCACATGCACGGCGACTTGATGCGCCTGACCTGCGAACACAACCCGAAACACGAATTCATATTCGACGGCGAAGAAACTTTAGAAACCCGCTGCCCGTTCTGCGGAGCCATGAGCCGCCCGGACATCGTATTCTTTGGCGAGCAGCCGCTGTACATGGAAGAAATCCAAGATGCCTTAAGGCACTGTAAGGAATTCGTCTACATCGGCACGAGCAGCGTCGTGTACCCCGCCGCGGGCTTCAAGAGTTTTGCAAAAAACTTTGGCGCGAAGGTGACTTGCTTGAATCTGGAAGTGCCCACCAGCGACCCCTACACCGACGTTTTTGTAGAAGGCAAGGCAACAGACATTGTACCCAAGTGGTGCAAGAATTTCAAATAAACCGTCTGCAGTTGGCAGAACTTAGTTAGCAGAGCAAATAAAGCAAAATGCTTCGTGACCTTCAGATGCCTCGGCGGTTGCACGCGGGGGCATTTCTTTTGAAAGGCATTTCACACGCATTTCGGGTGTAGCGTTAGCACATTTTTCGCAACGATCCGCAAATCGGCACCCCTTGGCAAAGTCACGCGGATGCGGCACAGAACCAGGAATCGATTTCATGGTGCGCATGTCGCTGTGATTTTCAGGAATAGCAGCCAGCAAGCCCTGCGTATACGGGTGCATCGGAGAATCAATCACGTCGCGAACAGCACCTGTTTCTACAATGCGGCCAGCATACATCACCGCCACATGGTCTGCATACTGCGACACGATTCCCATATTGTGGGTAATCAATAGCACCGCTGTTCCCATGCGGCTAGCCATATCCTTGAGCACGGCGAGTACCTGTGCCTGCACGGTTACATCCAGCGCCGTCGTCGGTTCGTCGGCAATAATCAGTTTCGGTTTAGAAAGCAGCGCCATCACGATGCATACACGTTGCAACATGCCGCCCGAAAGTTCATGCGGATATGAATTCAACACACGGTCGATATCCTTGAAGCCTGCCGATGCAAGCATTTCGCGGATAGTCGCAAGACAATCGCCCTTGATGCCGCAGAACTTGAAAACTTCCATCAGTTGCTTCTTGATGGTCACCACCGGGTTCAGGGCCTGCATAGGCTCCTGAAAAATGCTCGCGATTTCGGCTCCGCGAACCTTCTGCAAATCGGCTAGAGGCAGCTTCGCCAAATCAACCGGAGCGGTATTATCGCTAGCCCTGTAAAGAACCGATCCTTCGACAATTTGCGCACTCGGTTGCGGCAACAAGCGCAGAATGCTCATCGCAGTCACGCTCTTTCCGCAGCCCGACTCTCCCACCAACGCAAAGAATTCGCCGGCATAAATATCGAAAGAAACACGGTCCGTCACCTGCAGCGGTTTAACGCCATCGCGAGGTTTCCCCTTCTTGTCGAAACCGAAAGCCACCGAGAGATCGCGCACCTGCAAAACCGGCAAAGAATTAGACATATCTATCTCCCGACTTCGGATCAACACAAGTCTCCGCAATTGACCTATGCATGCTTGAAATTGTGACGTCAATTGCTCCGCGCTTCCACGACTCGTCAATACGAGTCGTTCTCGCTTGGCATGGATCCTTCAGTCGATTCATACTAAACATATCTATCTCCCGACTTCGGATCCATTGCATCTCGCACACCTTCGCCTACGAACGTGGTGAGGAGCAGCGTCACAAACAAGGCGGCAACCGTACTCACAGAAATCCACGGTGCGTAAAGGTTGTTGAGGCCCTGGCTCATGAGTTCGCCCCAACTCGGAGTCGGCGGCTGCAGGCCAAAGCCCAAAAAGTCCAGCGAAGTGAGGCTACCGATACCGCCAATCAACGTAAACGGGAAAAGCGTCACCACAGGCGTCATGGCATTGGGCAAAATTTCCTTGAAGAATATGTGGCGGTGCCCCAAGCCGAGCACCTTTGCCGACTGCACATAAGTCATGCCGCGCAACTTGAGGAATTCCGCACGCATGTAGTAACTCAGCGAAATCCAGTTGAAGGCCGCCATAATCAAAATCAAAAGCCAGAAGCTACGGCCATAAATGCTACCGATCAAAATCACCACATAAAGCATCGGGAGCGACGACCAAATTTCGATAAAACGTTGCATACCCGTGTCCCAGAACTTGCCGAGGTAACCTTGAATGCCACCAATCACAATGCCCAGGAATGTTCCGAGCACCGTCAAAAGCAGGCTGAAGCTAATGCAGATTCTAAATCCATGAATCAAGCGAGCAAGCACGTCGCGGCCATTGCTGTCGGTTCCGAGCCAATGTCTTGCGCTAGGAGCAAAAGGTGGCGTTCCCTCTTCGCTCAAGTCAGCCTTCAGCGGGTCATGCGCAATCGGGGGCATAATCGTCCACACATCGGGGCAGCCGCCGGCTCGCGTAAAGCCTTCAGCGGCATCTTCTTCGCATTTCCGCACCGATTCGAACAATTTACCGTAATCGGCTTCGGTCTGGTATTCACCGCCAAAGTCCGCTTCGCTGTAGCGCACAAACGCCGGGAAATAAGTCTTCCCTTGAAAACGCATCAGGAGCGGTTCATCATTTACGGTCCAAGAACTCGTGAGCGACAAAAGATACGCCACCACAAGTACCACCAGCGACCAAAACGCACGCTTGTTCTTGCGGAAGCGTTTCAGGCGATTCAATGATTCTTGTGTCAGGCGAAATTTCATGTGACAAATTTATAAAATGGCCATTCTTCTATTTGATTAACTTCGCAATCGAATCCAGCAATTCAGCGAAATCAATGGGCTTTGCCACATGTCCATTAACACCCGCTTCAAAAGCGGCCTTTTTTTCTTCGTCGAAGGCGCTTGCCGACAACGCAATGATTGGCAAGCGAGATTTGCGGGGATTTTCCAATTTGCGAATCAGCGCCGTAGTTTCGAAACCATCACCACGGGGCATCTTCAAGTCCATCAAAATCAAGTCAAAGGAACCTGCAGGCGACCTGTCCACTTGACGGTAACATTCATTGCCATTTTCGACGCAAACGATTTCGGCGCCTAGACTCGTCAGCAGGTTCGATACGATTTCACAAGACTGCGGATCGTCATCTGCCATCAAGATGCTCTTTCCAGAAAGATTCCTCTTGAATGGTTGCACCTCAGGCAAAGCTTGAACCGGATCGTCTTCAGCGATTCGATGGGGCGTTACCACTACCACACGGGTCCCTTCGCCCACACGGCTGGTGATATTCACCGTGCCATGCATCATGTCCACCAGTTTCTTCACAATACTTAGGCCAAGGCCGGTACCGTCAATGCCGCGGGTAAGGGCAGACTGTTCGCGTTCAAACGCGCCGAACACTCTCGGCAAGAATTCTTCAGAAATTCCCACGCCGGTATCTTCCACCACCATTTCGATGTTGCACATTTCCGGATTTTCGTGAGGCAAGTCTCGCATCGAGATTCGAACCAAGCCTCCCCCACGCGTATACTTGATAGCATTACTCACCACATTCATTAGAATCTGGTGGAACTTCACCTTATCCACATAAATGCAGCGCGCCTTGATATTTCGAGCAATCTGCAGCATGATATTCTTCTGCCTTGCAGTCTGTTCGAATGTAGTCACCAAGTCTTCTGTCAACGCGGCAGTCAGCACAGGCGTTTCTTCCAGTTTGTCGTAGCCCGATTCGATAGAAGTCAAACTCAAGACCGAATTGATCATATCCAGCAAAAGCTTTCCCGCAGATTGGATATTACCCAAATAGTAATTCAACAACGATGTTTCCGAATCCGTCAGATTCAAGTTCTGTATGTACCTTTGAGCCAAGGTGTCATAGCCCAGCACGGCATTCATGGGAGTTCGAATGTCATGGCTGATACTAAACAAGAAATTCGATTTTGCCTTGTCGGCACGCTGGGCGCGGTCAAGAGCCTTCACAAGAGCCACCCGCTGTTCATTAAGTTCCTTACGCTTCTCCAGTTCGGCATTCATGGATTCGTCTATAAGCTTAATACCCATGACAATTTCGGGACGATCCTTAGAAGGCTTTACATAATGGATCTGCATGTAATGGATTACACCGTCCTTCGAAATACGATAAATGAATTCAAAGCGGTCACGTTTCATGAATTCGCGATTCAAGCGATCCAAAGTCACGACCTTGTCAAACAAGGGGCGATCTTCGAGCAGAACAATGCGATTCACGTACAAAGAGGCAAGCTGGTCGTAATGAGGAGCTTTTTCGAACGCATCTTGCATATAGCGAGATGCCATCGGGTCAATGCTGTAACATTCGCTCTGACCAGTCCTTGAATCGATCACAAAGGCACTACCATAGGAATCCGTCAACGCATTAATGACATTCAGGTGTTTGCCTTCCATTTCGTTTCGCAAGCGGCGGTTCGTGCGGAATATGGAATGGAAATAAATGGCAAAGAACAATACGACAAAGAACAAAGCTAAAACGGCCTTGATCGCCACAACCTTTGTTACGTTAGCCAGCACATGATACGGAACCATCTGCACCACGAACCAGCCCACTTCGTTAATGGACATGATACAGACAATTGAAGATCCAAATTCCGTGGTTACCCTAAATGCCTTGGGCTCCTTGAGCATGGCATTCTTCTTAATCACGTTGACAATTTCTTGAGGGAAAAATTTCTGGGCACGGATTTCAAAAGACTCGCCATAATCAGAATCCACAACATTCGAGGCGACAAGAGTCAGTTCCCTGTCGCACAAAAGGCCAATGGTCTGTTCACCATTCACCGTATAACGAAGCATGGGAGAAATATCCTTTTTTCCACCAAGGATTCCCGTAATCACACCAATCACTGAATCGCCGTAATACAAGGGCGTATATATGTTGATTCGCGCTTCACCGAACTTTTTTCCGGTATAGTCGATCCAAATGCCCGATTTACCCAGAATGCCCTGACGGAAAAATTCGCTTTCGGAAACATCCACCGGTTCGTCATCGTAAGATAGTTTCAGACCGTCCTTACGGATATATTCAATTTTTGAAAAAGGAACATCATCCTTCATGGAAAGAAAGACTGACTCGGGCCTGCGAAGCTCCGGTCCATCCATCTTCTTCGATACCGATTGGGACACCAGTTTAATGCTGCTTTTCCCGAAATTCAGCGTTTTGCCCAAGTCAAGGGAGAGGCGCTGAGTTTCTTGGGTAACAGCCTCTTCAATTTGATTAAAATAGAATTCCCGCGCACCAAGGGCATACACCACCACAAGCACCACCACAGCAACCGCCACTACAATGATTGCCGGGTTCAGTGGCATTAAACGTTTTAACTTTATCTTTTTCATAACTATTTAAATTGTATATCGCAATTATAAAAAAACATTTTCTAATATGTAGCTCGTATGAGAGATTTTACCATAGAACACAAGCCTCAAAAAGAACGTTGCATACTCGTGGGAATATCGACCCCCAAGGTGCGATCCTGGCTTGCCACTGAACAATTGGCTGAACTGGGAAGGCTTGCAGAGACTGCAGGAGCCGAGGTGGTACAAAGTTTCTTGCAACGAGTGCAGAACTTTAGCCCGGCAACTCTCATTGGCGAAGGCAAAGTCAATGAAGTCAAACGAGCTCTAGAAGAGTTAGACGCAAAAATGGTCGTGTTCGATGATGATCTCTCGGGCTCCCAGGTTCGAAACTTGGAACAGCGCCTCCCTGGAATCAAGGTGCTCGACCGCACGGGACTTATTCTCGACATTTTCGCAAAACATGCCGTAACCGCAGAAAGCCGCCTGATGGTCGAAGTAGCGCAACTCCAATACATGATGCCTCGCCTGACTGGCGCCTGGACACACCTTTGCCGCCAGCATAACGGAGGTATCGGCACCAAGGGTCCCGGCGAAACCCAGCTGGAAACCGACCGTCGAATGATTCGTAAGCGTATCCAGGAACTCAAAAAGAAGTTGGAAAAAATCGAAAATGCCAGAGAAAGCCAAGCCGAAAACCGCAACGACATTTTCCACATCGGTATCGTAGGCTACACCAACGCAGGCAAGTCCACGCTAACCAACCGTCTGACCGACGCCGACGTGTATGTAGAAGACAAACTATTCGCTACACTCGACAGTACAACCCGAAAGCTTTACCTCGATGGCGAAAACATCATTCTGTCCGATACCGTGGGCTTTATTCGTAAACTTCCGCACAACTTAATTGAGACTTTCAAAAGCACTTTGGGTGTGGCGGCCCATGCCGACTGCATCTTGGAAGTCGTTGACGGTTCCGCTCCCGATTACCGCGAGCACCTTGAAGTCACGCACCACACGCTCGAAGGCATTATCAGCCCCGAAACGCCAAGAATTCGCGTCTTCAACAAAGCCGAAGTCTGCGATGAGGCCCGCCGCACGGAACTCCGCGAAAACTACCCCGAAGCAATCCAGGTGAGTGCCCGCGAAAATATCGGCATGGAACTGTTGCGCACCGCCTTTAAGGAACAACTGGCCGAATGGCACAAAAAGCGCGAAGCCCACGAAAAAAGTGAAAAAGAACGTTCCGAGGCCCCTTGGAAAGAGGTATAAGCCTCTCTGCACGCACAGAAATAGAAACTCCTAGCTATATTTAAAACGATTATAATTCACTTGAAAGGAGCATATCATGAATTCAATGAAACTCTCTGCAATCGCTTTGAGTCTCGCTGCCGCAGGCGCCATTGCACAGACTGCACCAGCCGAAGTTCCTGCCGCAGCCCCCGCAGCCGAATCTCCCGCTGCCGCACCCGCCGCAGCTCCTGCAACACCTGCCGCTGAAGCCTCGAAAGCAGACTCCACTGCTGCACAGACCGCCGCACAACCGGCCGCCACAGAACAGACAGCCGCGGAACAAGCCGCTGTCCAGCCGGCTGCAGAAGCAAAACCCACTACAGAAACAAAGCCCGCTGAGACCGCCAAGGTAGAAGAGTCCAAGACCGCCGAAGCCGCCCCCGCAGCGGAGCCTGAAAAGAAAGAAGAAGTCGCCAAGGCCGAAAAACCTAAAGCCGAAGAATCCAAAGCCGAAACAAGTGGCGCTTCTTTTGTCGACCGTTTGAACATCTCCAAGGCCGACGCCGCCCCCGAAGCCAAGAAGGCCATTGAATTCAAGATTTCTGGCCAGGCCGAATTTGACGCTTATGCCAGTATGCGTAACGATGACGAAAAAGACCTCTATCATCGTTTCGCCTCGACGGTTGACGTTGACTTTGAAGTCAAATTCAACGACCAGTGGTCTGCCCAGGTCGAAATCGAAGCCGACGGTAGCGGTACCGCTCCGAGCGCCTACTACAACGGCGCATTCGTCAAGTACACCAGAAACGAAAATTTCGCACTGAAGTTCGGCGACCTGGCCTTCGCAGAAGGCGCTTTCAACTACTACAAGTATGACGACCCTGCCTACAACGCCGCCGGCATGGTAGAACACGACCTTCGCGGCCTTGAACTAGACCTTTACGGTCTGCAGCTCGGACTAGGCTTTACCACCGCCGAAGACGATGCCTCTTGCAACGGAATCGCACTAGATGACAACGGCAATCCGCTGCCCGTAAACGATATCTGCAAGAGCTACGATGCCCATGTCGCCTACCAGTTTGACTTTGCCGGTCAGGCCCTGCGTCCGTTCGCCCACTACAAAAGCTGGCAGGAAGCCAAGGCCAATGAATTCCACGCCGGTTTGGAAGCCGCTCTTGAATTCGGACCGTTCGCCATACACGCCGTTTACGGCCTGCATGCCGACAACCTGACCGAAGACGAACCCAAAGCCACTCACGCCTTCTTGGCAGAACCCACCTTCAAAGTTGCCAACGTAACAGTCAAGGGCGGTTTCTTCTACGCCTTGTTTGACGATGACGCCCCCACCGTTCACGGTACGGAAATTCCTGAATACATGTTCGCCTACGGTGAAGGAGACATCAAGCTGACGGACGCCTTTACAGTCGGTCTGTTGGGAGAATTGCACACCAACTCTCTCGATGACGACACCGATCTCGGCACTCTTGAATTCGGCACCCGCCTCTACTTCAATCCGGTCGATGGTCTCGACGTCACTAGCTTTGTCATGGCCATTCTCCCCATGGGTGACGATTGGGAAAAGGTCGGCCACGAAGCCTCCGTTTCCACCGAAGACTACGGCGAAAATACGAGCCTCAAGTTCGGTGTTGAAACTGTGTTCAGCTTCTAACAGGCTTTCTTTTGCACCTTTGTGCAGTAGTGTCATTTTTTTGACACTACTTTTTTTTATATTGTAAGCCGTTAGTTGAATTTCACGAATTATAAAGCATTTTTTTGAATATGAGCGAAGAAACTAAAGATTCGACCCTTGGACTTTCGAACGTGAACCACCTTGAAAAACTCTACGACGGGTGGTTCCTGGACTACGCCAGCTACGTGATTTTGGACCGTGCCGTTCCTTACTATGAGGACGGACTTAAGCCGGTGCAGCGCCGCATTCTGCATTCCCTTTTCGAAAACCACGACGGACGCTACCAGAAGGTGGCCACCATCGTCGGTCGAACCATGGCCTACCACCCGCACGGCGACGCCTCCATTGGCGATGCTCTCGTGGGCCTCGGCCAGAAGAATTTGCTGATTGACACCCAGGGTAACTGGGGTAACCCCTTCACGGGCGACCGCGCCGCAGCACCGCGTTATATCGAAGGCCGCCTCACGCCATTCGCTGTCGATGTCGTATTCAACCCCGAAACCACTGAATGGATCCCGAGCTACGACGGCCGTAGCCAGGAACCGGTGACCCTCCCGGTCAAGTTCCCGCTGCTCTTGGCCCAAGGTGTGGACGGCATTGCCGTGGGTCTTTCGACCTCGATCCTCCCCCACAACTTCCGCGAACTCTGCGAAGCTAGCATTGCGATTCTGAAGGGCAAAAAGTTTACGCTGTACCCGGATTTCTTCACGGGCGGCATCATCGACGTGAGCGACTACAACGACGGCCAGCGCGGCGGCAAGGTCCGCGTGCGCGCGAAGATTGAAAAAGTCGACAACAAGACGCTCGCCATCCGCGAAATTCCCTACGGCACCACCACCGTAAGCCTGATCGAAAGCATCGTGAAGGCAAACGACAAGGGTAAAATCAAGATCAAGCACGTAGACGACAACACGAGTAAAGAAGTCGAAATCCTCGTGCACCTGCAGCCGGGCACCGACCCGCAGGTCGCCATCGACGCCCTCTATACCTTTACCGACTGCGAAAAGTCCATTTCGCCCTGCACCTGCGTGATTGTCGACAAGCACCCGAAATTCCTCGGCGTCTCCGACATTCTGCGCATGAACACGGAGCACACGGTCAAGCTTTTGGAATGGGAACTCGCCAACGAACTCAAGCACCTCGAAGACAAGTGGCACATGACCACCCTCGAAAAGATTTTCATCGAAAAGGAAGTCTACGAGGTCATCAAGAAGGCAAAAGACCGCGAACAGATTATCAGCCTCGTGCGCGAAGGACTCACTCCTTACCTCAAGCGCCTGCACCGCAAAGAAGTCACTGACGAAGAAATCGGCAAGCTCATCGAAATTCCGATCCGCCGCATCAGCCATTACGACCGTGAAAAGGCCGACCAGCTTTTGCGCGAACTCGAAGAAAGCATCGCAACCTGCAAGTACAACCAGGAACACATTACCGAATACACCATCGAGCACTTCAAGAACATCTTGAAGAAGTACGGCGAAGGCAAGGAACGCCGCACGCAGATTGCGGAATTCGGCAAGGTGGAAGCCGTGCACGTGGCTCTCGCGAACCAGAAGCTTTACGTAAACCGCAAGGAAGGCTTCCTCGGCACCGGCATGAAGAAGGAAGAATACCTCTTCGACGTGTCCGAATACGACGACCTGATTGTGTTCAAGGCCGACGGCAGCTTCAAGGTCGTCAAGGTCAGCGACAAGGACTTCGTGGGCAAAAACATCTTGCTCGTCGAAAAGTTCAAGAAGGACGACGACCGCCACATTTATAACGTGATTCACCAGGACGGCAAGGACGGCGCCTACTACATCAAGCGATTCAACGTGGGTGGCGTTACCCGCGACAAGGATTACTTCATGGGTAAGGGCAAGCCCGGCAGCAAGATTCTGTACATGTCCAGCAACCTGAACGGCGAAGCCGAAGTCGTAGAAGTCACGCTCAAGCCGCGTCCGCGCACCAAGCTCAACTTCGAGGTGGATTTCAGCACCATCGACGTGAAGGGCCGTGGCGCCATGGGTAACATTGTGACCAAGTACCCGGTCAAGAGCATCAAGCGCGTCCGCAAGGGTGTAAGCACCTTGGGCGCCCGCGTTCTCTACTTTGACGCCCTCGCCGGCATCATCAGCACCCAGAAGAAGGGCGACCGCATCGGCGAATTCGGCGAAAAGGACAAGATCCTGATTGTCAAGGAAAACGGTACCGCCCGCGTGCACGACATGGCCGACCCGATTCTCGTGGGTACCGGTGTCAAGTACATCCACAAGTTCGATCCGGAACAGGTCTTCACAATCCTCTACTTCGAAGGTGGCAACTTCAACTACATGGTGAAGCGATTCAACTTGGAAGGCTGCCCCATGACCACGGAATTCAGCCTCGTGTCTGACCACAAGGATACGCAGATGATTGAATTCTTCGCCACCGATGACGCTCGCGAACTCATGGAATACCAGGTGGGTCGCGAAGTCCAGAAGGAAGAACTGGACCTCACCGAAGTCGCCGAAGTCAAGGGCTACAAGGCTTTGGGCAGCAAGTTCACCGCCAAGAAGGTGAAGCGCGCTACCCGAATTACCCCGCCCGACAGTTTCGACGACGGCTCTAGCGAAGACGAAGGCTCCGACGAATCCGACCCGGAACTCTTTGACTAAGCCCGATGTCATCCCGGCCTTGCCAATAGCCACTTGCAGCTTTGCTGCTTAGTGGATATGGTCCTCGGAACGGGGAAGCCGGGATTTCCCTTTATTAGTCACCCCGGACTTGTTCTGGGGGCATTTTTTTATTATGTTATATTCAACCTAGGAGGATTTATGCGTTACATATTAACATTCCTGAGCCTATTTTTGGCAGTTGCATGCAATGCCAACGTACTGATTGTCGTTGACGATATTCTATGGAAGGATTCTTCTGTCAAAGAAGCCGTCAAAACATACGCGAGCGACATCGAAAAAGCGCGTGGGGTTAACGTCAAGATTGAATCGTTTCCTGCCGCAAAAATCGGTAGTACCCCCGAATACTTGAAGAGCGTGCTTGTCAAAAACAAAGACGGACTCAAAGGCGCTATTTTTGTAGGTGACCTGCCGCGAGCTCAGTTCGAATATCCGCAATGGAACATTGACGGATTTAGATACCAGCGCTGGAATTCCGATTTCTTTTTCATGGACCTTGACGGCGTATGGAAAGACACCGCATCCGGCTGGTTCGGCATGAGCGGAGGCAAGATTACCGAGAAAATTCTCCCCAGCCCTAACTTTGATTTCGGCAGTAGCTCTCCCGTACCAGGCGTTCCTGCTGATTCTTTCTCCATGAAATTGGAAGGCTTTTTAAAATCTCCACAGACGGGACTTTGCTCGCTCAAAGTCATTGCGGACAATGCACGCCGTATTTTCATTGGCGACACCCTTGTCATTGACGCATGGCTCCCCGACTGGGACATACCGTACCTAGGTGCAAGAGAAATGCAAAAAGATAGCCTTTATGCATTTACCATGGAATACGAAGAAGAATATGGCGGTTCAAACGCCACGCTTTATTGGAAATGGAACGGAGGCAAATGGGAAATAGTTCCTGATGACGTATGGTTCTACGACGTTTCACCCTTGAAAGAGGGCCTACAAGCAACATTCTACGGCAATATCGGTCTGAAAGAAAAAGCCGAAGAATATTCAGGCGAACCCACCGGTTGGGTAAGCGGCCAGGACAACGGAATCTATGACGGGCACTATTCCAAATCAGGCGAAGTAACAGATTCTCTCGAAATTTGGGTATCACGCATCGACCCCTATACAGCAGGTTTGCTCGGAAGCCCCAAAGACCTTCTTTTAAAATGGTTCCAAAAAGTCCATGCCAGCTATGAGAAAAATACAAACTACGGCAAGGCCGCCTACTTCATGGTTCCTGGGACCGACACGACTGAAGAATCAAACTACAAGTTTATTCGCGGGCTTTCGGCAATGTACGGCCGTTCTGCACTCGATGTCATCGAGGCGGATTCCCTGACATATGTTCAATCTATTGCCAAAGAATACGATTGGTCAATCTATGTCGGCCATGGCGATCCACTCGGACTCGCACTTGGATTCAACGCCAAAGATGTTCGCTACCCCATGCCAGTCGGACCAAGAATGTTTCATTTTGCCTCTTGCAGTCCGTTGCTCGCCTACGATGTCGTTTACGCCCAAACTTACAGTACATCAGTGGGTTCAGCACACCTGTTCGGAACAACTGGCGGTGGCCTTGTTTCGGTCGGAGCAACAAAGACAAGCGGCGACAATCAGTTAGACGACCTGATGTACGAATACGCAGCCGAAGGCATGTGGATTGGCGAAGCATTTAGACGTTGGTTAAACGAACGAATGAAACGCAACCGCTACTATCCCAAAGAAGCTATTTACGACTGGTTCTATGCAGAGGCCATGATTGGCGACCCGATGCAGACCTTTACGAACGAGAAATTGACTTCTTTAAAGCGAAACTATGCAAAGCAGCACAAGAACACAAAAGAAAACGTTCGTGATGCCATGGGAAAGGTTATTCCGCAAGGCTATACCAAATACAAGGTGCGTTTTACACCTTAATGCAGGAATTTAAACTTACATCCAGTCGCTGAAACTTGAATCGCTGGGCATGCGCCAGTCGGCGCGGGGTGACAGAGAAATTGTACCGACTTTCGGGCCGTCAGGAATGCAGCTGCGCTTGAACTGTTGCGTAAAGAACCTGCGCACGAATACGGCTAAGGCCTTTTCCAGTTCTTCGTCGCTGAACTTGCCGGCAAAGGCATACTTCGCGAGGAACAGGAGCTTTTGCGGAGCGGCGCCGTACTTTGCGAAATGGTACAGATAGAAGTCGTGGATTTCGTAGGCGCCCAAGATACTTTCCGTCTTCTGCGCAATCTGTCCGTTAGAATCGGCGGGCAAAAGTTCCGGCGACACGGGCGTGTCCAAGATATCGCGAAGCACATCGGCAAGTTCTTTTGCCGTCTTCTTGTCGGCGGTAAAGCTTTTGGCATGGTCCGCATACCAGCCCACCACATGGCGCACGAGCGTTTTCGGAATGTCGCAGTTCACCGCATACATGGACATATGGTCAGCGTTATAAGTGCTCCAGCCGAGTGCGATTTCAGAAAGGTCGCCTGTTCCGATAACGATTCCGCCCACGCTGTTCGCGATATCCATCAGAATCTGCGTGCGTTCGCGGGCCTGCACGTTTTCGTAAGTCACATTGAGCGTCTTCGGGTCATGTCCGATATCAGCAAAATGCTGCAGGCAAGCCTTCTGGATGTCGACCGTGCGCAATTCTACACCCAAGAGTTCCGCCATCGTGACGGCGTTATTCTTGGTGCGCTTGGTCGTACCGAATCCGGGCATCGTAAGCACCAAGATTTCAGAAGCAGGGCGCTTCAGGAGCTTGAATGTTTCTGCGACCACGAGCAAGGCAAGCGTAGAATCCAAACCGCCGCTAAGGCCAATCACCGCGCGCGCAGAATGCGACGCTTCGAGTCGCTTCGCAAGTCCTGCGCATTGGATATTGAAAATCTCGGTGCAGGACTTGTCGCGAGTTTCGATGTTCCCCGGCACAAACGGCATCGGCGCCACAAAGCGGTACTTGAGGCTATCAATCGAACGCAGACAAGCGAAACTCGCCGCGCGCGCATAGAAGCCGCGACTGTCGAAATCCTGGAACGAACCTTCGCTCAAGCGCTGCATGTTCAGACGTTCCACATCCACGTCTGCGTAAATAATTTCAGATTCGCGGCTGAACGGCTTGCTTTCGGCAATCATGCTACCGTTCTCAGCAATCATCAAGTGCCCGCTAAAGACCATGTCCGTCGTCGATTCATGCACACCAGCCGACGAATAAATGTAGGCCGCCATGCAGCGAGCCGACTGGTTCATCACCAGGTTGCGGCGGTAATCGCGCTTGCCCACCAGGGCATCGCTTGCCGACAGGTTCACAATCACGTTCGCACCGGCCAGGGCAAGCTCGCCACTCGGCGGCACCGCCGTCCACAAGTCTTCGCAAAGTTCCACGCCCACGCGAACTTCAGAGCCAGACTTTCCGGCAACCGTAAAGAAGTTCGTCACCGGCACATCGCCAAAGCCTTCGACACGGCAAACCGGCGCAGCCCCTGCCGCACCGCCGCGCAACAAATCGCGGCCACTCGAGAAATGACGTTTTTCGTAGAACTCGCGCTGATTCGGCAAATGAATCTTGGGCGTCACCGCCACAAGCTTGCCACGCTGCAAGAATGCGGCGCAGTTGTAAAGGCAACCAAACATTCTAAGCGGAAGCCCCACCGCAATCACCGTATCGCTATCCGCAAAAGCCTTCGCAATCTCCGAAAGCGATTCCAGGCTCTTTTTAAGCAACAGCTCCTGATGGAACAGGTCGCTGCAGGTGTACCCCGTAATGCAGAGTTCGGGGAACACGACAAAAGCCGCTCCCCCGTCAATCGCCTCGCGGGCGCAACGGATAATTTCAGCCGTATTGTAGGCGGTATCGGCGACTTTCAGCGTCGGGCAAACAGATGCGAATCGGTAAAATCCAAACATAACCTAAATATAGATTAGTTTGGCCCCTGTCAACGGCCGGACTTGATTCCGAGCTTGTTCATGCGGTAATTCATCATGCGCGGAGACACGCCCAAGTCGCGGCCCGCGGCAGAAAGGTTACCGTTATTGCGCTTGATAGCCTCGGTAATGATTTCGCGTTCGTAATTGTTCATCATCACTTCGAGCGGAGCGGTCTTGGCCGTCACAGCACCTGTAGGCCCTACGCTAAGGCTCGTCTGCAGCGAAGGCGGCAAGTTGTAGCTGTGAATGCAGTCGTCGCTTGCGGTAAGCACCGCGCGTTCCATGCTGTTTTCCAGTTCACGCACGTTACCCGGCCAATGGTAACTCATGAGCAAGTTGATGGCCGTCGTCGAGAGGCGCACAATCTTCTTGTTGTAGCGAAGATTCATCTTTTCGATGAAATGTTCCGCGAGCAAGATGATGTCGGACTTACGCTTCGCAAGATCCGGCATGGTAATCGGGAAAATGTTCAGGCGGTAGAACAAGTCTTCGCGGAACTTACCCTGCGCAATCAGTTCTTCCAGATTACGGCTCGTGGCCGCCAAAAAACGCACATCGGAATGAAGTTCTTCGTTGCTGCCCACACGGCTAAAGGTGCGCTCCTGCAAGAAGCGCAACAGTTTCACCTGAGTTTGCATCGTAAGGTCGCCAATTTCATCGAGGAAAAGCGTTCCCCCGTCGGCGGCTTCGGCACGGCCAATGCGGCGGTTCACCGCACCCGTAAAGGCGCCCTTCTCGTGACCGAAAAGTTCGCTTTCTACCAGGTTTTCGGGGAGTGCTGCGCAGTTGAGCGTAATAAAAGGCTTATCCTTTCTTGCAGACAAATTCACAATCGCACGGGCGATCATTTCCTTACCCGTACCGCTACCGCCGCGAATCAAGACTGTCGCATCGCTCGGGGCCACCTGACGCACCTGTTCGTAAATCTGCTGCATTTCGCGGCAGTTACCCACCAGTTCGCCGGGGTTGTTCGAAAGCATGTCACGAAGCTTGCGGTTTTCTTCGAGCATGGCTTCGTGTTCGTTGTGCAATTCAATGCATTCGTTGGCCGCATCGCCCGTGATGTTCGCAATAATTTCAAGGAGCGCCACGTCGCGGTCCAAGTCCGTAGAGCCGTCTACCGGGCGGTCAATCGAGAGCGTTCCGATAACCTGACCGTCGTGAATCAGGGGCACGCAAATAAACGCCACCTGGGAGTCATAATGGCGGCTACCCGTGCGGTTCAAGAAGCGGGAATCTTTGCGCAGGTCCGGAATCACATGGCTAATACCGCGTTCTGCGACATGGCCCGTAATGCCTTCACCCATACGGTAAAGGCCTTTTTGCTTTTCCGATTCATCGAGCCCGCGGGAAGCTTCAATCTTAAGAGTGTCACCGAACAGAAGCGCGAACGTTCCGCGCAACATGCCAAGTTCGGATTCCAGAATGCCAAGGACGTTTTCCAGCAACTTTTCCACATTGCGTTCGTGAATAATCGCGACGCTGATCTTCTGGATGACAGAAATTTCGGATCCTATTGGGGACGGCATGGACATAAGATAGTAATTGGTTAGGGGTTAAAGTTTTTCCCTGATTCTCCTAAGGGCTTCGCAGGTGCGTTCGTAGTCACCGAAGGCGGTCAGACGGAAGTATCCTTCGCCGCAGGGGCCAAAGCCGCTACCCGGAGTACCCACGACTTCGCAGGTGGCAAGCAGGCGGTCAAAGAAATCGAAGGATTTTTCGCCGTCTGCGATTTTCCACCAGATGTACGGGGCATGTTCGCCGCCGAACACCGTGTAACCTGCAGCGGTCAGTTCCTTGCGGATTACGCCTGCGGTACGCATGTATCCCGCAATGACTTCTTTTGTCTGCAACCAGCCCACCGGCGAATAGATCGCCTCGGCGGCACGCTGGGTCACGTAGCTTACGCCGTTGAACTTGGTGCACTGTCTGCGGTTCCACATGGCACGGAGTTTAGAAAGTTCGTGCGGAATCACCGTATAGGCGCAGCGCACGCCCGTAAAGCCGGCCGTCTTGCTGAAGCTGCGGAATTCAATGGCGCACGTGCGCGCACCCGGAATTTCGAAAATGGAATGCGGCAAGGTTTCGTCCTGGATGTAGCAGTTATAGGCGCCGTCGAACAGAATCAATGCTCCGTTTTCGTTTGCGTAGTTGACGAACTTCTGCAAAGTTTCGCGGCTAAGGACTGTACCCGTGGGGTTGTTCGGGCTGCAAAGGTAAATCAGCTGCACCGGTTCCTTTGGCAAATCCGGCTGGAAATTGTTTTCGGCAGTCGATGCAAGGTAGGTCACCTTAGAAAAATGTCCGTCACTTTGCAAAACGCCTGCACGGCCAGCCATCACGTTGGAGTCCAGATAGACCGGATAAACCGGGTCCGGAATCGCAATCTTCACATTTTCTGTAAAAAGCTCCTGAATGTTTGCCACATCGCACTTGGAACCATCGCTCACGAAGATGTCATCCGGGTCCATTTCGATGCCACGGGCGGTGTATTCGCCACGCACGATTGCCTCCCGCAAAAAGTCGTAACCCTGCTCGGGGCCGTAACCGCGGAACGTTCCCTTTTCGGCCATTTCGTCCACAGCCTTGTGCATAGCCTTGATGACTTCCGGGATTAAGGGTGTGGTCACATCGCCGATACCCAGTCGGATAATGTCGGCATCGGGCTTTTTCGCCTGATATTCCTTGATTTTCTGGGCGATAGTCGAGAAAAGGTAGCTGCCTGGCAGCAAGTCGTAGTTGGTGTTGAGGATAGATGAATTCATAGTGTTAGTAGGAAGTAGGAAGTTGGAAGTAGACAGTGATTAACAGTGTGGGATGTGAAGTTTTGAATAGTCTTTCTCGATGCTCAGAGGGCGAAGCCCGTCCTCAAAGCGAGTTTACGAGCGACCTCACGCCTCAATTACTCCTCTAAATACTTCTTCTGCGGGACCGGTCATCAGGACGGGGCCACCTTCTTCGTGCTTGATGTGGAGAACACCGCCGTCGAGGATTACGTCGGCTTCAACGCCCACGCGGCCCGTGCGCTGGGCCGCAACGAGGGTTGCGCAACTGCCGGTGCCGCAGGCCATGGTGACTCCGCAACCCCGTTCCCAAACCCGCATGCGGATTTGGGTGGGCGCCGCTCCCGCAGCGGGAATCACCTGGGCAAATTCAATGTTGCAGCGGTCAGGGAACTGCTTGTCCACTTCTAGAATGCTTCCCCACTTTTCCAGCTGAATTTTTTCGATGTCATCCACGAAAATCACCGCGTGCGGATTTCCCATCGAGACCGTCTCGGCGGTAAAGTCGAAGCTGTCGGCCGTGAGCTTGATCGAGCCCAAGAAGTTTCTCGGAAGGCCCATATCCACGCACACGCGACCATCGTCTAAAAGCGCTGGCTTCACCAGGCCGCTCTTGGTATGTAAATTGAAGACCTTCGTATTTGCGTCTTTTGCAAGACCGCGGCTGCGGATGTACTTCGCCACACAACGCGTCGCATTACCACACATGGCCGCTTCGCTCCCATCGGCATTAAAGATGCGCATTTCGAAATCGACACCGTTCGGCACGGATTTCGCAGCAGGCCCCACGCTGGCACCGACGCCCGTATCGCCCAGCACCAGGCAACCGTCCTTATCCATCGGCGTTACAATCACCACACCATCAGCACCGATACCGAAGCGACGGTCACAAAGCTTAATTACCCTTCCTGTAAAAGCGGCGCCATATTCCGGCGTCTGCCCCGGTTCATAAAGCACGAAATCGTTGCCCAACCCGGTCCATTTTGAAAAATTAATTGGCATAATTCAGTTCTCTTTATAATTTTCCACGCCCCCATTTGCAAAAAATATGCCAACTTTACAAAAATTGTTAAACCACGCTAAAAACGCCAATTTTATCTAAATTTCAGCAAAAACAAAATTCTGAAATATTACAGATTATGTAAAACAGACAGCGTTCTTTTACATTTTATGTAAAATGCAACTACAAAATAAAAGTCTCAAAAAATCATATTTATCGGCATTTTGGCGTATATAGAATAGATACACCTTCAACAAACCAATTGACGGATATAAATTTATATCCTAAATTTCGTTCACGTTAAAAACAAGGAACACTTTGAAAAGGAATGGGTACGGTTTTTCAAAAACATGGAGCTGTAAATGCAACGTGATGAAATAGAAAAAATAGAACCAGTAAGCAACGGGTTAAAGCTTACCGCAAAAGACGGCAGGCTCGCGACATTGCACTATAAAGATTTCGAACGCTTAAAAAACGCCACCCCAAAACAGCGCCTTGATTACAGAATTTCATTCGAAGGTCTCCGCTGGGACGACCTCGACGAAGACATTTCATTCGAATCCATATTCAATCCAAAGCAGTTCCCACTAAAGCTTTATTCGAAGCTAAAGCCCATAAACATGTCCGAGGTTGCTCGCAGGCTTGGCATACAGCAATCTCTAATGGCCGCTTACATGAACGGATCAAAGCACCCTTCCGAAAAACGTAAAAAAGCAATCCTTGATGAAATTCACAAAATCGCAAACGAGCTTTTGTCTATTTAAGATAAAAAGTCATTTTGGAGATGACATACTAGTTCGGATTTTTCTACATTTTCGCCCGAAAAATTATCTTCAAGGATACAACCATGAAACGTACACATAACTGCGGCCAACTTCGCAAGGAAGATGTTGGCCAGACCGTAACACTCGCCGGTTGGGTGGATCGCCGCCGCGACCATGGTGGTGTGATTTTCGTTGACCTCCGCGACAAGTATGGCAAGACCCAGATCGTTTTCAACCCGGACTACAACGCCGACGTGTTGAAGACCGCCGAACAGCTCCGTAACGAATACGTTATTTACGTGACTGGTAAGGTCTACGCCCGCGAAGAAGGCAACACCAACGAAAAGCTCGCCACGGGTGAAATCGAAGTCAAGGCTGACAAGCTCGAAATCCTGAACGCCGCCCTCACCTCTCCGCTCGCCATTAACGACCCGAACGAAGAATGCAAGGAAAACGACGACCTCCGCCTGCAGTACCGCTACCTGGACCTCCGCCGTCCGTGGATCCAGAAGAAGCTCCTCCTCAAGAGCCGCTTCCTCAAGGCCGTGTACGACTTCTTCTATGCCAACGGTTTTGAAAACATCGAAACTCCGTGCCTTTGCAAGTCCACTCCGGAAGGCGCACGCGACTACCTCGTGCCGTCCCGCGTGAACCCGGGCAAGTTCTACGCCCTTCCGCAGTCTCCGCAGCAGTACAAGCAGCTCTTGATGATTGCCGGCATGGACCGCTACTTCCAGATTGCCAAGTGCTTCCGCGACGAAGACCTCCGCGCCGACCGTCAGCCGGAATTCACGCAGATCGACGTCGAAATGTCCTTTGTGAACCAGGACGAAGTCATGGAAATGTTCGACAAGTTCGTGACCGAAGTTCTCGGTAAGGTTTGGAACTTCGAACCGCCGCGCCACATCCGCCGCATGAAGTGGGCAGAAGCCATGCTCAAGTACGGGAGCGACAAGCCGGACCTCCGCTTCGACCTCGAAATTCACGACGTGTCCGAAATCGGTGCAAAGTCCAACTTTGGCGTGTTCAAGAACTGCGTTGCCGCCGGTGGCAAGATCCGCGGTATCGCTGCCAAGGGTTGCGTAGACTTCACTCGTAAGCAGATCGACGAACTCACCGCCTACGTGGGCAAATACGGTTCCAAGGGCCTCGTGTGGATGCGCGTCAAGGAAAATGACGAAGTGGAAACTCAGGTCGGCAAGTTCTTTACTACCGAACAACTTAACGAACTCCGCGACGCTGTTGGCGCTAAGTGCGGCGACATGATGTTCTTCATCGCAGGCCCCGAAAAGGTTGCTGCAACCGCTATGGGTCAGCTCCGCTTGGAAGTTGCCCGTATCAAGGGTCTCCGCGATCCGAAGAAGCGTGAATTTGTGTGGATTACCGAATTCCCGATGTTCGAATACAGCGACACCGAAGGCCGCTACATGGCTATGCACCACCCGTTCACCAACCCGCTTCCGGAACACCTGGACATGATGCTCAGTGGCAACCTCAAGGATTGCAACGCTGAAGCTTATGACCTTGTTCTGAACGGCGTGGAAATCGGCGGTGGTTCTATCCGTATTCACAACCCGGAAGTGCAGGAAAAGGTGTTCCGCTTGCTCGGTCTCTCCGAAGAACAGGTGAAGACCAAGTTCGGCTTCTTCGTCGACGCCTTCAAGTACGGCGCTCCTCCGCACGGCGGTCTCGCCTTCGGTCTCGACCGCGTTGTCGCTACCATGGAAGGTGAAGAATCTATCCGTGACTACATCGCGTTCCCGAAGAACACCAGTGCTTCTAGCCCGATGGACCAGTGCCCGAGCGAAGTGGACCTCCAGCAGCTGCAGGACATTCACATCTCCGTGCAGATGCCGAAGGCTGCGAAGTAGACAGTAGGAAGTAGACAGTAGACAGGGTACTGTTGGCTGATTGCAAGAGAACTTCCTCTGACTGATATTACAGCAGTGCCCCGCAATTCGCGGGGCATTTTTTTGTATCTTAACCACAGACTCTTAACCCCCAATATGGAGAAATTCAAATGAAACTTACTACTCGCGCTATTGCCGAAGCGATCGGCACCTTCTGGCTTGTGTTTGGCGGCTGCGGTGCAGCTGTGCTCGCATGCGGCGTCCCGACCACCGGTATCGGTTACGTGGGCGTGTCGCTCGCGTTTGGCCTTACGGTGCTTACCATGGCCTACGCCATCGGTCACATTTCGGGCTGCCACCTGAACCCGGCTGTCACGCTCGGTCAGGTTGCCGGCGGCCGCTTCCCCGCTAAGGAAGCTCCGGCCTACATCGTGGCCCAGGTCATCGGCGGTATCATTGCGGCGGCCGTGCTCTACTGCATTGCCCAGCCCGACCTCACCAACGCAGGTATCGGCGCATTCGCTACCAACGGCTGGTCCGATTCCCTCAAGGACGGCCTGAACGCCTTTGGCGGCAAGACCTCCGGCATGCTCTCCGCATTCCTCATTGAAACCGTGCTCACGGCTATTTTCCTGTTCGTGATCATGGGCGCTACCGACGGTCGCGCACCTGCAGGCTTTGCCCCGATCGCGATCGGCCTCTGCCTCACGCTCATCCACCTCATCTCAATCCCGGTGACCAACACGTCTGTGAACCCGGCCCGCTCTACCGCAATGGCTGTGTTCGTTGGCGGTGCTGCCATCAAGCAGCTCTGGCTATTCTGGGTAGCCCCGATTCTCGGTGGCGTAATCGGCGGTATCGCTTATAAGTGCATCGCCGAATGCAAGTGCTGCAAGAAGTAATTTTTCGGCCTCTTTTTAAGCTGATTTTGAATGTCCGGACACCCCGTCCGGGCATTTATTTTTTACACATAATTAACGAAATTTTTCAAGAAATCCGTTTTTCGGAACAATTCACCCCGTGAATTTTTTAAACGTTTGTGATTTACATCAAACAGCAACAAAAAACTGTAAAGAATGCATTAACAAACCCCTTTTTGAAATAAATCTTGTTACTTTAACCTACGGTGTTGAGGGTAAGTGGCCTTAGGCCAGGGACTTGTTATGAATAAAAAAGTTGCATTTTTACCTTTCGCGGTCGCCGGGGCATTGTTTATCGGTTGTTCCGACAAGGCAGAAGAATCCAATCCTGTCACCAACCCCATTCTTGGTGAACAAACTCCGATTACAGACCCTTATATCGATCCTGTTACTGGCGACTACGTTAATCCCAATACCGGCGAATCTATTCCGACTGTTCCCTATGTCGATCCTAACACAGGCGAAACCGTTCCCGCCATTCAAGTAACCGACCCCAACACCGGCGTAATCGACACAATTCCAGTAGTCATCACCGATCCCAACCAGGGTAATTCCAATCCGGGCGTATCTAGCGCCTCGACGGATTCTGGCACAAATCCGACAGACCCAAATATTCCGAACCAGAATCCTATTATTCCGACTTCTTCGGCTGCTCAACCCGTATCATCGTCGAGCGGACTCAAGGAATACGATGATAACCACAAGGCCAAGGAAACGTTCCTCCCGAAGGCTGGATTCTATTCCAACTTGACGATTGAACCGCCCACCCCGCAAAAGGGTGGCCAGATCAAGTGTACTTTTGACGGTTCCTTCCCCACCCAGAATTCTGAATCTATCACTCAGGCCAAGCAGATCACGCAAAACACCGTTGTCCGCTGTTCTGAATTCGTGAACGGTCAGGCGGCCGATACGACTACGCAGACATACTTTATCAACGAAAAGGTTTCGATGCCTGTGGTGGCCTTGACCGTGAATCACACCGACATGTTCGACTCTTCCAGGGGTCTTTACGCAACTGGTGACTTGAACGGAGGCGGCATGGGCGGCATGCCCGGCGGCATGAACTTTGGCGGAGGCAATGTTTCGGACAACAACAACCCGAAATGCACCGAGCCCTGCCAACAGGCAAACTTCTGGAAAGACACCGAACTCCCCGTGCACGTGGAATACTTCGAAAAAGGAAGCTCCACCACCGAAAAGACTTGGGAAATTGACGCAGGCATTTCGATTATCGGAAACTGGAGCCGCTACAAACCCAAGAAGAGTGTCGCCATCAAGATGGATAACGACGATTACGGCGACAAGGTGCTCAAGTATTCATTCTTCAAGACTCGCCCCGAAGCAAAGAAGATGAAGAGCTTTAACCTCCGCAACAATGGTAACCGTTTCTGGACGGACTACTTTGGCGACCCGATGCTTGTAAGCCTGATGGAAGGCACCGAAGTAGATTACCAGCGTAGTTTGCAAGTGGTGGTATTCTACAACGGCGAATACTTCGGCATTCACGACTTGCGCGAACGCCTGAACAGGAGCTTTGTAGAAACAAATTATGGCATTGATTCTAAATCCATTAACGTGGTCAAGAACTGCAGCAACGGAGACGACGGTTGCGTCAACGGATGGGCGCCCAGCGGCACCAATGGAGCCTCGAGCGCAGAATTTGGCCAGCTGACAAACATGATTACCAGCGGAAACTTCGCTGGAGAAAACAATCCGTCTTACGAAGAAGTCAAGCAAAAAATGAACGTGAGCAGTTTCGCCCAGTACATGATTGCCGAAATGTATATTCATAACGGCGACTGGCCGAACAATAACATCCGCGCTTGGGGCAGCCCCGAAAAAGGAATCCCGTTCAAATTCATGATTTTCGACGTCGACCACGGCTACGGATTCTCTCCTGGCATTACGGGATTCGATACCGAAAGCCACAACATGTTCCAGTGGGTACTGGGTAGCGCCACCATGGATAACGGTCAGGGAAATGGGCAACCGGGCGGACAAGATCCCGGACAAGGTCAATGGCCCGGCATGGGCGGCGGCTGGGGTGGCGGCTTCGGCATGGGCGGCGCAAATACCACCATCGGAAACATGCTCAAAAAACTTTTGGCCAATCCCGATTTCAAACGTTTGTTCATCAACCAGGGCTGCATTCTCCTAAACGACTACCTGACTTACGAAAAGGTCCAGAAGGCGGTGCAGACTATGGCTGCCATGATTCCGAGTTCCGAACAGCAACGCGACGAACAGCGCTGGCCACGCAATCAGTCGGCATTCAACTGGTCTCCCAGCGGTAGCGACCTCTTAAAATTCGCACAAAACCGCACGCAAACCTTTAGACAGGAATTGGGTAACTACTTCGGTCTCCAGGGCGAAGCAACCGTGAGCATTTCTGCAAGCGGAAACGGCTCTGTTCTTGTCGAAGGCATGAAGCTCCCGAGCAGCAATTACCAAGGCAAGTTCTTTACCGGGATGCAGATGCAGCTCCAAGCCATTCCTTCGGCTGGCAGCGTATTTAGCGGATGGTCCGATGGCAACACCGCCAACCCGCGCCTGATTGACATCAGCGGCAATACGAACATAACGGCTCAGTTCAAGTAAGCATTTCTCTTTTCATATGAACCAAAAGGTGGAAACACAACGTTTCCACCTTTTTTATAATATCACGCTCTTGCTTCAATACAACAGAGCCGAGCAACCTTACAAAGTCTAACGATTAGTAGTCCTTGACGCAACGGACGCTGAACGAATCATAGCTAGAAGAGGTCGTCTGCAAACCGAAACTTCCCATCCAGTCATATTCGTAGTAGAAATAATATTGAAATTCAGTACGCGTCGTATCGAGAGTAAACCTACGTTCAGGAACTTCAGGCAACGAATCGGCAGCCGTAGAATCCGAAACAACCGTTGAATCGGCCACCACCAAGGAATCCGCCGTAGAATCCTCAGGCACAGCAACCACAATGGTTTCTTCCACAGGATCATCGATGTAAACCGTATCGATTTTCAAGCGAACATAAAGGGAATCGTTTCTCACCCAAAAAGCAGCCTCGTTGAACGCGCTTCTCTCACGAGCACTTCTGTAAGTTGTCGTCAGCATGGTGAAGCCCGTCGAATTGGTCGGCGTCACCCTTGAAAGATCCCACATTCCGTCATTACCAAAGAAATCACCATTCTTTTCAGAAGCAGCCCTCAAGTCAAGCCATTCCTCTTTAGAAGGCAAATGCCATCCGTCCGGACATACGGAAGCTTTTTCGGAAGCATTATAAGAAAGTCCAATGTCAAAATACGAAAGAGTATCTTGATGAGAACTGGCATTGCATTTGAGGTAAGAATCGCAAAAGGCATCACCAACAGTATAGCGCATGTTTTCGGCCATCCAGAAATAGCTACCGATTTTCAGATACCCGTAAACATTGCCGTCTCGCGGATCCGTAAAATAGCTGTATTCAAGAGAATCGTTAAAATAATTCTTGGCACCTCTCTGGATGTACTGCCATACAGAATCGGCTAAACGCATTGCCTCTATATTCTTTTCTCGAACTGCCATAAAGGATTTTAAAGCCGAAACAGAGTCCAAAACGGCACCCTGAACACAGCGGACATTCAATTTGCTTGTTTTACCCGAGAAATCAGCGACAAACGCATCATAATTTTCAACATTCACCGTATAAGAAACGGCATCGTAAGAATTGGATCTGTAAGAATAGCCGTAATCCAAATTGATTCGAACACCGTTCGCCGGAGTACTCGTCCAGAACGTTTCGGTACTCTTCCAGCCGTCTTCAAGTTTTGCGCAAGGGAAAGTAGAATCGCACATCAGTAGCACATTGGACTTCAACACATCGAATTCCGCCATGACAGGCAAATGCCAACCCGGCGGACAGATACCATCGTTATAAGAGGTATCGCTATAGTAACCGAAATTCATTGCGGCATCGTAAGTGTATGTCTGGCCCGAAGGTTCCTTAGCGGCAGGCGTTTCCTCTGAATCGGCAATCGAAGCAACAGGCATAATGTCTCCGGACCAGCCGCTATAATCATTGGACGGAGCCTTCGCCAATTCAGGAATCCCTAGCGTATCGTAAAAGGCCAAGTTTTCAGCCATCCACACCTGATCGCCAATTTTTACCGTCTTATAAGTTTTCCCATCACGCGGGTCGACCATCGATCCCGTCTTGAAAAATTCACCTTTGCCACCAGAACGCCCCGAAGACGGATTATAGCCATCGTAATCGTCGGCATCGCTACTGCTACCGCCGCATGCAGTAAAAAGACTTGTCGCAAATGCCATGGAAAGAGATAAAGCAAGAATGCTCTTTTTCATAATCCTAACCTCATATTTTATAATTCACATCAAATATAGATTTTCAATTTCAGTATTGGCGTGGAGTTCGCCTTTTACTATATTTACTCTCGTAATTTTTAACCCGAAAACCGATGTGTGTTGCAACATGCGAACCGTCGAAAAATCAAAAGGAAGATACAATGGCTGACAATCTGTCCGTCCTCGGCAAGGCCCGCAAGGCCTACCAGCCGAAACTCCCCGCCGCTCTCCGCGACGGCGCTCTCAAGGTCTCTCTCAACAAGGGTAAGGCTACCGAATCTGTGCGCGACCAGGCCAAGATCAAGGCTCTGTTCCCGAACACCTACGGCGCTCCCTACATTTCCATGAAGAAGGCTACCAAGGCTCAAGCCGGTAAGGCCCTCAACGTGGGCGTGGTGCTCTCCGGTGGCCAGGCTCCTGGTGGACACAACGTGATTGCAGGTATCTTCGACGGTATCAAGAGCATCAGCAAGAATTCCAAGCTCCTCGGCTTCCTCGGCGGTCCGTCTGGCCTCGAAAACGGCAAGTTCATCGTGATCAACGAAAAGATCATGGACTCCTACCGCAACACCGGTGGCTTCGACATCATCCAGTCCGGCCGTACCAAGCTCGAAACTGAAGAACAGTTCAAGAAGTGCATGGCTGTCGCCAAGGCTCAGAAGCTCGACGCTATCGTGATTATCGGTGGTGACGACTCCAACACCAACGCTGCTGTTCTCGGTGAATACTTCCAGGCCAACGGCGCAAGCTGCGTGGTTTGCGGCTGCCCGAAGACCATCGACGGCGACCTCAAGAACGAATACATCGAAACCTCCTTCGGTTTCGACACTGCCGTCAAAACCTATTCCGAACTCATCGGCAACATCATGCGCGATGCCAACTCCGCTCAGAAGTACTGGCACTTCATCAAGCTCATGGGCCGTAGCGCTTCTCACATTGCTCTCGAAGCCGCTCTCCAGACCCATCCGAACATCTGCTTGATCTCTGAAGAAGTCAAGGCCAAGAAGATGAAGCTCAAACAGGTCATCAAGTACGTTGCAGACATCGTCGCTGCCCGTGCTGCTGACGGCAAGAACTTCGGCGTCTGCCTGATTCCGGAAGGCCTCCTCGAATTCATCCCGGATGTCGGCGTGCTCATTTCCGAACTCTCCGAAGCCCTCGCCCACCACGAAAAGGAAGTCGAAGGCCTCGACACCGCCGCCAAGGTTGAAAAGCTCTGCAACTGGATTTCCAAGGCTTCTGCCGAAGTCCTCAAGAGCCTCCCCTCCACCACTCAGGGCCAGCTGATGCTCGACCGCGACAGCCACGGCAACGTGCAGGTTTCCCTCATCGAAACCGAAAAGCTCGTCATCGAAATGGTGAAGAAGGAACTCAAGAGCCGCAAGAACTTCAAGGGCAAGTTCTCCGCCCTCAACCACTTCTTCGGTTACGAAGGCCGCTGCGCCGCTCCGTCGAACTTCGACGCCGACTACTGCTACAGCCTCGGTTACACCGCTTCTGTGCTCGCCTTCAACAAGATGAACGGCTACATGAGCTCTGTGCGTGACCTCACGAAGGGTATCGAAAAGTGGACTGCCGGTGGCATTCCTATCACCATGATGATGAACATCGAACGTCGTCACGGTGCCGACAAGCCGGTGATTCAGAAGGCTCTCGTTGAACTCGACGGTGCTCCGTTCAAGTTCTTCGCCAAGAACCGCGAAGTTTGGGCCAAGACTGAATCCTACACCTATCCGGGTCCGATCCAGTACTGGGGTCCGAGCGAAGTTTGCGACGTGACCAACTTTACGATTAAGCTGGAACGCGGCGCCATTAAAGTCAAATAATTTAGACTTCGTCTAAAACTTAAGTCCCTCGCATTTTTGCGAGGGATATTTTTGTTTTTAACAATTATTAAAAATGGCGGACTTTCGCCCGCCACTTTCTAATTGTCTACTAAAGATCCTTCGACTTCACTTCGTTTCGCTCAGGATGACACTTTCGTGTCACTTCTGCCCTTCGCTTGTACTCAGCAGGTACGCGTTGATGAACGGCTTGATTTTACCGTCGAGCACGCCTGCGGTATCCGAAGTTTCCACACCGGTGCGCAAGTCCTTCACCAACTGGTAAGGCTGCAGCACGTAGCTACGAATCTGGCTACCCCATTCGACCTTTTTCTTTTCGGCCATACGGGCATCACGCTTGGCTTCTTCTTCCAGGCGGTAATGTTCGGCGACCATGGTCTTGAGCATCTTGTAGCAGGTTTCGCGGTTCTGGATCTGGCTACGTTCGGTCTGGCAGCTCGCCATAATGCCCGTGGGCAAGTGAGTCATACGCACGGCAGAATCCGTCTTGTTGATGTACTGGCCACCGGCACCGCTACTGCGGTAAGTATCCACACGCACGTCAGCCATATCCAAATCGAATTCGATGTCTTCGTGTTCGGGGTACAGGTACACGGCGGTAAAGCTCGTGTGGCGGCGGGCGTTCGCATCGAACGGGCTGATGCGCACCAAGCGGTGCACGCCGATTTCGGAACGGAGGAGCCCATAAGCGTTTTCGCAAGTGACCTCGATGGTCGCGCTCTTGAGGCCGGCGTCTTCCGCTTCCTGGAAGTCCACCACCTTGAAGTCCATGTTTTCGCGTTCAAAGAAATGCGTATACATGCGGAAGAGCATCAGCGCCCAGTCTTGCGACTCGGTGCCACCTGCGCCCGGGTGAATGGACATCAGGCAGCTGCAGGCATCATCGGGGCCGTTCAGCATTTTCTTGAATTCCATCGCCTCGATTTTCGATTTGAGTTCAGCGATGTCGGAATCGATCGATGCCGTCAAATCGGCGGATTCTTCCGCCTTGCTCATTTCATAAAGTTCGGCGAGGTCATCGCAGCTCTGCGAGACTTCTTTCCACGAGTCCAGCAGGGCGCGCAGATTGCCGATTTTTTTCATCATGGCCTGCGCCTTTTCCTGGTCATTCCACAGGTTCGGGTCGGCGGAGTCCTTTTCCAAAACGTAGAGTTCTTCGGTTTTGGCTTCTAAGTCAAAGATACCCCCAGAGCTTGTCGATGCGCGTACGCAAGTCGATCAGCCCGGTGTGCGTCGTATTGAATGCCATTACTTAGCAGCTCCAATAGCCTGCGGCGGAGTGTACTTGGCATCGAGGTACTGCACCTTGTAGACCTTTCCGAGGCCGTCGAGGTAAGCCTTGAGCTGAGCCTGACGGTCCTGTTCGGCCTGCACTCGCAGAATGTAGTCGATCTGGTGCTTGTAGCTTTCGTACTTGCCGTCGTTCTTTTCGGTCAGCATGAAGATGGCGATACCGTCCTTGTCGGTATACGGTTCGGTGATTTCGCCGACCTTGACCTTGTTCACGGCCTTCACAAAAGCATCGCCCTTGGACTTGGCAACAAACTTAGCCATCACGCCACCAGTCTTCTTGGCGGTTTGGTCGTCGCTGTACATGGCAGCGAGCTGAGCAAACGTAGCCTTCTTGCTGCGCACCTGGGCGGCAAGGCCCTGCAACATCACCTTGGCGTCTTCGATTTCCTGCTTGGACTTACCCTTGGTGTAAATCACGATACGGGCACCGCTAATGGAATCGTTAATGGCCACCTTCGTCTTGTTGAGTTCCCAGAAAGCTTCCTTCTGCTTTTCGGTCGGATCCTTCGGATACGGCACCTTCTTTTCGAGAATTGCTTCGCTCTTCAGCTGGTCTTCGATCTTTTCCTTGAACTGGGCCATGGTGGTGTTAGACTTCTTGAGTTCCTTCTGGAAGGCGTCTTCGCTCGGGAACTGGGACTTGAAGAGCTTGGTCAAGCTGTCGACCTTGCCCTGAGAAACCTTGATACCCATCTTCTTGGCTTCGAGCTTGATGAGTTCCTGACCGACCAGATTGTCGATCACGGCATAACGGAGCTGGGTCATGGTCTTGTCATCAATCTTCTTGCCGCGGAGCTGCTGTTCGCCGAGCATTTTGGCGAGGCTATCGATTTTACCTGCAGAAATACCGACTTTTTCCACACGGATTACATCCATGCTTTTGGAATTCAACAACTGAGCAGAAGCGACACCTGCGGCCAGAGCGACCGTCAGGATACCGCGAGAAACAAATTTAAAAGAACGCATTTTTATTCCTTTTTAAAATTTTCCGGTGTAAATATAGAAAAAGTGTGCGAGGTGAGCCCAGCATGGGCAAACTTGTTTGCCCATATTGCCGATCCGAAGCCACGGACGCCATAGGCGTCAAAAGGCGAGAGCCGCGACAAAAACATTATGTTTTTGGCATGGCCGAGCCATACTATATGCACTCCGAAGGAGTGCCATATAGTAAAATAGCAGTTCTAAACCCAAAAGTTCGCTGATTAGTTGTCCTTTAGGCAGCGAATCGAATACGACAGTTCCTTCTTTTCACCCCGCAAATCTACACCATCGCCCTCCCCAAAACAAACTGCATTCGCCAAATGAATCACATCAGAGGTTGAACTCCAAAAACAGGTTCTTTGACCTTTGTTATAATATTGTTCTCCCCTAGATCTATACCCAGCTGGCAAGACCGTAAAACCGAAAGCATCAATTCCACTACCTTTTTTCCAACCACCACCTTTTAAAAGCGTTCCTGGCTCCGAGTTCATAATCAATCCCGACCGCGATGTAGCCTTAGTAGAAACCAATTGTTCCAGTTCCATACTTGAGGGCAAATGCCAACCTTCCGGACAAACACCCCTAACAGGATAATCAACAGAGCATTCTGCATAGTCACCACACCCCGATCCTTTTTTTGAAAAAACGGCTGAACTATCCATTGCCGCACTCCACAAGTAAAGCCTACCATATTTTGAACAATCTTCATCGTAATAACAAAAACTAGAGGAATCTTCACAATCTGTCGGCTGTAAATAACGATAGTTCAGGTTCTCCGCCATCCACCACTGGTCTCCAATTTTTACAGTCTTGTACGTTTGACCATCCCGAGAATCCGTCAGCGAGCCGTATTCGCACGGTTCAAGATAGGATTGATCACCACACTCTGCAACCAAGGGGACCGTATCGGTCATCCAATCTTCATCACGAACGCAACGAACAGACGCCCCCCATGATTTCATTGTATTATCATAGTATTGAGGAGCATTCCAATACGTCGTCTTATGGAAAACCAGGGTCATAGCTTCATTACCATTGACTTCAGAGCTCCAGATATACGCCCTTGCGTCATCTGCGAAAACGCTATGTTCCACCTCCCCGTCAAAATTCAAAACAAATTTATATTCAGTTTCAACCGCCGTTACACGGAGCCCACTGTATTCCACCGGAAAAGAACTGATGCCGGCATAAAAAAGAGTCGCAAATTCTCTCTGTTCTGGTATATGCCAGCCTTCCGGACAAACTCCCCTTACTGGATAAACCGCAGCGCAATCTGCACCGGAACCGCACCCCGAACCATCCGTAGAAAAGGCACCGGAACTATCCATGACCGCACTCCACAAATACAGACGACCATATTTATTACAATATTCCAGAGAATCGTTAACACAAAAACTACTTGAGTCCAAAGAATCTGTTGGATGCAAATAGGCAAAGTTTAAATTCTTTTCCATCCACCAATGATTACCGATTTTACGAATTTCATATGATTGTCCATCTCGAGAATCCGTCAAAGTACCGGTTATATATTTCGATGGATAACTTTGGTGCCCATTTTTACAAGCTGAATTTAAATCACTGCTTGACGACAATCCAATAATATCGCGGATTTCGCTAGAAGACATTTTTGTCGTTGAACCCGCATTATTGCTACTTGATGAAGATTCCTCTGCAAGCGAGTCGTCATTCGGCGACGATGAACTGCCATCGCAAGCAATGAAAGCGAAAAACAAACAAACGATTGTCACGCACTTCATGTCAAAAAGAAAACTCTTCATAAAACCTCCGTAACTCAAAAACCAAGGCATATTTACTTCTGAAAACCCCGACTAATCCTTTACGCAACGGATAGAAAAGGCATTACTTTTGTCATAATAAGCCCCCATATGCGCACCTAAATAATCAGAATAATCTCGGATTATTGAAACTTGGTAAGCCATATTATCCAAGCTCTCCGTGGCAGTCCAGAACACAGCGAGATTTCCCTCGCCGTCAAAATCGCCGCTATAGCCTCTATCAACCGAAGTTGCTCCTACAAGATAAGAATACGGAATCTCACTAACCCATTTTCCAGCAGGCAGCGCAGAAAATCCATAGAGATCCCTAAGCTCCCTAAAAGACCAGCTGCTTCTTTGCCAGTAGGGTATTGATTTCAGCACTTCTCCCGCAAGTTCCCATCCTGCAACGGCATAAAAGAGTTCATTCCAATCCGTGGTATCGGGTAAATGCCAACCAGCAGGACAAGCATTTTGGGCATCGACCCATTTGTACAGGCGGCCATATTCATCGCAGTATTCCGGTTTGATCAGATAACACATGCTAGAATCCGTGGCATAGTTCAAATTCTCGGCCATCCACGTTTGCGCGCCAATGACAACCGTTTTATAAATCTGTCCATCGCGTTCATCTGTCAACGAGCCTTCTCTCAACTCTGCATCAGGCGAATCCTGGAGGCAACGCACCGTGAAAGCGTTTAGCTTACTGATGCTGTCAAGGCCCGGTCCATAATTATAGCCCACATAAAAGAAAAATGCATTCGCCTCGTCAGCATAATCTTCTGAAGCAGACCAAAAATCAGCAACGGATTGATTATCAAAAATATAACCTTCATTCACATGCTTATACCCCGTAGGAAGAATAGAAAAGCCATAGCTATCTGTCGCCACAGCACTTGTATCAGAAAATTTATACCATACCGAAGTTGATCTCAACGTATGCTTAGCTTCTCCTCTACCGCCCGCATTTACGATGAGAGTCCACCATTCCGCACGATTAGGCAAATGCCATCCTGCGGGGCAAACATCTTGGGCATCGCTCCACGTATAAAGACGACCGAATTTCTTACAATATTCAGGGTCATCTCCATAACAAAAGCTAGCATCCGATGCGTAATTGAGATTTTCAGCCATCCAGACTTGGTTCCCGATAGGCACCGTTCTATAAGTCTGACCATCGCGAGCATCTGTCAATGCTCCGTATTCTATATCTGTATTATAAAGAGCACTGGAGCTATCGCTATCCCCACAAGCAGAAAAGAAGACAGCAAGTACAAAAGCAATAAAAATCAAACGCATAAAAAATCTTTTATGTATAATTTCTCTAGAGATCCTTCGACTTCGCCCGATTCTATCGCCTTCGGCTCCAGAATGACAGCGCTCCACTCAGGATGACACTCTATTTTAAATTTCTTCGGCAAATTCGCTCATGGGCTTGCGCACGGGGTGTCTCGGCGAAGGGCCGCCTTCGGCAGGGTCGGCGTAGCCCACATCCAAGAAGCAAGCAAGCTTGAGATTTTCCGGGAAGTTGAAGGCCTTCTCAATTTCAGAGGCGTTGAAGCCACGGGCCCACAAGGTCGCAAGGCCCAAGTCGGTTGCCTGCATCATCATCGAAGTCGTCACGATGCTCGAATCCATGTCGCCACTCACAAAATCGTCGTGGTAAGTCACGGGAGAATAGCACTTGTCCTTGTCGTAGCAGACCATGAGCACCACAGGGGCGTTGTAGGCCATGCGGGTAATGCCGCGGAGCTTGGCAATGGCGGCCTCGGACTTGAGCACCTTCACGGTCACCGGCTGGCCATTCACGGCCGTCGGAGAAAGGCGACCCGCTTCGAGCACGAGGGAAAGTTTTTCGGGTTCCACAGCCTTGTCGCTGAACTTGCGGCAGCTGTAACGATTTTTGACGAGTTCTTCGAATTTCATATCATAATTTTAGCATTTTATTTCGCTCTTTTCTGCCAATTTCAGTATAGATTTATATAGAAATCCGCCCCAAAAACGGTATCAAAGGAGTCTTTTATGGAAACATTCAGCATTCCTGGTTTTTGGTACACTGTTCCGGCAGCGTCAATCCTTGCCCTTGTAGCGGCATTCCTGTTCTTCAAATCCATGATGAAAATGGACGAAGGAACGCCGCGCATGATTGAAATTGCGGGTTATGTCCGCGAAGGGGCGCTCGCCTACCTCAAGCGACAATACAGGACCGTTTCGGTCGTATTCGCCATTCTGTTCCTTATTTTCGTGGTTCTAGCGTTTCTCGGAATCCAGAACCCCTTCGTTCCGGTCGCATTCCTCACCGGCGGTTTCTTTAGCGGGCTCTGCGGATTTTTAGGCATGAAAACGGCAACGCAGGCTAGTTCCAGAACGGCTGCCGGCGCAAGCAAGAGCCTGAACCAAGGACTCGTCACAGCATTCCGTTCCGGCGCGGTCATGGGCCTCATTGTCGTCGGTTTCGGCCTGCTTGACATTTCCATTTGGTTCTACCTTCTGAACTTCATTTACGACCATAATATTTTCGGCATGGGAGCCACCCTGGCAAGCAAGATTTCGATGGATTTTTCGGACAGCTTGATTACGAATTCCGCTTTCGGGCACGCCAAGATGGCCGAAGTGACAACCACCATGCTGACCTTTGGCATGGGAGCCTCGCTGCAGGCGCTCTTTGCCCGCGTTGGCGGGGGTATCTACACGAAGGCGGCCGATGTCGGCGCTGACTTGGTCGGTAAAGTCGAAGCGGGAATTCCCGAAGACGATCCGCGTAACCCCGCCACCATCGCCGACAACGTCGGCGATAACGTCGGAGACGTTGCGGGCATGGGCGCAGACCTCTACGAATCTTACTGCGGATCCATCTTGGCGACAGCGGCCCTCGGCGCGGCCCTTCCCGGCATGAGTATGCACCATGTCATCGCCCCGATGCTTGTCGCGGCAATAGGCATTGTTCTTTCGATTGTCGGCATTTTCATGGTGCGCACCAAAGATGACGCCAATACCAAATCCCTCTTGCACTCCCTTCTCGTCGGAACGCTCGGATCTTCGATTCTTATTCTTTTGGCGCTCCTTGTCTTTGTCAAATTGGGACTCATTTCGTGGGGCATTTTCGGATCTGTCGTCGCAGGCCTTGCCGCTGGCGTCATCATAGGACAGTTTACCGAGTTCTATACCTCCGACGCCTACAAGCCCACCCGCGCTATCGCTTCGCGCACGCAGATGGGCCCCGCCACGACCATCATCGAAGGCATTTCGGTCGGCATGTACTCCACCGCCCTCCCGGTAATCACTATCGTTCTCGGCATTCTCGCCTCCTTCGGTTTTGCGGGCGGTTTCGAAAACATTTCGCAGGGGCTTTACGGAGTCGGTTTCGCGGCCGTCGGTATGCTTTCGACCCTCGGCATCACGCTTTCAACAGACGCCTTCGGGCCCATTGCCGACAATGCGGGCGGTAACGCCGAAATGGCAGAACTTCCCAAGAAAGTCCGCGAACGTACCGACGAACTCGACATGCTCGGCAACACGACCGCAGCAACAGGCAAGGGTTTCGCCATCGGGTCTGCAGCCCTTACCGCCATGGCACTCCTCGCCTCCTATGTCGAAGAAATCAAGCTCTGGCTCGGCAAATTCGCCCACGACGGCGCATTCGAATTCGGCAACGTCACCTTCTTCAGCAGTTCTACCGCGCTTACTTCTGGAGCGACTACAAGCAACACTCACTGGCAAATTCTAGAAGGCGGCATCAAAGCCATCGCAAGCGACGGTTCGCTTGCAGCGCTCTCAATTGCAGACGCTTCGTTCGGCGATTTCATGAACGCATTCAACCTGAACCTGATGAACCCCATGCTTCTTGGCGGCCTCTTTATCGGCTGCATGATGGCCTTTGTCTTCTGCGCCATGACCATCAAGGCGGTCGGCCGCGCAGCCTCTTCCATGGTCAAGGAAGTCCGCCGCCAGTTCAAGGAAATTCCCGGCATCATGGAAGGAACGGGCAAGCCAGACTACGCCAAATGCGTTGAAATTTCGACTCACGGAGCCCAGCGCGAAATGCTCCTGCCGTCGCTCCTCGCTGTCATTGTTCCGGTGGTTGTTGGCCTGTTCATGGGAATCGCGGGCGTCTTCGGCCTGCTCGCCGGTGGGCTCGCTTGCGGATTCTCGCTCGCCTGCATGCTCAACAACGCAGGCGGTGCCTGGGACAACGCCAAGAAATATATTGAGAAAGGTAACTTCGGCGGGAAAGGCTCCGATTGTCACAAGGCAGGCGTTGTCGGCGATACCGTAGGCGACCCGTTCAAGGATACCGCAGGCCCCTCGCTGAACATCTTGATTAAACTGATGACAATGGTGAGTCTCGTTTTCGCAGGTGTCATTGTCGCGGTCGGCGGACTCTAGCCAAACGAACTCAAGCTTTATAGCACATAAAGCGCAAGTACGACAATAATTCCCGCAAAGAGCAGGAATACGGGCAACAGCAGCAACAGGCAAAGCAGCCCGATTTTCAGGTCATAAAAGAACATGCGCCAGCGACCGCGCTTGGTCTTGCATGTTTCTGCACGGCATTCCGGACAAATGTTCCCGACCTTGTTGCGGACGCGGATAGCAAGGTTGCTTTCTAGCGGGGACATCCCCACCTTGTCGTTAAATTCCTTGTTGCAAACGGAGCATGTGCACTGCATATCGGTAATATAGTAAATAGTAGGACAAATGCGTAAGGTGAGAGCCGCGGTCAAGTTTACTTGAACATGGCCGAGCCGAGCATTTGGTACTTGAGCGAAGCGAAAGTACAAGTAGACAGGAATTAAAGGGTTATTTCTTTACGGCAATCAAAATGGTGGAACAAAGGATCAAGATGATGCCCGCCATGATGCGTGTCGTCAGCGTTTCGGCAAAGACAGTCACGCCTATCGTCACTGCAGTCACGGGCTCCAGAGCGCCCAATATCGCCGTCGGCGTAGAACCCACGATACGCACCGCCTTCACCATGAAAATGAGCGAGAGCACCGTCGGCACAAGTCCCAGCATAAAGCCCCAGCCCCACGAACTTGCCTGCGTAAACACCGGCGGGAGGCCCGAACCGAGCGTCACGGAATAAAGCAGCAAAAACACAAGGCAGAAGCAAATGGCGTAAAAAGTCATCTTGACCGAACCCATCTGCAAGTTGATGCGATTTGCCATCACCATGTAAATGGCGTAACTGATGGACGACAGGAACACGAGCAGGCACCCCACCGTGCTGAGCGATGCGCCATCTCCCCCGCGGTACAAGAGGGCAATGCCCGCCATAGAAACCGCAATAGATACAACCGTCCAAATCTTGATTTTTTCCTTGAAGAAAACCGCCATGAGCACCGAGACTTCGAGCGGATAAAGGAACAAGAGCGTAGAGGCTAGCCCCGCATCCATGTACTTGAACGAGGCGTAATACGTGAGTGAACTCGCGGCAAACATGAAGCCGAACGCGACTAAGATGCGGAACTCGCGAAACGAAATTTTAAAGCGAGAACCCTTGGAAAGCATGACGAGCATCAGCAACAGCGCCGCCGTAAAGAATCGGTAAAAAAGCACCGTCTCGGGCGAATAGTTCTGTGCATACAAATGGAGCGCACCCAGCGGATTCGTGCCATAGCAAATAGCCGAAATGGCTGCAAAAATAAAACCCTTGAGAGAGGCAATCACACGATCAACCATATTCAATACCGATAAAATAGAAATAACATTATTAAAGATAGCAGACTACTTCTTTTTTTCTCAAAAAAACAAAAACCAACAACAAATGTAAAACAAAATTTTCTATCTTTGCGTCCCAAAAAACAGAACAAAGGAGAATAAGGTGAATTTTAAACACCTTTCAACAGCTGCATTGTGCGCAGCATTTGCAATCAGTGTTACATCTTGTAGCAACGAAGAAACTATCACTAACGACAACCTCAGTATCGTCAGTTCCCTAGATCCAGAAGACTGTAACGACAAAACCGAAGGAACCATGAACTTCGTGAAGCCCAAAGCCACGATGTACATCTGTTCCGAAGGCGAATGGATTGCCATGAACGACCAGGAAGCCATCCAGTATCGCTGCGAATCCAAGGAATTAAAGGACAAGTCCGGCTTTGCCATTATTTGCGACGGCGATACCATCGGAATTATCAATAACGGCAAAGACGGCGCAGACGGTAAAAACGGCATCGATGGCAAGGATGGTACCGACGGTACGAACGGCTCCAATGGCACGAATGGTAAAAACGGTACGAACGGTACTAACGGTAAGGACGGCATAAGCGCTGATACCGCAGCCATCAACCAGTCCATTAAAGACGCTTTGAGCGGTTTTTCCAGCAAAAACCAAACGGAAATTGACGAGGCCATCAAGAGCCTGAGCAGCGCCTCTACACAAAGTCTGAAGGACATCGAAGACGCCCTCAAGAACTTGAGCTCTGCAACGGACAAGTTCGGCGAAGATATCGACAACAGGTTCAACGACGCCTACAGTAGCTGGAATGCAGAACTTGAAAACAAGTCTTGCGCCATCGTCAATACGGAACGCAACGACGAAACGGCTATCATCACCGTGACAATCCGTTGCGGCGAAGCCGAAACCAAGATGGAAATCCCGTTCATGCCCGTGAACGAGAACCTCGCCAAGGTGTACAAGAAGCATGTTGTCGTGCGTTTCCCGGTGCAGGCCAATAAAGAAACAAAAACCGATGACATCTACGAGGAAATCTGGAAGAACCTCAAGGGTGGCGACAATGCAGAACTTACCGTGACGGACCTTGACGAAAAGTTCGCCCCGAGCGGCAAGGTGTTTATGCAGGACTTGTTCGCCTCTGCCAATAAATCCTTTGTGACAATCGAAGAAAC
This sequence comes from Fibrobacter sp. UWB15, assembly GCF_900177705.1. Taxonomy (NCBI): domain Bacteria; kingdom Pseudomonadati; phylum Fibrobacterota; class Fibrobacteria; order Fibrobacterales; family Fibrobacteraceae; genus Fibrobacter; species Fibrobacter sp. UWB15. The sequence continues at coordinate 151,980 of NZ_FXBA01000003.1, forward strand.
TAACGAAAAGACGGTGGAATACAAGGTTGCACGCCTCGAAGGGGATCTCGACATCACGAACCTTACGACCCCGGTTGTGAAGTTCCGTGTCAAGCTGAACTTGACCAACAACGCTTTCGGCGCCTTTGGCGGATTTGGCTCGAACGCAACGGATGTCATTTACAACGCCTATGCAGACTTGTCCGATGCGTCCGATACGGTTGTCATCGACTTCTTGACCGACTACAAGGCCGCCCGCGTAAAGAAGTTGGTTGACGATGGTAACGGTTTTGGTGTTGCAAACGAGCAGGCAAACAAGGAACTTGCCGGTGCCCTTTATTTGGAAAACAGCGAAGAATATCCGTCTTTCGAACATTATGCCCCCGATCAGATTGGCCTGGCCGAAAACTTCAACAGCATCGTGTGGGTAATGGCCCTCATTGACCAAAAGGACAAGACTCCGGGTTTTAACTCGGTCTATAACGCTTTCCGCAATGTCTTTGCCGAAAACGGCAACTTTAACACCGCCGTCAATACGACTTACGCAGGCAAGGAACACAGCATGTTCTTTGTAGACTACCTCGCTTTGCTTATTGACGCAAACTTCTTCAAGTGGAACCAAATGCAGCATGGCGACTCCACTGCTGAAACGAATGTCTGGAGTGGTACGGATGCCGTCTATTACAAGATTTTGCAGAATGGATTTGTGGAAGCCTATAAGCTTAAAGTCGAAGACGCAAAGGATTTCAATGATCCGTCTGGCTATAGCAGCAAGGTATATAAGTCTGATGTCAAAGGGGGATATTTCCATTACTTTGAATATATCGAAAACGAACAAGGTTGGTATCCTGTAACACTTTGGGCTGCAGGTGTTGCAACGGTGGAAAAAGTTTGCGATGCTGACGCTGTTAATTCGACCTTCTTCTATAGCTTTGAAGGTCTTGATGATAATGCCGTTTGTGTATGCAACGATGAAAACTGTGGCTGGCAATATACTGACAATGTATGCTTGGGCCGAAACAAAGGCGATAAGGGATCGGCGTTCTTTGACGGGAAAATTCAAGAGTATGAGTGCGAATGTAATTCTTCTACTTGCGATGATCTTGTGCCTGGTATTCCGAGCTCTTCGAGCTCTTCCGGTGAATCGAGCTCTTCCGGTGAATATTCTGAACAGGACGGCATGACCCCGGAAGAACTGGCCAACAATCCGGAATCCAAGCTTTACCTCGGTGAATGCAGCGCTACTGTAGACGAAGGCAAAGAAAAGCTGTTCGACATCAGGAATGCGGAACTTGCCACGACAACGAGCAAAAAGACCTTTGTATGCGACGGCTCCAAATGGAGAGAGAAAGATGATCATGACGAGAAATATGGAACATGCTCAAAAGCCGTGATGGAAAAGGGAGTCGTCAAGGAAGAAAATGGTTCCGAACATTATAAGTGCGATTACCTTGATAAACAGGAAAAATACGAATGGGTTTCTACAGCTAAAGTTGACTTTGATTTACGTAAAGCTTGCCATTATGGCTATGTCAATGAAAAAGTGGTTACTGAATCCGGTTATGAATATGTTTGTGAAGAAAATTCTGAATATACAGACAACGACGGTAACCATATCCATGAATGGCGTGAACTTAGCTTTGAGGATATCTATGGCGAATGCGATGAAGATAAGATGAAAAAACAAACCAAAGTAGCTGTTTACGAAGGGAAAAAATACAAGTGTAACTACATTTCTGGAGGTTATTCCAGCGGATACTCTTGGGTTAAGGCTAGCGATTTGGATGAAAACGCAACGCTTGGAATTTGCACGAGAAATCGAAAAAAAGATGCCGCTATAGTCGGTGACGCATACTATGAATGTCTTAGTAATGGTAACGCAGAAGGAATCCCCGTAAGTTCTTCCTCCACAGATTGGCTAGAAATTGATGAAAATGAGTACCTTAACGCCAAGTTTGGTTATTGCGATACCGATAGAGGTAATACTAAAAACATTGCAGACATTAAGAGCGAAACCCTCAAGGATGGCGAAAGCCACAGTTTCAAGTGCTCTATAGCTAAAGAAGTCGTAAATGACTATGGTAAGTGGGTTGACGCCTCCACAGACATTGCTCTCGACCAGATTTGCAACAGAGATAACGAAGATGCAACTGTTACCAAAGAAAGCGTAATCTATGTCTGTGCGTACAAGGATGAATCATCCATGTATCAGTGGATTACTTCTGATGAGTACTGCGAAACTCATGGTGAAAATTTGACTTACGGTGGGTATCTTGACTATCCGTTTAGTTCTTCTAGTATGTCTCACTGTGGTGGACGTCTTGAATGTCAAACGGAAACCGACAAGAAAATCTGCTATGTCGGTACCGAGTCTTTCGTCAAATTGGATAGCGCGTGGCAATCTGTGGCAGAATATTGCGATAAACATTCTACAGGTTACGCCTGTGAATTTCCAAAACACGTAGGTGATGATTTGGAGGCATCAACTCTTAAGTATTACGAACAAACGGAATACTATGTAAATACAGAACAAGGTTATAAGAAAGCAAAAACTGCAGAAGAATATTGCAATGCGTTTAACCCGAATCATGATGGGTTCTGCGTATTTGAATTTGGCATTTATAAGTATTACGAAAGTTCCAGGAAATGGATCCTTACCGGTTTGTACTAGAACATGAAAACATCCCCGCAAATGCGGGGATGTTTTTTATAAGAGAAAAGCTCGGACGAACCGAGCAAAAGATTAAATTGCAAATTTAGTCGCGTCGGCGAGCTGCACACTCGCGATGCGAGAAATACCCTTGATTTCCTGCGTCACACCGTAGAGCATGTCGGCTTCGGCCATGGTACGCTTGTTATGCGTCACCACGATGAACAAGGTCTGCTTGCTGAATTCGCGGAGCAGCGCCATAAAGCGGCCCACGTTAGCGTCATCGAGCGGGCCGTCGACTTCGTCCAGCACGCAGTACGGCGACGGCTTTTCCATGTAGATGGCGAACAGCAAGGCCGTTGCAGTCAGGGCGTGTTCACCACCGGAAAGCGCCTTGATACCGCGCATCTTCTTACCCGTCGGGCGCACGTTGATTTCGATGTCGGCGTCGAGGATATCCATGGGCTTGCCCATTTCGTCCACCTTTTCGACAAGGCTCATCTTGGTTTCGCCGTTCAGGAACAGCTTACTGAACACGAACTGGAAGTTTTTCTGGATGCGGGCAAACGTATCGAGGTAACGGCTGCGGGCAATGTCGTCGAGCTTGGTGATGGTGCGGTCGAGCGAGGCGCGTGCGCGATCCAAGTCGTCGAACTGCGCTTCGACTTCCAGAAGACGCTTCTTTTCGTCTTCGTAATCTTCCATCACGTTCACGTTGATGGGGCCAAGTTCCTTAATCTTTCCGCGGAGTTCGCGGATTTCACGATCGGCTTCGGGCTGCGAATACTCGACGCGTTCCACGTCTTCGGGGTTCGCAAGGTCAACGCTGTATTCGTTGGTGATACGTTCGGTGAGGCGGTCAAGGTTTGCCTGCAAGGCTTCCTGCCTGCGGCCCACATCGTTCAATTCCTTCATCTTCTCGATCATGTCGTCGCGGAGGCGGTTGACTTCGCTACGCCATTCTTCGAGGTCGCCCGAAACAAGTTCGTACTTTTCGCGGGCTAGGTCGCGCTGGTTTTCCAGTTCGCGCAAGGCGGAATCCTTGCTCTGCACCTGGTCAGCGACTCCCCTGCCGTCTTCCTCGTTTTTCTGGATGGCGGCCTGGTTCTTTTCAATTTCTGCCTTACGGCCCTGAATCGCGTTTTCCAGGAATTCCACCTGTTCGGCGATGTAGTTCAGGCGGTTCGTATTCTGCGTGAGCTTTGCAGTCTTGTCCTGAGCGCTGCGCTCCAGTTCGCGGACATCTTCTTCCTTTTCGCGGAACATCGTATCCTGTTCGCTAAGTTCGTCGTTCACGCGGGAATATTCTTCTTCGATCTTTTCGAGAGAAGCCTGGGCGTCCATGAGTTCCTGGTCGCTGTTCTTAGAGGCTTCCGCCGCCTGAATCTTGGATTCGGCGTTCTGCATTTCGCCCTGCAACTGCGCAAGTCTGCGGTCGCAGCCGGCGATAATGTTATTCTGGATCGAAATGCCGGCGTTGCCGCCGCGCTTCATGTCTTCTTTTTCGCGGATTTCGTCGACCAACGAGGCAAGCATCTGCGTGTCTTCGTCGACCAAATCCTGCAAGCGGCCAATTTCTTCTTCGGCCTGAGCCACTTCGAGGTTTACGCCTTCCAACAGGCTGTTCGCCTCGGCAATTTCGTTCTTGCGACTGAGCGTTCCGGAAGTCGCCGTACCGCTGCTCATCAGGCCGCTCGTACGCACAATGCCTTCGGGCGCCACAAAGCAGAGGTCTTCGCCGCGCATGGCTCGCGCAAGGCGCACCGCCGTCGAGAGAGAATCTACGACAAAGTAACGAGAAAGCAGCGCCTTGAGCCAGCCTGCAATCTGTTCGTCGGCAGTCACGTAATCTTTAAGGCAACCCGTTACACCGTCGCCCTGGAGCGTGCCGGAATAGGGTTCAGCACCGGCACCCACCAGCGCGAGCACCGCCTTGCCGACGTTTTCGCCCTTCATGGCATCCACCGCGGCAATCGCCGCGTCATCCGAGGCAACGACCACGGCATCCATCAAGTCACCGAGGGCGGCCTCCACCTGCGCTGCATATTCGGGAGCAGCTTCGATACGTTCCGACAGGAGCCCGCCCACCAGGTCCGCCTTATGCTCCATGAGCCAGCGGCTAGCGTCAGTGCCCTCGTTGGCAACGCTCTGTAAAACGTCAATTCTAGAGGTGAGCCTTGCCACCTCGTTCTTCAGTTCCTGCAGTTTCTTCTGGGCTTCGAGCAAGTCGGCGCGTTCGGCATCGAGTCGCTCTTCGCGCGTCGAGCGCTGTTCCGTGAGGCGCTCCAGGTCGGCATCGGCGGCTTCAAGGCCAGCGTTAATATCGGCCAAGGCCGATTCGGCGCTCGCCTTCTGCGACTGCACCTGTTCCATTTCGCTACGCCACTTGGCGAGGTTCGCCTGCAACAGCCCCGATTCGGCGTCCATACGCTCGAAACGGCTCTTGAGGGAGTTCACCTGGTTCGTCTTCTGCAGGCGTTCGTTCGCAAGTTCCCTTGACTGGGTACGCAGGTCATCCACTTTGTCGCGCATGACCTGTAAAATTTCGCGTTCGCGTTCCAGCAGCGCGTTCATTTCGTCCACGTCGCTGTCGGAACTGAGCACCGCATTTTCTTCTTCCAAACGGGCGCGTTCAGAAAGGAGTTCCTGCACCTTGCCCGTGTTGCGGTCAATTTCTTCCTGGGACTTTTCGTTCGCGGCTTCCAAGTTCGAAATCACGTCGCGAATGCGGCCCATGCTGTTATTCAAGTCGTTGAGCTCGATGGTCGCCTTCTGCACCTCGCGTTCCAGGTCGCGGTAGGCGTTTTCGTCTTCGGCAATCAACAGCTTCTTTTCGTCAATCTTTGCCTGCAACACCGTCGCATTCGTCTTCGAATTTTCCACATCGTGGTTCAGACGGCGGGTCGCGGTATCGAGGGTAGCAAGCCCCTCTTTCATGTCGTCAAACTTGTCGATACTGACCGAGAGGTCCAGTTCGCGCAGGCGCTTGCTGAGGCGCTTAAATTCGTTGACCTTTTCGGCCTGGGTTTCGTACAGCTTTACGGAACGGCGCACGCTGCGCAGGTTGTCTTCGACACGTTCCATGTCCATCTGCACGCGTTCAAGCTGGCGGCGGGTTTCCTTGCGCTGTTGCTTGTACTTGCTCACGCCGGCGGCTTCTTCGAACAGCACGCGGCGGTCGTCGGCCTTGTCAGAAAGAACCGCCTTGATCATGTCGGCGTTCATCTGCGAATAGGTGCTGGAACCGAGACCCGAGTCAAAAAGCAAGGCATGCACATCGCGCAGGCGGCATTCCTGGTTGTTAATCAGGTATTCGCCCGAACCGTCACGATGCACGCGGCGGGTCACAATCACTTCGGAATATTCAGAATTCAGGGTGCCGTCGCTGTTATCGATGACAATAGAAACTTCGGCAAGGCTCATGGCGGCACGTTCTTCGGTACCGCTAAAAATCACGTCCTGCATCTTGCTCATACGGAGCGATGCAGCCTTCTGTTCGCCCAGAACCCAGCGGATAGCGTCGGTAATGTTCGACTTACCGCACCCGTTCGGACCCACCACGGCGGTGAGACCCTTCGTCGGGAAGTTGATTTCGGTCCTCTGGGCAAAGGACTTAAAGCCAAAAATCTTTAGTTTTGTAATCTGCACTTCAAGGCGAAAGATAAAAATGATTTTCTCTATAAATGGGCAAAAACAAGCAAAAAAGCCCAAAAACGGAGTTCGTTCATAAGAGTATTCCAACTTGGACTATCTTTTCAGTAAAAAAATGAAAATATTATCATTTAATAAATATATTAGGATACAAAGGATTACTTTATTCATGAGACTAACTTTTGCAATCATCTATTCCGTACTTATCGTCCTTCTGGTAATTTTCGGAATGATTTCGCGACGTTCGAAAAAGACCGTCGCTTTATCTGTTTCTTATCTCGAATACTCATTTATCATTCCAATTGTCGGAAACCTGATCCTTGTTCTTTCTAAAAACGAACTTTTGTCCACCCTTGGTAGCTACACTTACTTCATCGGCATGGACCTGATGTCATTCACGCTATTCGACTTCACGTTATCCTACTGCAACATTTCTTTTAACGCTCACCGCAAAAAGTGCTATATCTTATACACGATTCTCACCCTGGACATTATCCAATTCTTCTTTAACCCCTTCTTCGGGCACGCCTTTGGCATGGAAGCCATTATGGTAGACGGTTCGCCCTACTACAGGCTCGTTCCTTATATTGGGCAGAACATTCACCGCATCGTCGTCTATATTGCATTCATCACCTGCCTGGCTATTTTCCTAATCAAGGCCATACGGGTTCCCCGCATTTACGCCGAAAAATACTACGTCATCCTCTTTACCATGATCTTGGCAGGTTTGGGGCAGTCCTACTATATTTTCTCCAGAACACCCATCGATCGTTCGATGCTCGCCCTCGCCGTTTGTGCCTTTTTCGTCTTTTATTTTTCGCTATTCTACAGGCCGTTCAGGCTTTTGGACCGAATGCTTGCAAATATCGCCTCCAAAATACCGGAATCCGTCTTGTTCTTTGACGCCGGTAACCGATGCATTTGGGTGAATGAAAACGCAAGCAGCCTGTTGCAAATCAACTCCGACAAACTCGACAGCGTCCACCACCGCCTAGCCGCCATGTTCGACGACCTCGGCGAAGGAATGGACGACTGGTCCTCGAAGCAGTCTATCGGTTCGGGCAAAAGTGCACGATTCTTCGCTCTTAAAAAGCATAATGTAATAGAGCCCAACGGCAAGAAGATCGGATCATTCCTCACTATCCTGGACAACACCCCGGAAGTCCATCGCCAGCAACAGGAAATCTACGAAGCCACCCACGACAAGCTCACGGGACTGTTCACCAAGGAACACTTGTTCAACGTCATCAAGAACAGGATCACAAACGACAAGGACTCATCCTATTCCATCGCCTACTTTGATATCAAAGACTTCAAAATGGTCAACGACATCTTCGGTAAAGACGTCGGCGACAGCGTACTCGTGAGAGTCGCAAACTGGATCAGAGAAAACGCATGTGACGACTGGAGCTACGGGCGCATTGGAGGTGACGCATTCGGAATCTGCTTCCCAACAGACACAGTCAGTCTGCCGAAAGTCGAACAAAAACTTTCCTCATTTACGATTTCCAACGGTTCAATCGACCAGCATATTTTGATGCACGTAGGCATTTACAATGTGATAGACCCAAACGTAGACGTATCGATCATGTTCGACCGTGCGCACCTCGCCCAAACAAGCATCAAGAACGAATACAACACACATATCGCCATATACGACGACAAAATGCGTGACCAGGTGCTTTGGAGCCAGAAAATTTCTGCGGAACTCGAAGGAGCCCTCAAGCAACGCCATATCGTACCTTACTTGCAGCCCATCGTAGATATAAACGGCTCTATCATCGGGGCCGAGGCCTTGGTTCGTTGGCTTCACCCCACTGAAGGATTCCTCCCTCCGTTCACGTTTATTCCCACATTCGAAAAGAACGGCATGATCGCCGAAGTGGACAAGTACATTTGGCGCTGCGCCTGCGAGATTCTGTCTTCTTGGACTGACGAAAAAGCGAAGCTCTTTATTTCGGTGAATATTTCGCCCAAGGACTTCTACTTCATGGATGTCTACGCAGAAATCAAGAACTTGGTAGACGAATTCAAGATCGACCCCTCGCGCCTGCGAATCGAAATCACCGAAACCGTGATGATGACTGACGCCGAAAGCCGTATAGCCATTTTGAGCAAGTTCCGCGAATCCGGATTCATTGTAGAAATGGACGATTTCGGAAGCGGTTATTCTTCGCTGAACCAGCTCAAGGACATGCCGCTCGACGTCCTGAAAATCGACATGAAGTTCTTGAGCAAGGCCCAAGACAACAACAAGGCAGAAACCATTCTGCGCAATATACTCAGACTTTCCAACGACTTAGGACTTTTCTCGCTTACCGAAGGCGTAGAAACCGAAGATCAGTACAAGAAATTGAGCGATATGGGTTGTAATTTGTTCCAGGGTTACTATTTCGCCAAGCCCATATCCATTACAGATTATGAAAAACTCTATAACGACCAAAAAAGCACCAGATAGATGAATTTGTTCGTATAAAACAAATTAAATAACTTTTAGAACAGAAAAATGTAACAAACAAATTTACTTTATTAGTCTATATTCTTCTCATAGAACAAAGTAAAAAACATCTATGAGTAAGATTTTATCGTTTACGTTTCTTTTCTTGGCTACAGGGCTTTTGGTACTCCAACTGTTTGTTGGAAACTATATTCTGCTTGATCTTTTAGCTACATTTTTAATCATCATTGCCATTTTACGCATTGAAAAACTTCAGCAAGAAGCTTCGGTTGCCAAAGAAAAGGTTATCAAACGCCAGCAGGAAATCTACAACGTCACCCACGACAAGCTGACCGGATTATATACCAAGGAAGCTCTTTTTCAAAAAATCAAGGACACCATCGCCAAGAACCCCGATGTGCAATATTGGGTTGCTTATTTTGATATCAAGGACTTTAAAATCGTCAACGACATCTTCGGCAGCGACATGGGCGACAGCGTATTGCTGAAAGTAGCCTCCTGGCTTCGCGAAAATTCAACAAAGGAATGGGTCTTTGGGCGCCTGGGCGGTGACGATTTCGGCATTTGCCTGCCGGCTGGGGACGCGAACTTGCAACAACTGGAACGCCGCTTTTCCCGCTACGTTATTTCTAACGGTTCCATCGAGCACCGCATTTTGATGCACATGGGCATCTACAAGATTACCGAGCGAAACATCGGCGTATCGATCATGTTCGACCGTGCTCAACTCGCCCTCACCTCTGTCAAGAACGAATACAACAAGCACATCGCCTTTTACGATGACAAAATGCGCAACCAGGTGATGTGGGACCAGATGATTTCTGCCCAAATCGAAAAAGCGATCGAAGAAAAACAGGTGCGCCCCTACCTGCAACCCATTGTCGACAGTAACGGGACTATTATCGGAGCCGAAGCACTTATCCGCTGGGACCACCCAAAGAAAGGCTTCTTGCACCCCGAAGCTTTTATTCCGACATTCGAAAAAAACGGCATGATTGCCGACCTGGACAAGTATATTTGGCGAAGCGCCTGCGAAATACTTTCTACCTGGACCGGAGAAAAATCCCACCTGTTTATTTCTATCAATATTTCGCCGAAAGATTTCCTGTTCATGGACGTTTTCGCCGAAGTCAACGCATTGATCGAAGAATTCAAAATTGAACCTTCACGTCTGCGCATTGAAATTACCGAAACCGTGATGATGACCGAAGTGGAAAACCGCATGGCCATCCTAAATCGTTTCCGCGAATCGGGATTTATCGTCGAGATGGACGACTTTGGTAGCGGCTATTCTTCGCTGAACCAGCTCAAGGACATGCCGCTCGATGTCCTGAAAATCGACATGAAGTTCTTAAGCAGTTCCAAGAACAGTCAAAAGGCAGAAATCATCTTGCGCAACGTACTCAAGCTCTCGGGCGATTTGGGACTTTCGTCGCTTACCGAAGGTGTGGAAACCGAAGACCAGTACAACATGCTGAGTCAAATGGGCTGCAACCTGTTCCAAGGCTACTTCTTTGCAAAGCCCATGACCGTGGACGAATTTGAAAAAATCTGCGAACCTAAAGTCGCCTAGCCGACTATTTGATTAGCGGAATCTGTAATGCAAGCCGTCGGTGCTATCCGTAAGCACCATGTACTCGCTTCCGCCCTCAAGCTCGATATTGTCGAACCGGAAAGAAGATTCGGTCGTATTGACTTGCATCGTGAAGGTTCCAACCCAGTCCGCTTCGTACACGAGACTCTTTCCGCCAGCTGGGATCGTATCTTGAATCCAAATCCTGTAAGCAGAGCCGTCTTCAGAAACAATACCGATTTCGACAATCGTCTGACTAGTCCTGTTTTCTACCTGGAGTCTTGTGGTGGAATCCACGGCCCAATGCGTAAGGCAGCCCGAAAGCATGGCACAGCAAGAAACCATTCCTGCAAGCAAAGACACTTTTTTCATTGCCGCTTTCATTAGTTACCTCCTTCAGCAGAGCCCGTATTTTCCGCCTTTTCGTAACGGATTCCCTTGGCTTCAATCGTCTTGGGAGCACCCTTGCCAGCACCTATCGGAGTAATTTCGCCGGAATCCGTTTTCTTGTCGTACTGTTTGATGATATCGGTTTCCATCGGTGCACTGCGAGCGGCACCGCGATTGAACAGCCAGCCATCAATCGTCGTCAAGTTAAACTTGAATTCCACAAGGAAGGTTCCCTTCGCGCCAAAGAAGTTGTCGTAATCGTAAGCGGCATTGTAGGCAAAACGGGCAAACAGCAAGTCGATTGCACCACCCCATAACCAATCGTCTTCAACTTCCACTCTATCTTCTTCAACCTTCCTCTTGTCACGACGCAGGCATGTCGCCTCGAAACCGATCATGCGGGAAGGGTCCGGGTAAAACTTGAGGGCTGCGCTGTGGAACCAGCTATCGCTCATCAAATCTGCCGAAACTTCGGCATAAAGCTGCTGGGCATACAAGTTCTGCTCCCAGGTAATTCGCATAGAATCTAAATCGCTTTCGTCGTCGGTATTGTACATGGAAAGCGACACGTTCGGCAAGTACGTAAGCGGGCCGGACTTTCGGCCACCGTAAATAGCGCGGCTTTCCAAGTCAAGCGAAACACGGAACAGACGCCAATCGGTGCGGTAGAAATTCGCCTGGGCGCTCAACTTGCTAAAGCGCAAATGAGCCCAGCTGTAAGCCAGGGAGTCGCTTTCGTACGGGTAAATCTTGCCGCGATGTTCCAGATTCTGGTGCTGCATACCGGCTGCAAGAGTCCAATTCATACGGGCATCTGTAAAGGTTAAGCCCCAGGTAACAACCGAGCGTTGCAGGCCGAAATCGTTATACTGCGGGAAAAGGAAGAAGTCTTCGCCATCCCAGCCGGAACGGTCAAACCAGAGGAGCGCACCCATGTGGCGGTTTTTAGCCACTTCGCCTGCGCCAAAGGCCGCAAAATGATGATTGAAAGCAAAGCCGTCGTGTTCGCCATACAGACTTTCCAAGGGCAACTGTTCACGGCTCGGCGTATAGTAAAATCCAAAGTCGATATAGCCGCCTCGCCCACCGCGCATAATATCGCTGATTTCGGAAAGGTGACGGTCGCGAGTCACCGCTCCGTCGTTGGCGAGGGCGTATGGCTTGATGCCGTCGGCCAAAACAACCCCGACAAGCACAAGCGAAATCAAAGCGGACTTCAATACAAACTGCATACGTGAAATGTAGTAAAAATGTGTGATGTGTAATGTGTGATGTGGAATGAGAGAATCTCACATTTAGCATTGCCAGTTATAGTTCTAGTTTATAACGCTTATTGCTATATTTGGACGCATGAATGAACAGGAAAAGGCATTAATTGCTGCGTGGAGCAGCCACCCCCGCGAATGGGAAAACAACACCTGGGTGTACCCGGTGATTAGCCGTCGTGCAGGCGGTCTTTCTTTGGGCATCAACTTAAACCCCGACCACCACTGTTCTTTTTCATGCGCCTATTGCCAGAGCGGCCCGCAAGAGGGCCACAAGCGCATTCCCGTCGACATCGATGCCGTGGAACGCGAACTGCGCAATTTTCTCAACTACTACGAATCGGGTGAATTTTTCAAGTGCAAGGCATTCGAAAACGTACCCGAGCAGAACAAGCAACTCAAGGACATTTGCCTTTCGGGCGACGGCGAATCCACAATCGTCAAGGAATTCCCGGAAATTTGCCAGCGTATGCGCAAAATTCAAGAGGAATACACGCCAAAGCTAGGTGCTTTTAAGTTGCGTCTCATAACAAACGCTAGCCATCTCGAAAGCCCTGCGGTAGAACTTGGGCTTTCTCACCTGCTGGCAAGTGAAGGCGAAATCTGGGCAAAGCTTGACGCCGGCACCGAAAAATGGTTCAAGAAAATGAACCGTTCTCCCCTGCATTTATCCAAGATTTTAGACAACCTAACTAAGACGATCAAGATTTATCCGATTTGCATCCAGACCATGCTCTGCGACTTGCAAGGCGAAATTCCGAGTGACCAGGAAATCGAGCGCTACATCGAAAACCTGGCTGCTATTCATTCCGCAAGCCCGGACCACCTTGTTGAAATCCAGCTGTACACAGTTATCCGCGACACCTTGCTAAAGGGCATAGAACCCTTGCCCAAGGAATTCCTGGAAAGCGTCAAAACAAAAATCACCGACGCATTGCCGGTGAAAGTAAGATGCTTTTAATTGATAAAAATTAAATCAGTTCGTCTGGCGGCAAGTGGTCGACACTTTCCGGTTCCTGGTAGCAAGTTTCAGGTACCTGAACCTGCATCTGGAAGTAGGCCTTGTGTGCGGCAATCACCTTTTCACGGGCAAAGGCGGCATTCTGCCATTCGCCAATCTGAACGTCCTTGCCTTCCAGTTCCTTGTAGTTCTGGAAGAAGTTACGCGTAATGCGCAGAAACATCTGGTCCACATCGGTAATGTCCTTGATCGGGCGCGGATTGAACACGGGCACGCCCAAGACCTTATAGTCCTTGCGACCGCCGTCGGTCATGTCAAGCGCACCAATCACGCGGCAGGTGCAAACCGTCCCCGTCATCATCGAAGCCGGGCTATAAATCAGCATATCGATAGCGTCGCCATCGTCAGCCTTGGTACTCGGGATAAAGCCATAAGTACAGGGATAGCTCATGGAACTGAGCAAGCAGCGGTCCAGGCGGAACACATGCAGGCGTTCATCATATTCGTACTTGAGGTTAGTGTCCTTGCCGATTTCCACGACGCAGTCCACTTCAAACGGGTACTTGCGACCAATCGGAAGATCCAGATAGTTAATTGCCATTTATACTCCAAAAGGCCCACTTTGAGCCCATATTATCTTTTTATTATAAATATGAGTCCTAATTTAGTATTTATTAGAAATTTGTAAAGGGTTGTTTACTTTATTTGCGTCGGAAATGGTCATCTACTGCGCCAGCGAGATGTCGAAACCTTTTCAATCATGCCAAAGAAGAACTTGGGTTTCCCCCTATCGGGACTATACCCCACCTCGAAACGCAAGCGGTCTACCGCAGGCACCACTAGATGAACGCCGCCGTAAACGGCTCCTTCGTAATTTTCCCAACCAGGGCGGCCAGAATCCCACAACAGGCTACCGTCAAAGCCAGCCACCAGTTGCAGACCATAGAAGAAATTCACGCCCGCGATACTCGCCGGCTGACGGTCTAGCAAGATAAAGCGTTCTTCCAAGTTGAGCAAAGCCTCATGCACGCCCAAGCGTTCGCCATCGGCATAACGGCCTCGATAACTATTCACGCCACCATGCGAAAAATAATCATAGAATTCCACATCACCCGGGCGGTAGCGCACCAGCGCCGTCGCCCCCGTCACAAAGCGACTCACCGTATAATAGGCTCGGGCATCCGTCAGGAGCTCCCAGAAGTTTTCGCCCCCCATCCCCTTGCAGCTAGAATCTTCCTCAACAAGGCAATTGGAATCGCTATCGTCGCCTTCGCCTACGTGAGTAAGCATGTATTCAAAGTAAACTCCCTTGCGGGTATCCAACTTAGAGTCGCGGTAATCAAAGGCAAATCCCATCCCCAGTTCCGGCAAGAAGGCGGCATCTTGCAAGTCGCGGCCAGCCGCAGTCCACAAAAGCGAAAGGTGCGGTAAAATCTTGTAGTCCAAATCAAGATCCACCAAGATGCTCTTTTCTTCAAAATCGTGAATATCGTCGTAACTGTCGGTCACGAGGAATTCAAAATTCCAGCCGAGCGGGAGCCCGAACAAATAAGGCGAACTGACATAAACCGCATATTCATTCTTGTCGAAAAGCGGATCCAGGGCCGTACGATACTGGACCTCGGCACGGATATCTTCGCCAAGCACATTCAGGTTCGCAAGCGCAACGCCAAGCATCAGGCCGTCGCGGTCAGTCGTTTTACCTGCCGGAGCGGGAATCCAACGGAAGATTTCCACGAACGAGTATGTCAGAGTTCCGCCATCACACCTAGCCGAGACACTCGTAAACAAGTCCAGGTCTTGCAGGCGGCGCTTTTCAAGTTCAAACTTTTCGGCAGAGAACGTCTCCCCCGCCTTATTCAACAGTTCGCGATCCACCACGCGTTTCTTGGTATGCTCCAGTCCTTCGTACTGAATAGACGAAATGACCGTACCATCAGGACAAGCCGCAACATCAGCAAAGGCTGCGCCCGAAAAAAGCGCCGTTACAGCACATGTAAAAAGACATCGTTTCAAAAGACTTAACACAAATACGAATATAGAAAAAACTCCGAGCCGGGGCCCCTCCCGCATAAATCATTTATTTTTCTATATTTTCTTTCGTAAAGAAAAGAGGTTTTTATGTTAGATTTTCTCGCCAACTATTGGCCATTCATTGTTGCCCTTGTCCTGATCGTGCTCGGCGTGTTCGCTTTCCGCGGTGTCCGCAAGGCTCTCAAGGAAGGCGGTGGTGCATTCAGCCTTGAAACCATCAAGAAGAACACCGAACCCAACTTTGCCGCCCTCAAGCAGAAGTCCCGCGCCCTCTTGGCCGATGCCGACATGATTTGCGAAGTCAAGGAAGGCTCACACCTCGTGGTTCCCAAGAAAGAAGACCTCAAGTTCTTCCGCCGCGCTGTGTCCCAGAAGTACAAGCTCGCCATGTTCCTGGTGCCCGGCACCAACAAGGTCGCCTATTTCTTCTGCAAGACCGAACAGGGCCTGCGTCGCCGTATTGACAACCTGGTCATCAACCAGAAGTTCCACGAAGGCAAAAAGCCTTACAACGACGTTGCCACTGGCGAAAAGCTCAAGTTTCCGCGTTAATTTTCCTTGCAATATCAAGACTTAGCACTCGCCGAAGAAGAAGGCAAACTGGAAGCCGCGATAGCGGCTTCTCGCAATTTATTGATTGAAGCGCCGACCGGCTCGGGCAAGTCGCTATTCATCCCCTACTTTTTAAGCAAGCATTGCAAGGGCCGCGTGGTCGTATTGCAGCCCCGCCGCATTGCGGCGCTCGCACTCGCGCAGTTCTCGGCAAAACTCCACGGAGAGCCCTGCGGCAAGACCGTCGGCTACCAGTTCAGGCAAGACAGCTGCAAAAGCGCAGACACGCGCATTCTTTTCCAGACCTACGGTAACTTTCTGCAAGAGCTCTTGCACGGCAAGCTGGACGCCGACTGGATTGTGTTCGACGAACACCACGAACGCAAAGCCGACATGGACTTGTTGTTCGCGTACTTCAGGCGAGAGAAGAGTGTCATCCTGAGCGAAGCCCGTCAGGGCGAAGTCGAAGGATCTAAGCCTAAAGGCCCACGTGTGAGCCAGAGCGACCAAGCGGAAGCTGGTCGTGAAGGCGAGAGTGAGGCGATATCACATTGCTTTAGTAACAATAGAGCCGAACGGCCTCGTATCGCAGTGATGTCGGCGGCGTTGAACCGTTCCGAACTCGAAACGGTTCTCGGCGTCAAGTGTCTGAGTCTCGGTCACCCGCTCTACCCCGTGCAAATTATCAACCAAACACCTGCCACGGGGAATTCGCTTGTTTCGGGTGTTGGACTTGACGCCGAAGTGGTGCGGGCGCTCCGTACACTTTACCGCAACAACATCTGGCAGACCACGCTGGTATTTTTACCGGGTAAAGCAGAAATCGCCCGCTGCCACACCGCCGCCGCCGAAGCATTAGGCAACAACTGTGCCGAATTCCTGGAACTCTACGGAGGCCAAGACCGCGAAACGCAAGACCGCATCTTTGAAGTCACCGAACGCCCGCGCGTGATTTTCACCACGAACATCGCCGAAACATCCATCACCGTCCCGAATGTAACGGGCGTTGTCGATAGCGGCATCGAACGTGTAAGCATCTACGACGACAGCGAAAAGGTGAACGTCCTGCGCACGCTTCCCATTTCGATGCAGAATGCGATTCAGCGCAGCGGCCGTAGCGGCCGAACGCAGAACGGCTGCGCGATTCGCCTCTGGAGCGAAGAATCCGAAAAGCGCATGCCGCAAGGAATTGTCCCCGAAATCTTGCAGATTGAACCTTCGGAATTGATTCTGCAGAAAGCAGCGTTGGAATTAGACGAGAGAGGGGCATGGATCGAGTTGCCGACGGCGATTCCGGAAGCCCGCGAAAAGACGGCGACAGCACTCCTTGAAAATTTCGGGATGCTTCAGGACAGCGCCATCACCGAACTTGGCCTCAAGGCTATCCGCATGCCCGTTTCCAGCATTCCGCTCGCGCTGCTCCTTGCATCGGCAAAAAACAAAGAAGACCTTCCCGACTTGCTCCTCGCCGCGCTCGCCTGGATTCATTCCGGCACCGAATTTTTGCAAAAGTCCAAAGTCGCCTACGACATTCTAACGCTTGCAAGCGACACGCTTTCTAAAAGCCGCGACATTCCCCGCGAAGTCAGCTTTACGCTCCGGCAACTGCGGGATTACCGCGAAAAAATTGCAAGCCCCACACCCCAAAGGTGCGAAGCACCGACCTCAGACCTCATAGCGCATAGCCTTCTCAAGGCTTTCCCGGACAGGCTCGCTACTCCGAGCGGTAACGCCTACAAGCTCGCCAACCAGAACGTGATTCGCCTGCAAGTTGCAGAACCGCCTTATGCGATTCTCGCCCTCAGCATGCTCCGTACCGGCGGCGGTAGCAAATCGGAACTTAAAGTTAATTTATACGCACCTATCGCCAAGGAACTTCTCGGCGGCGAGAGTGCCAAGACCCGCTACGAACTCTTGTGGCGCAGCGGTCAAGAAAGATTCATCGGTGTCGAAATCAGCGAATCCGAAAACGCCGACGGCTCCACTACCGAACTTTCCCGCAAAGAAATCCTCACACAAGAAGCTTCGCCTAAAGTTCTTGAAGAACTCAAGAAGCTTACCGTTGATGCCTGGCGCGAAAAAATCGAGAAAGAAAACTGGAGCGGCAAGTTCCTGACCGAAGCCGTGCAAACGCAGCTCATCAAAATGCGTCTTGCAGCCAAGCTCTATCCGGAATACGGCCTTCCCGAATTCAACGAAGAAGACATGGAACTCATCTTCGATGAATTCGCAGACGGCAAGTTCCTGCTCCGCGACATTAACGAAGACCGTTACAGGAGCATTGTCGAAGAATACTTTGGCAAGTCCATGCTGCAATGGCTCGGAAAAACATTCCCCGACCACTACATGCTCCCGAACGGCAAACGCGCCCGCTACAGCTATCAAGAAGTCGCAGTCAGTGACGATGGAAAATCCGTGCAAAGCATTGAAGGCGTTCTTGTGGAAATCTCGGCCCGCATCGAAGACTTGATGCAGCTCCGCGGCGAGCACAGAATCGCTGACGGCAAACTAAAAGTCCGGTACGACATTCTGGCACCGAACTTCCGCACGATTCAAAAGACATGGGACTTGACCGGATTCTGGCAGAACACCTACGCCGAGGTGCGCAAGGAACTGCGAGGCCGCTACCCCAAGCACCCGTGGCCCGAATCAGTTATTTGATTGTATAAATCGTCAGGGTCTTGCTGTATTCATAGCCGACGACAAGTAATGCTTGGCCTTTCATCGGGCTATTTTCAGCAGGAATGAAGAGAATTCCTTCGGGGCCGCGGTCTAGCGGATCCAAATAGTAATCCACCAGCTTAGGCGCTTCCGGGTCCGTAATATCGAACACCGCTACACCGCTCGTACGTTCCAAGCCTACAAAAGCGTAGCGACGTCTATCGACCTCACCCACGGTCACATTCTCGGGTTCGCAGCCCTTATCCGAACTGCGCTTGTCCATCTTCGCCTTGCCTTTCTTGGAATTCCAGTTAAAGTATTCCGGCGCAATTTTTGCCAAAACACGTTCAAACATTTCTCCGGAATCCCAGAGCAGTTTTCCCGTTTCGCCGTCAAAAATGCTCACGGAGCGAGAACCGAACGTATAGGCGTAAGGACACTTGCCGTTATGGGTACGGTACTTACCCTCATCGCAACGCTCCAGCGCGCTGACAGAAAGATCCTTCAAATCTGTCGTTATCTTTTCCGTAAACACGGTTTCATCCAAACGGCCCTGTGCCACAAGTTCCTGCACGCTCGTTACATCGGTCCACGCCTTGTAATCATTGACAGGAGCACCTTCGTTTGCCGTCAGCACAAAGTGTCTGTCGCCTGCCGTAAAAGCGGCAATGCCATCAGGCTGGCGAAGCCCACGCAGCGGGTAATAATTCTTGATATCAATCTTTCCGTCGCTCACGGCATCAATTGCAAAACCGTTTCTGGAATGGTCTACAAAACCCAGCGGGAACACCTTCTTGATTTTCTTGGCCGGCACATCGATGATTGCCATGGCGTTATTTTCTTGCAGGCTCACCCACGCCAGTTTGGAATCGTCAGAAACCGTAATGTATTCCGGTTCCAGTGATTTCAGAAAGCCCTGATTTCCGGGAGCACGTACGCCAGCATTCTTAAGTCTATTCGTGTCGAGATGATCAAATCCTGCCACCGCAAATTCCGCAGTTTTCCACGATTCGGCGTCCGCCTTAGCAACTGTCAAGAATCCAATACCGCCATCAGGGTCTACCGCGAAATCCGTACTCGGCGAGCCTTCGCAGGCCACCAGCAAGTTCTTGCCATCGGGCGTAAACTTGATCATGTCCGGCTGGCTGCAGACCGTATACAATCCAAGCTCTTCAAGTTTGTCTGTATAACGCATCACCTGTACTTGGCCATTGCGCCATTCTTCGACTTCAAGCATGCTAACCGCGACCAAGTCGCCATGAACCGTCACGCTAGAGGCATTACCCGGAATCTGTACTTCAGAAATCTTTTTGGCTTCGCTCGGATTGCTCAAGTCCACCACTTCGACGACATTAGCATCACCTACGACAAACAGTTTTTTCTTGGCAGGCATATAAGCCGAAATTTCTGCCGTAGACATTTTAGTCGTCGAAAGCGGTTTAAGCGTATGCCCCCACTGGAACGGTCCGGCGGGCACTGCATTTTTAGCAAAACAAAAGCCTGCGCACAAAAGCAGGCTTGCACTCAAAAGAATCTTATTCATTCACTCCTCAACACAAATCCAATTATTTCATGATCAGCCACATGATCAGCAGGCCGATACCGACACCGCCCAAGAACGAAGATGACGTTGCCAGTGCCGCGGCACGGCGATCATTGTCTTCTTTTTCTTTCTTATTGACATTCACGCCAATAGACGTGCTCAACATCTGCGCGCAAACTTCGTTATTTTTCTTGACGACGTTGTAACTTTTTTCCCAATTTTCGCTTTTAGCTTTTTCGGTTTCGATAACAGCCCGCAAGGAATCCTTTTCAACAGAGCAGGCGTTTCCCTGTTCTTGCATGACGCTATCGCGCACAGCAAGTTCCTGTTTCAATTCGGTTTCTGCAGTCAATGCCTGAGAAGCTACAGCAGGTTCTTCGGCTAGTGCCATTGAACCACAGAACAAAAAGGTAATCGCAAGAATTTTAATCAAACGCATCATGCCGTAAATATACAAAAAAAAGACAAGTTCCCGGCAAACGCAGCCGGGAACTCGCTGTAAAAGAATTTTAAACGGTCAAAATTTTACGGCAATTCAACCTGTTTTTTCCAACGACCATCTGCGCCCTTCACGTAATACACGCCTGGCACAAGAACTTCTCCGGCCTTGATTTTAGATCCGTCAAGTCTGCGAATTTCGCGAGCCGTGAATGCACGCGGAGAGTTCACCAAGCGGCCAATTAGCGTCGTATGCTCCGAGGAACTAGATTCCACCTCAGACGAGCTAGATTGTTCAGAAGAACTCGATTCTTCTACAGACGAACTGGAAACTTCGCTGCTAGAAGACTGTTCTTCAGACGAAGAAGACGCAACACTGCTAGACGATTCCGGCAGATTCTTATTCGGATCCACCAGCACCCCATGAAATATCTGCAACTGGACCTTCGAAATCGAGTCGGGAACGTTTAAAGATTCAATCGAACTTTTCACCGCCGACAAGGAATCCATGGCAACAACAGAAGTATAAGAATACTTTAAACCCCGATAATAAAGAGCTAATGAATACCACCAGTCAAAATTGAACTCAAACGTTCTTGAGACCATCAGCTCATGACTAGAATAAGAGTTATCTTCGGGAAGCGAGCCCTTTTTGACCGCAAGTACATTGTAAGAATTCGTTGTGTCATAACCAGTAAAATGGTATTGGTTGATATCCATAATCATGGTTGCATAATCATTGTCATCATCGACCAGCGACCAATGGGAATTAGACCATGTGACATAAAGGAATAAATTCCTACGACTTGCTACACAGCTCGCAGTGATGGACACCGGAAGCTTTATGTTTCCATCAAATTTATTCTTGAGTGGCTTCAGTTCCTGATAGTCCTTGTAAACTGTTTTCTTGACGGAATCAGAATTGGACAGATCTTTTGAGCCGTACCACATGGTTTCTTCAATCTGTTGCAATTGCAATGTCACTTTCTTCGCACCCAACGTATCGCAGATATTGCGGATGTAGGTTTCCGTCTCTTCTTGGGCAAAAGAGAACGCCATTGCAACCATTACCAAGCAAAGAATTCGTTTCATCACGTTAAACCTCCACTTTCTCTTAAATATAATTTTTCTTTACAATTGTGCAACATGAAAAACAGGCCAAAAAGATCTTTTTAGCCTGTTTCACAGTTCAAAATGGGGCGTAAAACTAGCCGCGAGCAGCCAAAATGCGCTTCCAGCCGTCTTCCGGAATCTGGGCTCCCATCACCTGGACCACTTCGTTACTCACGACACTGCCCAAATTGCCCGATTTTTCCATATCCCAGCCGTTCATGTAGCCATACAGGAATCCCGATGCCCACAAGTCTCCAGCACCCGTAGTATCGATTGCCTTGGCTGGGCCCGCCTGCACATGCACCACCTTGCCGTCTTTGGCAATCAAGGCACCGCGCTTGCCGATTTTCACCACGGCAACCTTGGCCTTCTTGGCTAGCACATCGAGAGCGGCTTCTTCCTTGACACCAGCGTATGCATAAGCTTCGTCTTCGTTCGCGATGATGATATCGATCATTCCTTCGGCAAAGAGTTCGTCAAAGAGCTTGCGGCAGGCATCCACCACGCCAAAGCTGCTAAAGTCGAGAGCGGTTTCTACACCCAGGCTGCGGGCCAAAGTAAAGGATTTCTTGAAGCAGTCGGCGTTAAAGGCGCGGTAGCCTTCGGCATACAGCAGGCCAACGCCATCGTAAAGGGCCGGCACAAAATCATCGCTACCAAGGAAATCGGAGGCGCCCAGGTAAGTCCACATGGAGCGCTGCGCATCGGGCGTCACGGCGCTAAAGACGCAACCGGTAGCGGCATCGGAAAGACCGAGCTTCGATTCCACACCGTTATTCTCCAAGTGCTTCTTGAAAATGTCACCCAGTTCGTCGTTGCCAATCTTCGAGATAAAGGCAGCCTTACCACCCAGGCGAGAAAGACCGACCATGGTATTGCAGGTAGAACCACCCGGCACGCGCAGCGGATTCTGGAGGGCACCCAGGAATTTTTCCATCTGAGGCCAATCCACCATGTTCATGCCACCCTTCTGCACGCCCTGGGCCGCAATCCAAGCGTCATCCACATTGGCCAAAATATCAACGAGGGCTGCCCCCATACCTAAAACTTTCTTCATTAAAAGCCTCCTCTGCGGCGGCGCAACTTTTCGCTCGCCTGTAGTAAGAATTGACGTTCAGACTCATTCAGCGAATTGATTCCCTCGCGATTGACTTTCTTGAGGATTTCGTCCATCCGCTTGTTTTCGTCCACATAAAAAACTTCACCTTCGATAGCGTCGGAATCTTCGCTAGACTTTTCGCCGGATTCGCTTTCGGATCGGCCGCCCCGGTGCACTTTGAACTTGGGACCGCGGAATTTTGCGAAAGCCTTGCCGAGGTTACCGAAGCCACGTTCGTAAAAATGCATATAAAGGAATCCGCCTACGACACCACCCAAGTGAGCGAGGTGGGCCACGCCATCGCCCGAATGAGCCATGAACACGTCGACGGCCACCATGAACCACATGGCATACTTGATTCGCATCGGGAAAAAGAAGAACATCAGAAGCATGCGGTTCGGGAAGAACTTGTAGTAAGCCACAAAGATTCCCATGAGTGCCCCCGAAGCACCGATAATCGGGGCATTGGTCATTCCGATCCAGTACATGACCAGACTAAAGACTGCCGCAAAAATTCCGCAGAAGAAATACATTCCCGTAAAATGTTTGGAACCCATCATGTCGGCCACATCGCTACCGAACATCCAGAGCATGAGCATATTGAACAAGAAATGCCAGAAATCCACATGGATGAACATGTACGACACAAAGCGCCAAGCCTGTTCCGGCGCAAACGGCCAGAAGGCTCCAAAATAGGCGATATATTCGGCAACGCTGCCATAACCGTAGCCAGGCAAGTTCAAATGCAATCCGAGGACCTTACCAACGACAAACGCAAGGCCAAACACAACCGCATTGACAATCAGCAAGGTTCGCAAAACTTTCGGTAAAAAACGGAATGGTCTCATGGTTAGTAGGACGTTGGATGTAGACAGTGGTTAGTGGTTGGTGGTTAGTAAAGGTACAGTTTCAGCGGGAACGTATTTCGCAAGTTTTGAACAGCCCTGTTTTGTTTTGCCAATCCCCACTTTCAGAAGTTCGCGAACCACGGTGCTAGATACCATCAAGTGTTCCGGAGCGCTAGACAAGAAAACCGTTTCGCATTCAGGGTAAAGGTTCTTATTGTTCCAGGCAACCGACTGTTCGTATTCCACATCGGCGGCCCCGCGGATTCCGCGCACCAGGAAATTCGCTCCGACACGTTTCATAAATTCCACCGTAAGGCCGTCAAAAAATTCCACCTTCACATTCGAAAGCCCGGCAACCGCCTTCCGCACCATCTCGGCGCGGGTAGCCTCGTCGAAGTAGTATTTCTTGGAAGCATTCACCGCCAAAAGCACATAAAGTTCGTCAAACAACGCTGCGGCGCGCTTCACGATATCGAGGTGCCCTAAGGTAAACGGATCGAACGACCCTGCAAATACGGCGATTTTCTTCATGCTTACAATTTAGAAAAGTAGGAAGTTAGAAATTGGAAGTAGGAAGTTTTTATTCAAAAAAAATCTACTTCCTTCCGTCTACAGTCTACTTCCTGTAAATCACAAGTGACGATTCGCCGTAGCGGCGAACCTGTACCATTCCCGCCTCGTCCGCTTCCTTGACCCATGCAGGCAAATTACGACTCGGCGCTTCGAACACGGCTACACCACCCGGATTCAGCCATTCCCAATAGGGTCGCAGGTCAGGATAATCCATATCCTTGAAGGGTGGATCCGCATAAATCAAGTCAAAGCCTTCACTCGCGCAAAGAGCTTCTTTGTCGAGCGCCATGGCGTTCTTTTCTAACAAAGTAAGTTTTGATTCCAGCGACAAGGCCTTGTATGCCTGCAGCACAAGTCTCGCCTGGGCATGCGCCATTTCTACAGCCACCACACTTGCAGCACCGCGGCTCAGCGCTTCGATTCCCATAATGCCCGTCCCCGAGAACAAATCCAGCACGCGAAAATTTTCAACACCTTGCAAAATGTTGAAGAGAGCCTCTCTGGTACGGGAAGCTGTCGGTCTTGTCTTGGAAGTATCTGGAGAAGGAACGTTCCTTCCCCGCATGAGTCCGCCGGTAATGCGAATAGGCATTGGGACTATTGCTTGACAACGAACATTTCAAAAAGGATCGTGGTGAACATATCCTTCTTGGCAAGTTTCATTTCGATGTTGCGAATACCGATACGAGAAGGCGAACCCGCAAAGGCCGTAACAAAAGCATTCAGTTCGGCAAAGTCAGCCGTAGTCGTAGCCTTAATGGTGTAGCGCTTGTAGACACCGTATTCTTCAACTACGGGCTTTTCAAGTCCATTGAACTGAACCTTCTGTGCAGCGGCCAAAGCCTTCATGGACTTGATTTCGTTGTTCACTTCGGAAGACGGTACAAACGAAGAAACTGCAGCCAGATTCACGTTGTTCACGTTGTACATACCGAAAGCGGTAATGTCGGTAGCCGGAGCGTTTTCGGGCAGAGGCGGAGTCCTGAAATCGGAACTGACCGCGCGCATACGATCGAGGAAAGCCTTCTGGGAATTCGGGTTACCGGCCACGCCACGCACGTAGAAGAAATTCGGAGCCTGGTAAATACAATCCGAGAAACCCACGTCATCAGGTGTTGCCGTATTCAAGAATGCGAAGAACTGGCCGACAGAAGCCTTCTGGAACGAAAGTTTTTCGAGCGGCAAGTAGCTATTGTAATCCGAGCGTTTGTTGTTGAACAAGGCCTGCGGATTGATTTCGCCCACGACCTGCTTGACCGTCACATTGTCTCGCTGACGGATCATGGCGGCAGCGGCAGCAGCTTCGGCTTCAAGCGAACCACCAGCGGAGGTACGCTGTCCAGCACCGATAGCAAGAGCGGAACGGGTCGGGTCTTCGGCGCCAATCAAATCCAGATAAGGCGGCGGCAACAAGCCCTGCAACTGCTTGGGAACGCCAGCAACACTCAAGAAGCAGCTAAAGGCAACAAACACAAACAGGGCGGCCACAAGAACCGTCAACGCCTTCTTTCGAGACTTATTCTGCAGTTCCTTAACGCTCGTGACGTTGACCGGAGCCACAGTTTCGACTTCGACCAAGCGCTCGGCAGCGTCAATCAAGTTCAAATGAATCATACACCCTCCATCACATTCAAGGCAGCCCCGATTGCACCTGCGCAAGAAAGCACGGCGGCAGAATCTTGTTCTTCAATCGGGAGCCTCAAGTTAGAGAAAGAATCCATCAAAGAAAGCTGGTATTCGGACAACTTAGCACGGACGTCTTCCACGAACAGCAAATCGCTAGCCATTTCACCGCACAGACGGATTGACTTCGTCGAGACCGAGGCGTTTTCCTGTTGGGCAACCGCAATCTGTTCAGCAATTTCCCTAGCCAGAATCTGGTAAGCTTCTTCCTTGGTGTTGTTCACCAGCGAAAGAGTGGACACGCAGCGGAGCGCATGCAAGTTGTCCTTAGTGAGCCAAAGGAGCGTCACACCGGCATAGTCAGCCTTGACTATACATGTCAGTTCGGACACATTTTCGGCATAATCCATCAGGTTCATGAGCGAGAGCACGTCCACATCCATGGCCTTAGGAGCTAAAGCCTTGTTACGGAAGCCTTTACGTAAATTATCGACCCATTGTTCACGGACAGCAATCAGCATAATCGTGTATCCGAGTTCGGGGTCACCGCTCATGATTTTGTAATCAATTACATACGCATTGGATTCAGCGTTCGTAATCAGCGAAACATACCACTTTACATAGTCGTCAACGTTCTTTGTGGCTTCAGCCGGGACAAAGATTTGGCGGATAATCGACCTAAATGCAGGAATTGCCACCGAAACGGCTTCGACAGATTCAATCTGGTTGAACTCCATCCATCCCTGGAGGACGGTTTCAAAAGTATAGACATCGTCAAGGGGGGCGGTTTCCGTATCGAGAACGGCCGTCTTCAGAACACGGCGTTCAGCCGCATCCACAAGGGCAACTTTCAGAGAAGCGTCCCCTGCTTCTATACCCATGTAAATCTTCGTATCACTCATATTATCAACGACTTATGAAAAAAAACTACACTCTAAAACTAATCAAAAATTACCCCTGGAAGGAGCTTTTCCAATTTTTTCTTGCCAATTCCAGGCACTTTTTGCAAATCTTCGGCATTTTTGAAGGCTCCAAGGGCATTTCTGACCTCCAAAATCTTCTCGGCAAGCTTCGGGCCGACCCCATTCAGGGCGCAAAGTTCATCTACCGAGGCCGAATTGATATGCACCGGAAGGTTCGTTTTTTTGACCGATTTTCGCTCTTTTTTCGGCCGGACTGTATAATTAGAGTCAATTTTTGACACTTGCAAACTATCGACGGTGACGGAGTCGCGAACGGCTGCCTGGGGGGACTCGTTTGCAACGATGAATGACTCGCCCACCTCAAATGTTTCGATAGACGGGAGACCCCACGGGAGAACCCGGACAATGATTCCAATGACCAAAAGGCATAGTGCCAATCGGACTACGTTTTTTTCAGGTGCATTCATAAGGACAACCTCCGTTGGTTATCCTCGACCAAAGGGCTTCTTAAGCGCCGCCTCCACCGCATTCACGTCTGAAGGGACATCCACCGAAATCGACGGGTACTTGCTCTGGACAATGCGAATAGGGCGTTTGCCCAGAATGCGCATCTGCTCCAGAGAGCGTTCCTTTTCGACATCGGTTTGCGGCAAAGACGAAAATTCGTCGCGGCACACCCTGGAATAAGCATAGATTCCCTGGTGCTGGAACCAGCGGGGAGCGTCCTCATTCGCCACCCACCGGGTAAAGTCCACCGCGTAATCGTCTTTTACCAAAACCTTGACTACCGTCTTGAGTCCCGCCTCGGTAGGATTCAAGGGGCACGCGACCGTCACCCATTCATCAGGGTGCTTTTCGAGCGTCATTGCCACATCGCACAGCACAGAAGGTTCCACCAACGGTTCGTCGCCCTGCAAGTTCACCACGAGGTCCAAATCGAGGGCCCGGGCCGCAAAGGCGACGCGGTCAGAACCAGTTGCCGCATCTGGAGTCAAGATAAATTCAAAACCCACCCGAGAAACCACGTCTGCAATTTCTTCGGAATCGGTCGCACAAACAATGCGTTCAAAACATTCGGCCAAAAGCGCACGTTCCAGGGTGCGCACAATCATTTCTTTGCCTGCAATCTTGATCAAGGGTTTGCCCGGAAAGCGGGACGACCCCATTCGGGCAGGCACAACGCAATGAACTGCCATGGGCTAATTTTTCAAGCCGAGAATTTAGCCGCCGATGACCTTCGGAATGGCGAAGTGATCGTTTTCCACAGCCGGAGCGTTCATGAAGGCCTTTTCAAGCGAGAGACCCGGCACAGGCACGTCTTCGCGGAGAATCGTCGCACCGTTTTCGACAGCGGTCATCGGTTCCACGTCGGAAAGGTTCAAAGCCTTGAGAGCTTCAAGGTGATTGAGCATCTTGTCCAAGTGACCCTTCACGGATTCGATATCTTCTTCGGCAACTTCGAGCCTAGAAAGCTTCGCGAGTTTCAAAACTTCTTCACGTTCGAGCATAAAACCTCTTTTCTTACGTCCACAAAATAGCAAATTATTTTGGCGAAAAAGCAACCCAGAGTTGCCAAATGCGCCCTAGCCCACTATTTGCAGCGCCGCATACTTCAAAATAATCGTACGGACCGTCGGGTCGCTACCGAAACGCACATCTACACGGGCATTGTCGCCAGAACCATAGCACTTGACAATCGTGCCCACACCATACTTCATGTGGCGCACGCGTACGCCCGGATGGTACGGATTCTCGCTGTATTCGTCGTAGACCACGCGCGGGCCCGAAGGTTCGGCCGGCTTGATCGGAGCCGCGACCTTCACCGGATTGCGGTAAACGATGCGCTTGTCATTTTTCTTGACAGAATTCGGAACCGCCGAGGGGCGGTTATAACCGTAAGAGCCAAAATTGCTCGGGCGAGACGAAGCTCCACCGTAACCACCGCCAAAGCTTCCGGACGGTCTACGCGGATAAGATGGAATGTTCGGACGCGGCGGGCGCGAAAATCCCGACGAGCCACCGGCAAAGTCCTGATTGAAATCGCTTGCGCCAAAGCCGAAATCGGTGCAAGGCGTAAAGTCGACTACCGACGGATCCAGTTCCTTAAGAAAACGGGACGGCGCAAACGGGCGAATGTTCCCTTGGAAGAATCGGCGTTCCGCATGATACAGGTACAATTTCTTTTCGGCGCGGGTGCAGCCCACGTAGAACAGGCGACGTTCTTCTTCCATCTGCTCGTTCATCTCGGCGCCAGACAGAGTAGAAGACGCACGAATCAGCGGGAAAATTTCTTCGTCGCAGCCGGCAATATGCACGGTGTTGAATTCCAGGCCCTTCGCCATGTGAATCGTCATGAGCGTCACCTGGCCCTTGGAATTGTCCACCTTCTTGTCCGCATCGGTGAGTAGCGAAATATCCTGCAAGAATGCATCGAGTGTGGCCCCCGGATGTTCTTCGTCGAATTCACGGATGGCGTTCACCATTTCGTCCAAGTTACCGATGCGTTCGTCGGCGGTGAGTTCGTCTTCTTTGCGCAGGAATTCCTTGTAACCCACATCGTTGATGATTTTTTCAGCCAAAATCGGAAGCGGCGTTTCGCCCGCGGCAAGCAACGCCTTCCAATTCTGCACGAGGTCGGTAAAACCCTTGAGCTTTGCCGCCGAGCGGCTTCCGCTGTTGACTTCGGCAAGCAAGTTATCCCAGAAGGAGCCTTCGCCTTGGCGTTCTCTTTCCAAGATGTTTTCGACAGTCGTCTTTCCAATGGCGCGAGGCGGCGTGTTGATCACGCGCAGGTAGGCGGCATCGTCACGTTCGTTAGCCAGCAGGCGCAAGTATGCGAGCACATCCTTGATTTCTTTGCGGTCCCAGAACCGCATGCCGCCAAAAATGACCGACGGTATACGGCGGTCATTCAGCGCCTTTTCCAAGGCGCGGGACTGCGCGTTGGTGCGGTAGAATACAGCAGTCTTGGCATAAAAATCCTCGCCCGCTTTTGCAATCGTGTCTGCAATGGTAGACGCTTCGGAGCGGTCGTCCATAAAGTGGCGCACGTGAATCAAGTCGCCCGCATCTTCTTTAGAGAACACGTTCTTCTGCATTTCTTGCGGACGAATGTTGTGCGCAATCACGGAGCCTGCGCCCTTCACGATGTTTGCGGTCGAGCGATAATTGCGTTCGAGCTTGACAATCGTTACTGGCGCAAAGTCGCGGTGGAAGTTACGGATAATCTTGATGTTCGCGCCGCGCCAGCCGTAAATACTTTGGTCATCGTCACCCACCACCGTCACGTTCTTATTTTCGTTTATCAGTAATTTCAACAGTTCGTACTGAACGTCGTTCGTATCCTGATATTCGTCCACCACCACATAGCGGAATCGCTGTGCCAACTGAGACGCCAAATTCGGAATCTTCTGTAGCATGTAAACCGTGTTGAACAACAAGTCGTCAAAGTCCATGGCGTTAGATTCTTTAAGGCGTTTCTGGTATTCGGCGTAAATTTTTGCACGCAGCTCTTCGTCCGGGAAGTTCGCCAATTCTTGCGCCACATCGGGAGTCTGCAGCTGAGCGACCTTTCCTCGGTACAAAATCGTGTTCTTGTACTTCGAAATGGCGCCATGCATTTTCTTGACTTCGGAGGGCTCAAAATTGTCGCCCACCTGTTCCTTCATGATTTCTTTTAGGAGACGTTTCTGGTCATCGTCATCGTAAATCGAGAAATTGCCGTCGTACCATGTGCCGCCCAAGGCATCAAGCACAGATTGTTTCGAAAGGCAAAGCTTCAAAAGGCGCAAGCACACGGAATGGAACGTTCCCATCCAGGCAAAGTTCATGTTGCTGTCGAGCAACTTCTGGATACGCGACTTCATTTCGCGGGCAGCCTTGTTCGTAAAAGTCACCGCCAAAATGCGGTCCGGTTCCACGCGATACTGCGAAACAAGGTGAGCAATCTTATAGGTAATGCAACGCGTCTTTCCCGAACCGGCACCCGCCAAAATCAGCATCGGGCCATCAATCTTTTTTGCCGCTGCAGCCTGTTCCGGGTTCAGTTCTTTATCTAAAACAGCATTATCTACAATATTTGCCATGGGGGTCCCTTTTAATACACGGATGTGCAATATAGCAAAAAGAAAGACCCTCCAAGAGGGTCTTTCTTTAAATTTGAATCAGGGGCTTCTACTAGTCATCCGACGTAGAGGCGCCAATGGCCTGTTCAAGCGTCGTGTGTCCGTCGAGAGCCTTCTGGATACCGTCCATACGCAAGGTAATCATGCCGCATTCCTGCATGGCGGCGCGTTTGATAACGTCGCCCGAAGAACGCTTGATAATCAGGTTACGCACGGTTTCGTTCGGCACCAGAAATTCGTAAATACCGCAACGGCCCTTGTAGCCCGAACCATCGCACTTGTCGCAACCCTTACCATGGTAGAACTGCATGTCGGGGCTCAAGTGGAATTCGTCGCGCATGGCCTGCGAAATTTCGACAGGTTCCTTACAATACTTACAAATGCGGCGCACAAGACGTTGTGCAAGCACGCCCTTAATAGCGGTAGACACAAGGAACGGTTCCAGACCCATTTCGAGCAAACGCGGGAATGCACCGGCAGCATCGTTGGTATGGAGCGTACTGAAGACCAAGTGACCCGTCAAAGCAGCTTCGATAGCCATGGACGAAGTTTCCTGGTCACGCATTTCACCGATCATAATCACATCCGGGTCCTGACGCAAGAGGGCGCGAATGCCCGCCGCAAAGGTAAAGCCTGCGGCGTTATTAATTTGTCCTTGGTTCACACCATCAATATTCAATTCCACCGGGTCTTCCATCGTAGAGATGTTGATGGTGGAATCCAAAATTTCTCGAATAGAAGCATAAAGCGTGGTAGACTTACCGGAACCGGTAGGACCGGTCACCAGCACAATACCGTTAGGAGCATTAATCGCATCGATAAACTGCTTGAGCACGCGCGGGTCAAAGCCCATGTCCTTCAAGGGGAACTGACCCGAGTTCGGGTCCAAGATACGCATAACAATCTTTTCGCAGACGCCACGCTTACGGAGCGATATCGGGAAGGAGCTCACACGAAGGTCCACCTCGGAGCCCTTGTAACGCACCGTGAAACGACCGTCCAAGGGTTTACGCTTTTCAGCGATGTCCATCTTGGAAAGAAGCTTGATACGGGAAAGAATCTGAGGCATCAAGCGGGCAGGAATGGGAGACATGACCTGCAGGTCGCCGTCAATACGGTAGCGGAGCTTGAGGAATGTCTCCTGGGGTTCCAGGTGAATATCGGATGCGTGACGGGCAATGGCTTCGTGAATCAGCGTGGTCACGATTCGCACCACCTGGCGGCCTTCTTCGTCGGTCAGTTCCGGTTCGTCGTTACCGCCCTGACCGCGTTCCACGGTTTCAAGTTCTTCACCGTCCTTAGATTCACTGATAAGTTCGGCGAGAGACTCTTCGGTAGGACCATGACCTGCAAACACGCGTTCAATGGCCTTCATCACGTCCGCTTCGGAGGCCATCACGATGTCCACGTCCATACGGACCTTGAACTTCACGATGCTGATCGTGCGCATGTTCGTCGGGTCCGTCATGGCAATCGTCATCACAGAGCGGATCTGGCGGCGATCATCTTCACCCTTCTGCACGAACAGCGGCACCACCTTGTACTGCTTGCACATGTCTTCGGGCAAGAAGGTATAGGCGTTCGGGTCAATATTGAAATTGTCGAGCTTTACATACGGAACTTCGAACTGCCTCGAAAGAATTTCAACAAGGCGTTCCTCGGGCATGTAGCCCAGGTCCACCAATGTACGGCCAAGGCGCTTGCCGGTCGTCTTCTGCGTCTCGAGCGCCTTGTCTAGCTGCTCCTGCGTAATGTACCCTTGAGCGAGGAGCATTTCACCGATACGCATCTTGGTCGA
The DNA here is from genome assembly GCF_900177705.1 of Fibrobacter sp. UWB15. Lineage (NCBI taxonomy): Bacteria > Pseudomonadati > Fibrobacterota > Fibrobacteria > Fibrobacterales > Fibrobacteraceae > Fibrobacter > Fibrobacter sp. UWB15. The sequence goes on from NZ_FXBA01000003.1 coordinate 184,236, forward strand.
AGACTGCATCTGCGACCCGAGGATGTTCGTTAGCGTTTCTTCGCTCACCATGCCAAGGCGCACCAGAATCTTACTGAGCATAAGCCCGGTACGTTTGTGTTCGGCCATGGCATGAGCCAACTGGTCTTCGTCCAATACGCCTTGACGAAGCAGCAACTGGCCCAAGTTCATCTTATTGCTATTTATCATAAATGCGACCACGCCCGAGGTTGAACGGGCATTTTTTCTCCATTTTTGCAAAGCATGTTGACCGGGTCGCCCGCAGATTTTTCTACGGCAAATCCAATTTCACACACCTCGCCCAATTGGGTATTTGCTTTAAATATACTTTTTGGGCTAGAATTTGCAAATAGCAAGTGATATTCCTCACCCCCATTTAATGCAAAATTTAAGGGATTTTGGCCATATTTTTCGCACAAGCGCGTAACTTCGGGGTCTATCGGGAGTTTGTTTTCAATAATTTGCAAATCAACATTGGAAGAAAGAGCCAAGTGGTTCAGTTCCGACGAAAGTCCGTCGCTAATGTCCATGCATGCGCCGCCCGCCCCCAAGCGCAAAAGTTCAGCCCCGGCAGATTCGCAAATTTTAGGAGCCAAGTGGTATTCCACCAGCGTCGGGAATTCGTCTTTGGCCTCGGGGTGGTTCACCAAAAGCCAAAGGCCAGCACCCGATTTACCGAGCGTTCCGTTTACATACAATGTATCACCGGGTTTTACAGCCGAGCGCAACAGAGGTTTCGAATTTTCGCCTTCGAGCGTTCCCAAGAGCGTTGTCGAAAACAGACCCACATCGCCCACCACGGTGTCGCCGCCAATCAAGGTGATTCCACGTTTGGCAAAGCCCTGCGAAAGAGCGGCCTGCACGCGGGTGCGAGTTTCCGGCGACCAATTCTTGTTGATACAAAGCCCAAGCACCGCAAAGCGCGGAATGCCGCCCATGGAATTAATGTCCGACACATTCGAGACAATGTGTTTTTCGACCGCCTGCTCCGGCGTTGACCAATCCAGCCTGAAATGCGTATTTTCGACCGACAGGTCCTTGGTCACGAGCCAGCCGTCGAATTGGGCGCAGTCATCGCCCACGCCGAGCCAGCCTCTTGTTGCGGGAGGTTCTTTTTTAAAGGCGGCAGCATCTTTTAAAAGGGCCTGAATAAAATTGAATTCACCTAGGTTAGGAAACATCTTTTTAAATCATCAAAAAGCTTTTTCTTTAAAATATAATTTTTAATGAGGGAGGGGCTTTTTTACGCTCCCCATCCTAGGCCGACGCTTCCATTTCCTCTCCGCATAAACCACTTTTTTATTCACTATCATCCCCGCTTTTTCTATTAAAAAAAATTTCAAAGAAACAGTTTGGCGGTAAATTGTTGATAAATTGAGTGTTTCTTTTTGACAAAAAATATTTTTTGAAAAAAGCGAAAAAATCTATCCACAATTTGGGAGAATTACCTATCTTTTAGGCCATGGGACACATTTTCTTCATCGCTCCGTCCTCCCCCGGTAGCTTAGACCGCCTCAGTCAATGGACTTTCCGTTGGCTTTTGGAGCACGGCGATTTGGCAGAAGATTCCACCATGTACACTTGCAATTCGATCGAAGATGCAACGAACCTTCTGGAATCGGCCCTGATTATCGGACAGTCCCCCGCACTTATCATTCTCGACCACGCAGATCGCCCGCACGAACAGAACCTCAAGTTCAGCAAGCTCTTGCACGACGGCATTCCTGAATCGTGGATTGTGGAACTGGTGCCCGACAATATGCCGCTCCCCCAGTGCGACGAAAATTATTACTGGGTCCGCAAACCCGTGAGTGAAGACGAATGGTACAGCACTCTCGAACAGGTGTTGCTCAAGAGCGGATCGCCCCAATGGGCTAATAACTAACTTCTATATTTCCGCGCATGATCAAAGGCGTAAGTTATTTTGGCGTGCGTTCGCCTAAGCATGTTCTTGCCGATATGCAAGACATCAAGGCAGCGGGTTTTAACGCGGTGCTCCACACCTGGAGCGAAGAAGACCAGCAATACTACTACGGCACCATGAAGGATATCGTGGACCATTCTGCAGACTTAGGTCTGACGGTCTACGTGAACCCGTGGGGTGTGGGCCGCGTGTTTGGCGGCGAGGCGTATTCGGAACTCACCGCACGCAATCACGACCTGTGCCAGGTAGCGCTCGATGGCAAGCCCAAGGTGGCCGCCTGCCCGAACCATCCGGAGTTCCGCGCCTACATGCACAAGTGGATTGAATCCGTTTGCGCGACGAAGGTCGACACGATTTTCTGGGATGAACCGCATTTTTATTTCGAGAAGGGCGGGCTTAGCAACTGGAGCTGCCGCTGTGAAAAGTGTCGCGAGCTGTTCCGCGCACGCTTCGGGTTCGAGATGCCCGCAGAACTTACCGACGACGTGAAAAAATTCCGCGAGGATTCGCTTATTGACTTTCTGAAGGAAATGACTGAGGACGTGCACGCCCGCGGGAAGCGCAACTGCGTGTGCATGCTGCCGCCCTGGTTCCCCGCGGGGCTCGACGACTGGGGCCGCGTAGCTAAGTTGGAAAGCGTAGACGAAGTCGCATCTGACCCGTACTGGGAACGAGGCGCCACCGAGGAATGGGTCCGCGAAAAATACGCCGAGACAGCTCGCAAGCTGACCGAAGTCGCCGCCAAGTACGGCAAGGCCGTGCAGATGTGGATCAAGGCATACCAGATTGAAGCGGGCCGCGAAAACGACCTCGCCATCGCAGTTTCCGAGAGTCGCGCCGCAGGTATCGACAACATTTTCGCCTGGAGCTACCGCGGCACAGAAACGCTCAGCTGGCTAAAAAGCGACAACCCGGACGAAGTCGCCCGGGTATTCAGGAAATCGCTCAGTCTCTAACGGAACGCGCGAACGCTAATTACTTCATCACGCGTATCGTCGCGGAACCCGCGCGGGATTTTGCGATGAACGTGCCGCCGCTTTTCACGAGGTTTTTCGCTCTGGCGCGGAGTTCCAGCATTCCTGAGGCTCGTACCTTTCCCAGATAATTGCCGTTCATGTCGAAGATGCGGTAGCTTTCGGTTCCGGCCGCATGCGATAGCGCGGGTTTGACAAAGGCCGTGCATTCATCAACGCAAACGACTTCATCCTCTCCGAACACAAAGTAATCCACGTCCATCCAGGAACCGGTTACCATAAAGCGCAATATGTGTTCGCCCGCAGGGAGGTTCACCGTCGCCCGCACCTTGTTGTAGTCGTCGTAGTTGTCCTCGCCTTCGTTTTTCGGGACAGCGATTACGTCCGTGATGTTCTTGCCGTCAAGCGACATCTGGAAGCTCGAAGTCTCGTTTGCGGATGCGACCGACGCGTAGAAGGAATATTCGCCCGCTTCCTTCACGTTCACGGTGTATTCGAGCCATTCGCCTTCCTGGTTGTAGCCCACGATGTAGCCCGTCGCCTTCTTGTAAATGTCGACGCCCGTACCTTCGCGGTAATTGCTACCGCCATGGTCTTCGGAATCGTTTTCCTTGTAGGAGTCATTGCCCGAGCCGACACCCGGAATGTCGAAGTCTTCCGCCTCGATCTTGCCCGGAATTTCAAACGGTTTATCCTTGAACGGCTTCTGCGGAACAGGTTCCACGGGTTTACGGTTCACCGCCTTGAGCATCTGCTCCGCATAGCGCTTGCCGAACGTCACGTAGGCATCATGGTTGAAATGGAAACGATCCACGCCGTTGCCGCCCAGGCCCTCGGACGACGCGTAGTAGGTATTATCCATCGTGTTCGGGAGTTTCGACACGCGGTCGGAATAGCAGCAGCCTTCGCGCAAAAGCTCGCCCGCCACGAACGGCACCGTGTCGGAACTCATGTCGAGCGCCTTGAGGATATCGTCGCGGGTTTTCTTCACGATTTTCGGCCAGTCCGGGTAGCCGCCGTCGGTTTCGCCCTGGTGGAAGATGAACCCCTTGATGACGCCCACCTGTTGCGCCTTCTTCGCGATATCGATAATTGTCTTGGTGACGTTGCCGTCGCTCGCGTATTCCTTCGCGTAGTTCTGGAGCCAGCTTTCGGCGCCCGCGAGGTAACTTGCATACTGATCTTGATCAAAGAGCTTGATGCTAGCGCCACCCACCGCAACCGGGATAATCCCGATGGTCACGTCCGGCATGCTGTCAGCCATCGTACGGCCGAACCAGTCGGCAATGGAAATCGTGTTGCCGCAGTTGAAGAGCGATGGCACCGCCGGGTAGACCTCGCCCAACGTGTTGCGGCCCTTGCCCGAGCACTTTTGCGTCGCAAAAATCTTGAAACGCGGATTTTCGGCCTTGTCGGCACTTTGGGCATCGGCAGTGCCGCCCATATTGGACTGGCCATAAGCGATGTAAATGTGGAAATTCGGATCCGGAGCGGCATTCGCCTGAATTGCACCGAATGACATTAAGCCCGCAGCAAAACATGCTGCCGGCACGAAACCTGAGAATTTATTTAAAAATCTCATGACAACCCTTCTTTTTCAAACATCCTTCTTAAAGATATCTTGAAAAAAGCACAAAAGGCGCCCCCAGCGCCCTTATTCTATAGACAGATTGTCAATGAAGACAAAACAAAAAACCCCGTCGCTTGGACGAGGCTTTTAATGTCGTTTTTTATAAAAGATTACTTAGCTCTTTCGAGGTAAGAACCGTCGCGGGTGTCCACGCGGATCTTGGTGTTGTTCTCGATGAAGAGCGGAATCATCACCTTGGCACCGGTTTCGACGGTGCATTCACGCATCACGTTACCGCTGGTGTTGCCCTGGACTGCCGGAGGAGCGTCGATGATCATGAGGTCAACGAAGGTAGGCGGAATCACTTCGATCGGAAGCGTAGCGCCGGACTTCGGGTCCTTCCACCAAGTGACTTCGACAGTAGCGCCATCGAGGAGCCAAACTTCGCAGCCATTGAGAGCTTCCTTGGAGATTTCTTCAGTTTCCTGAGTTTCGTTGTTCAAGAAATACCAAGTAGAACCGTCATTGTAAAGGTAGGTCATTTCGGTGAAGGTCACGTCGGCTTCTTCAACCGTATCGCCACTCTTCCAAGTGCGTTCGAGGGTGCGGCCGGTCACCAAGTTCTTGATGCGAACGCGGTTAAAGGCCTGGCCCTTACCCGGCTTCACGAACTGGTTTTCGATGATTTCGTACGGCTGACCATCAACCATGATTTTAAGTTTCTTGCGGAATTCGTTGGTGCTTACAGTACCCATATTATCCTCTTGTTGATTTTGATTCTAAATTTAGCAATATAATGGAAAGCCCCGTTACCGTTTTTACGCAAATCCCTGACTTTTTGGACTATTTGGGATCCGATTTGGCGACAGTCATTGCCAAAACGACCGCACTTGCCGACCTTGACCTGAACCCGAAGTTTCCGTTCCTTTGTTCTAGGCATTACGCCGACCTAATCAAGAAGGCGAGCGACCCAGCCGCCCTGTTGCGCGAAATTTTGCCCACCAAGGACGAACTCAAGAAGGTTGAAGGCTTTGTAGACGATCCCGTGGGCGATTTACCGGCCGGAAAATCCGACTGTGTAATCCAGAAATACGACCAACGAGCCCTGATTGTCTCGACCGCCACCTGCGGTGCCCGTTGCCGTTTCTGTTTCCGCAAGAACTACCCTTTCCAAAACACACCCGACGTTGCACGCCAGGTGAGCCACTGGCTCGACACCCATACCGACGTCTGGGAAGTGATTCTTTCGGGCGGCGACCCGCTGACCCTTGGTCCCGGCGCCTTCCGCGAACTGATTGAAGCGATCGCGATGCACCCCTCGGTCACCACGCTCAGAATCCACACGAGACTCCCCGTGATGCGCCCGGACCTGGTGATGCAGCATTTTGAACTGCTGCGCGAACTGCCTGCCAGGTTTAGCTGCGTGCTGGTGTCGCATGTAGACCACGCCGACGAACTCGACGAGGAATCGGCAACCGTGTTTGCACAACTGCGCTTTAGCGGTTGGACGCTTCTGAACCAGAGCGTACTCCTGCGGGGAATCAGCGATGAAGCCATCAAGCTCACCGCCTTGTGCCGCAAACTTTTCGAGCAGGGAGTGCTCCCCTACTACCTGCACCAGCTGGACCACGCAAACGGGGTCGCCCACTTCGAAGTAGCTGATGACGAAGCCCGCGAACTGATTGCAGAAATCCGCACCAAGCTGCCCGGCTATCTGGTGCCGAAACTTGTACGAGAAATCGCCGGCGAGAAAAGCAAGACTCCGATTTAGAATAAGGTCTTGAGACCAAAGCCGATGATGCCGTCAAGGTAATTCTCGCCGTTGCGTAGCGCGTAATACAGGTTCACGCTCCAGTTGCCGCGGTACTGCGTAAAGGCCACACCGTAATCATGTTCGCGCTTCCAGCCATGTTCCGGCGCAAATGCGCGGTAAAGTCCCGGCTGGTAGAAAGCCTCGATGCTCAAGTCGTAGCCATCTTGCCATAGAATCGCGAATTCGGAATACCCGTAGGCGCGGCTCCGCATAAAGCGTACGTCCATGCCCTTGAAGCTATCCATGCCGCCCAGCGCGAAATAATCGAAGCGGTCCAAGTCCGCATCGGTCGGGAATATTCCACCGGCAGCCCCGCTGAAGCGCGTTATCCAGTTGCCATAAAGCGGCAAGTACCGCGAGAATTTGGCTGACGCCTTCAAGTAATTGTCCAAGGAATCCGGGCGGTCCATATTCCAAACAATCGAGCCGTTGAATCGCGTACCCGAGCGCGGCAATACAAATCGGTCAAGCGACACATAAGAGAGTTCAAAGGTCGATGTTTTTCGGTTGTTACCGATGCCGAGGAACACGCCCAAGGTAAAGTCAAAACCGATGTCGCGAGAAATTCCGATTTCGCCGTAGGCATCGCGTTCCGAAGAATCCTCGTCGAAGTAGCCGCGGGCAATCACATTCCATTCGGTACCGAAAATCCAAGGTTCCTTGTACGAACCTTCTAGCCTGCGGACCTCGTCTCCCGTATACCCTTCGATTTGCAAGTCACGGGCGGTTCCGAGAATGTTGTAGAGAGCCACATTCACGTTGCCTTCCCACACATCGGTTTCGCTGGAATAAGTCAAAAGCGCGTACGCCTCGGAAACGGCAGCCGCCTGCATGTGGTACACAGGAATAATGCGGTTGCGCACCGGGTCACGAAACATCTGTGCCGGAGCCGTGCGGTTATAGTAGCCAAGGCGCGCCAACTTCATGTCAGAACGTTCCAAATCCAGTGGCGATACAAGGTCTCCAGCAACAATTCCCGTCTGTTTGCGGAACACCTCGGTTTTATTTCCCGAAGAATCCAAATTTTCAGGATTCGCCCACACCCAAGCTGCGCCACGTTTCATCTCAATCGTCAACATTCCTGTCGAATCCACGTCACCCCTCATTTGGGTTGCCAAGAATCCACGATTCTCGTAATAACGCACGATGCGGTCTCGCGTAATCGGCCAACTTTCGCAAGATTTACCCACCAGCGTCTGCACTTGGGATTCTTCGTACGATTCGTGCTTGCCCACCCAAACAATTGAAGTAATCCGACAAGAATCTGCAAAAGCAGACACAGCAAGGAACAATGCTACAACTAAGAATAATGAATAATGAACAATGAACTTTTTTTCATTATTCATTTTTAATTTTTCATTCCACATTTCACATTTCACATCACACATCAGAAGTACGCCCTCGCTTCGGTACTAAGCTTCTGGAAGATATTCTCTTCGGCGTCGCCAAACCGCAAAATGTAACTGCAACCCATCGACAAAAAGTCATTCAAATCGACCGAGAGCGAAAATTCAAAACGATACGTACGGCCATCGCTATAGCCATTCATCACCTGATATGGAATAATATCGCCGTCGCTATCCACCTGCACCACCGAGAAATTGGCATAGGAATTCACCTTTTTTTGCCTATTATAACCAACACGGAGCGCCCCTTCCCAAAGATTCGCCTCGAACTCGCCCTCTTCGCGACCGGAGCCATCGGCCCCTTCGCCTATACGATAACGTCCCAGAGGCTGTACATAAAAACCTTGCAAAAAATCGAAGCGATAACGGAGCGTTCCATCATAAATATCCCAATTCCATTCCTGCATGGCCGAAAGTTCGTTTTCTTGAATCAGGAGCGTGCCGCCCACAAAATGATCCAAATTAATGCGGTAACCCGCTTCGAATTCATGCGAGTAAGAGGTCTCGTAATACGAAATCGAAGAAAGTTTTTTATCGAATGTGGCACCCGGCTTATACGCAAGCGATACACCCGAAGGATGTTGCCAATCGACCAAGCCCTCGACTGCCATGCGACCCGAGGTCATACGGTGCAGTTGCGAAGTCGTGACCGGTGGAAAGTATATTTTTTTACCCGTGGTATCACTTCCTTCACCCTCATACGATCCGCCCAAGGTCACATCGCGCAAGAATCCGTCGCGCACGCCAAAGACAAGCCCCGGATTAAAGCGGATTTCAATATTGAAAGTGGCATCAGACGAAAGCACCGCCCCCACGGAATCGTTACGGCCCATGCCCTCGTACACAAAATCACCGTTATCCACACCTTCGATGTAACTCGATGTCAAGCTGTCATAGCGCACATCGCCCGTTCCTGGCGCCACCGCCTTATAAACGGCCGTATAAATTTGCTCTTCCGTAAGTCCTAATTGATACGAAACATTTCCTTGCCAGCCCAGATCTTCGCCGCCAAAACGGGAATTCAAATTGGCAAGCCAACTATTTTCACTCTCCGAAGAATCCGTACGCATACGTTCGTACTGCAATAAATGTGACAGTGTAAAGTAGCGGCTATTGTAATTCGCCTCTTGCACCCAAGTAGATGCCCTCAAAGAATCCGCCCATTCGTCGCCATAGGTATCGCCCCGACGCTTGGCCATTCGCCCGCCCACACTTTCACGAATCTCGCCGCGGTCAAAATAAATCCCTAATCCACTCGAAGACTTGCCGTAAACCACCTCGTCTTCTATTCCATCCAAATTGATTTTCGTAAAACGCAAGTCGCCACTGCCAAACGGACGAACCATTCCCTGCAAGAATTCGGCATTCGCCGTTCCCTGATAGCGTTCCATTTCGCGTTCTTGCAGGCTTGCCACGCGAATCAAGGCGAGTTCTCCCAAGGCATTCCGGTTGCGGTGCTGCACGCCCAACTGCACACGCGAAGAATTCCAGTCTTCGTCGGCATTGCGGCGGTAGCCCCACTGTGCAGACCCGAACCAGTCTTTTGCAAAACGCGCACGCATCATGAATTCATCGTGTAGCAAGTCGTCGTTCAAAAATACAGAATCGCTATACGCCAAATCCCAGCTATCTCGCAGGTCGTAAAGGTTCCAATCTAAATCAGAGCCCGGATATTTCAGGATATCAAAGCCTTGCTGCACACGGTTTCCATACACAGACATCGCCAAGGGGAAATGCGTCAAATCTCGGGTAGAATCCGTCGTCACGAACCAGCGGAAAGCCTTGCCTTCACTGCCATCGACATGGTTCGACACCATATTTGTGTCCGCACGGTTAAAAGACATTTCAAAATCGGCATAAAGTTGCTGATTATACTGCGTACGGATACGGGCATTCACACGCTCCGTACGGTCGGGTCTGTGCAGCGGCGGCAAAGTATCATCACGAACAAATTCATCACCGCGGTCCGCCTTAAGCAAGGCGTAGTCTTCATCGGTCCACACGCCGCGTTTTAAGCGGTCTACATCGTTTTCGAGCCTAAAGCCCGAAACATCCAAGTACAAGTTCGGGTGTCTGTAGCTGGCAGCAGCGCCTTTAAGCATATAAATGTTATCGTTTTCGTAGGCGTCATATTCCACGCGGATTTCGTCATCGAAACTCGGCAACACCGCCCCTTTAAAATCCAGCATACCACCGGCGTAGTTCACCAAATAATCACGGCCCCGCGTGAGGCGCACCCCATTCAGCCACACCGTTTCGGACTGCGGAACCACCGCAATAAAGCTGCCGAAACCGTCAAGCGAATAGCCCAGTTGCTGACCGCTCACGCCATTAAATGTCCGCATATAATGCTGCACCTCGTCGGTTCCAACCACGCCGCGAACTTGTGCATAACCGCCACCGAAATCACCTCGAACACCGCCCATAGCACCAAGAGAGGCTCGGGATATCCCTGTGAACCCCATTGAAGAATCTACCCACGTCAAGTCGCCCAAATGCAAAAAATAATGTGGCGATTCGACCCGAAAATATATCTGGTCCACCTCGCGCAAAGTCGCCGTCGTCTGATCGCCCGCACGGCGCCCCACGTCAGAAAGCAAAGCGTCAATGTACACGCTATCCGTAAGGCGCCCCATAATAGAAAGGCGCAGTTCCTGATCCACCTGGGTTCCGCCATCGCCTACGGTAACCTGTACCGTCTTGTAGCCGTGGGTTTCAAGGGAATCTTTTCGAGCCGCCGTATCCGCATTTTGAACAAAGGAATCACCCCGTGCCAAAATCGAAGGATCCCACACCGGCAAGGAATCAATATCCAAGCCGAAAGCGCATACCGCTAGCAACAAAAGTCCCAACCAGAATCGCCGGGACATTCCAACTACCTTTCGTTAGATTCTACGATAAACTGGCGAGTCGAAAGCAATTTGCGTCCAGCCACCAAGTCCACGCTCCATTCCCCCGGCTTCAAAAGATTAGGGACAATGGTCGTGAGGCAAACGTCCTGCGTCATATCGCAGGCCAGTTTTTGCACTGTGTCGGCACCGTTGAACCAAATATGCATCAAGGTGTCGTCGCCCAATTGCAACGCCGAGGAAACCGTGGAGTAATAGTACAGACGCATGCCCTCTTCGAACACGCTATCGACACCAAACGGAGACCCGTTCACAATATGGCTGCAGACCACGCTTTGCGCCATCGAAAGTTCCGTATCGGCAGAATTCCAAATGGTTTCGGCGCCATGCATGGCAACCACAATTCGGTGGATCAAAAATCCAAGAAAGACCACCATAACGACGATCGTTGTTTTCCGCAAATTGCGAAGCGGAGGTAACTTTGTCACAAGGCGGTCCTAAATGAATGGTTTAACGAACCAGGCTGCTAGTATTCTGCGTAAAGGCAGGAACAGCATCAACTAGTTTTTCGACTAGCAGGCGATTGAAATCTTCAATGCGGTTCGGAAGCTTGGAACCCGGAAAAATCTGCACCAACAAGAGCGCCTGGTCTACAGGAGCAATGTAGATGGAACGGGATTCGCCACTAAAAGAAACTGCTTGGAAGTTTTCGCCACCGAGCATCATGCCCACCTGACGGGCGGAGTCGAAAGACGCCGTGCTGAGCACTGCAAGCGGAGTTGCATCTATACCCAAAGAGCCAACTTCAGCAATAATCGATCCATCACGATGGCAAAGAACAATATATTCAGCCTTGACGCTAGCCTGGTAGGCAGTCATGAGTCGCTGGACTTTGGCGGCATCATCAGAATAAATGGTAAAATCGCTCATTATGCACCTTCGTTAAATTACTTCTTCTTAGGTACGTACGGACGCAATTCAATTTCGTCATCGTTATCGGCAGCAGGCTTAGCGACATCGCGACCGAAGGTCGGCATACGAGGAACCGCAGTAGCGGCACGCGGGCGACCAAACGGCGAGGACGTCGCTCCCTTTTGGAACAGACCGGCGCCGGCAGTCGAAGGCTGGGCAGGAGCCGCTGAAGGCGGTTTTGCCGCAAACGAAGGCATACGGAACGGGGAGCCCGGCTGGGCAGGAGCGGCGGGCTGGGCAGCAGGCTGGGCCGGAGCGGCCGGTTGAGAAGCCTTGACCGAAACACCTTCCTTGGTGAGCGACACATCGTGTACGCCGGTATTACCGACATTGGCTGCTGCCTGACGGAGGAATCCCTGCTTCACATTAAACTTTTCAATCACGAGCATCGCAATGGTCTTGAGCGTCGTCACGACACCCTTACCGTTGTGGGCCGTGGCCGGGAAGAAAGGCACATTGCGCGGGTTGAGTTCGGCATTCAGTTCATCAAGGGTGAACACGTTGTCCATATCGCGCTTGTTGTACTGAAGCACAAATGGCATATCGTCCAGATCCATGCCGTAATCCTGCAGGTTCTGGCGCAGGTTTTGCAAGCTTTCCAAGTTTTCGGCCTGACGGGACCTCTGGGAGTCCGCCACAAAAACAATGCCGTCTACACCACGAAGCACAAGCTTACGGGTACTGTTATAATAGACCTGACCAGGAACAGTATAAAGCTGGAACCTTGTTTTGAACCCCTTGATATCCCCTAAATTCAGCGGCAAAAAGTCAAAAAAGAGCGTACGGTCACCTTCAGTCGCGAGGGACACCATATCGGTACGCTTGTCCTGGGGCATCTTCTGGTGGATCACCTGCAAATTGGTGGTCTTACCGCTAAGGCCCGGTCCATAGTAAACGACTTTACAACTAATTTCTCGTGTAGCAAAGTTTATCGAAGACATTACACATCCTTGATATATCTACCTCAAATCTAATAAAAAAATAATTTCGCAGACCACAAAATATGCTTTTTTAGCATTCTAATCGGGAATACCGGTCAAACAGGACCTTGGGGGCGATCCACGAAATGAACAACTCGCTGCGGGAAAGGAATTGTAATTTTTTCTTCAACAAAGCGTTTCTTGATTTCGGCAGTATATTTCCAACGCAAATTAAAATAGTCCTGAGTGCGGGTCCAAGCCCTAAAAGTCACATTCACGGCGCTGTCTTCGAGCCCAGAAACAAAGAACTGGGGTTCAGGTTTACGCATAAACAAGGGTTCGCCCGCCACAACGTCGCGCATGATGTCGAGAGCCTTTTCCGGGGAATCGCCGTAGTCAATTCCGACCGTAATTTCGAGCCTTCGGAGCGGATTCTTGCTAAAGTTCACGATCGGCTGCCCCCACAAGGAGGTATTCGGTGCTGAAACAGAAAGTCCATCCAAAGTACGGAGCGTCGTATTGAAAAGCCCGATTCCGATAATGTTTCCCTTGATATTGCCGCATTCAATATAGTCACCGGCCTTAAAGGGGCGAAGGAACAACAAAAGCAAGCCAGAGGCAATGTTTGCCAGGGCATCTTTCAAGGCAAGGCCCACCGCCAAGCTCGCCGCACCTACAAGAGCGACAATGCCTGCGGTATTCACGCCCAGCACATGCAGCACTAACAACAAAGTAACAATATAGATGCAATACGAAAATAGCGAATAGACCAGCGGTTTGGCCGAGGAATCGAGCCCACGGTTTTCGGCATGGTTAATGACATGCTTCAAGAAAATCAAAAGAAGGCGCGCCGCCACCAGGAGCAGCAACGCAATAAACAGGCGCTGAATCACGGAGTGGTCCAAGATTCCGCCAAAACGAGTTTCAAGAAAAAGCCTAAACGAATCCATTGTGGACAAATATAGAAAAATGAATATACACGAACAGCCGACACACACTGTGTATCGGCTTATTCAAATTCGCACTAAATCGACTTAACGATTAATTAGGCGAGACCGTTAATGACCTTAGCGGCCTTGGCCTTGTAGTTAGCGACGCGGTTAGCGCAGAAACCGGCACGACCCTTGGCAGCAGCCTTGTCGAGCATGCTGAACAGAGCCGGCATGGCCTTGAGGGCTTCTTCCTTAGAAGTTGCGCTACGGACAGCCTTGAGGGCGGTGCGGATAGCGGAACGGGTAGAACGGTTCATGGCATTGGCCTTTTCGGCCTGAAGCAGACGCTTTTTGCAAGATTTGTGTTGAGGCACCTTATTATCTCCGGGTGAAAACCTACTTAAAAATGTTGGTTCAAAGTTAGTAAATATTGGAAATTTTTCAAGGGGTGGGCAAAAATTTATATCTTTGGGCGCATGATTTCCTTTGTAAATTTAACTGCACAACGCGAAAAATATCGTTTTGAACTCGAAAAAGCCGAACGAGAGGTGTTGGACAGCGGTTGTTACATAGGAGGCCCCCAGGTACAGGCTCTCGAAAAGGAACTTTCGGAGTATCTGGGCGGAAAAATCCACACGATTACCTGCGCAAGCGGCACGGACGCCCTCACGATCGCCCTGATGGCCATGGATTTACGCCCTGGCGACGAGGTGATTGTCCCCGATTTTACCTTTATCGCCCCTGCCGAATGTATCGCCCTTCTCGGCAGCACCCCCCAATTTGCCGATATTGACCGGGAAACGCTGCAAATTGCCCCCGAAAGCGTCAAGAAACTGATTGGACCGCGCACCAAGGGCATTATTGCGGTGAACCTATTCGGCCAGTGCGCCCCGTTCAAGGAACTGCGCGAAATCGCCACCGAACACAAGCTCTGGATTATAGAGGACAGCGCCCAGGCATTCGGTGCCCGCACCAACCAGATGGCATGCACATTCGGAGATATTGCCATCACCAGTTTTTACCCGAGCAAGCCGCTCGGCTGTTACGGTGACGGCGGCGCCCTGTTTACCGAAAACGAAGAATTCGCCAAAAAAATCCGCATGATTGCAAACCACGGGAGCGCCGGGCGTTACCAGCATGAAATCATCGGCATGAACAGCCGACTTGACGCACTGCAAGCGGCGGTCCTTAGAGTCAAGCTTAGGCACCTGGACGAAGAACTTGCGGTCAGGCGCCAAAACGCAGCCAAGTACGACGCATTCTTCGCCGAATACAACCGCACCGCAGCTACCGGCGAAAAGATTGTTCCGCAAAAAATTGAAACCGGGTGCAAATGCACCTACGCCCAGTATACGGTTTTGGCCGAGAACCGCGAAAGCTTTATTGAGAAATTGAAGGCCGCAGAAATCCCTTACTGCATTCACTACCCCAGCGCCCTGCGAAATCAGCCTTGTTTTATGCAATTTTACCAAGAACCCCTGGGCGGCATCATTTGGATTCCAGAGGAACATCCCGACCCGAATTCAGTAAAGGTTTCAAAGCAAGCTATCAGCCTGCCCGTGTGCGCCTTCACCAATGTAGATGAAATTATCGAAAAGCTAAAGGCTCACCTGTAGCTTTAAAATCTGCCATTACAGTTCTTTCATTCGCTGCACCGCCTCCTTGAAGGTCGCGGGCTCTTGCAGCAAACTGATGACCACCCAGCCGTCTCCGTCGAAATCGAAGAAGAACCCGGGTTGCACCAGCACATGCTTTTCGCGGAGCAAACGGAGCGTGAGTTCCTCGTCGTCTTCACCGAGGCGCACGACCGCATACCAGCCGCCGAGAACCTCGGGGCAGTACTTGGACGGGAAGGCTTCGCGGAGCGTCTGCCAGTTGGCAAGCAAGCGTTCCTTGACGCGCGATTCGTAAGCGGCGGCCGCGGGCAACAGAGACATGCCGAGAGCCTGCGCCGGAGCGGACACACTCAAGTAGGCGTCTTCTACAAATTCAAGCGCTGCGCGGATTTCTTCAAAGCGTTCGCGGGGCGCGTAAAAAGCCATCCAGCCGAGCTTGAGCTGCGGGGAACCTACGGCCTTGCTTAAGCCGTTCAGCCAGAAGATGGGGCACTTGGGTCCGTCTTCGGGAAGGTTGATGAAGTCGCCGCCACCGGCATCCCATAGATTATTTGATTTTTCCTCAATGGATTGCTTCCCCCCTTCGGGGGTCGCAATGACGTATTGCCAAGTACGCTTTACTTTATCCGTAAGTGCATAATCGCCGAAGACTTCGTCGACCACGAGAATCATGTCGTTCTCTTCGCAAAAACGAACCGCCGCATTCCATTCTTCGCGGGAAACGCAATGCCCGGTCGGGTTATGCGGGTTCACCAGCAGCAGGATTTTCGCTTTCTCCGGAGCAGCTAACAAACTGTCAGAATCGAGAACGAATCTAAACGCCGCGTTCTCTCGTCTAAGTTGCAGAAAATAGGGAGCACATTCCAAATGCTCGAGCTGTGCAAGCGTATCGAGCAGCGGGTAGCCCGGCATCGGCGTCAAAATCACGTCGCCCGGGTCGCAGAATGTCTTGAACAAAACAGAGTAAACTTCGCTGGTACTTGCGGTCAGGATAATTTGACCCGCGGTAAAGTTTCCGCCGCGTTCGCGATAGTACTCCACCACCGCCTCGCGCGCCGACTTCCAACCCGCCGCATCCGGATTCCAGCAACCGAAATCCTTGCGAGCCTCCTCCACCGCAGCACTCAAGTCAACCGGAAGCCCCGCCTTCACAGGCGAAGAAACCGTCATGTCGATGAACGAAAGACCGCCCTCGGCAGCATCCTTTTTCGCGCACGCCTTCGCGCGTTCCAGTTCAGCAAAGAACGGCGATGGAGACAGATCTTTGGGGAGTCGGGATGAAAGCTTCATAGACTAATTCCTGATGCAGCGGACATTCATCCCAAAATGCTTATACTCGGGCGGAACCCAAATGGTGTTGTCTTCTTCAATTCTCGCAGAAATGGCCAAATCAGCGGAGTACTCCGTAGACACCCAGAAATAGGCACTTTTTTCATAGAAAAAGTCGTCATCACCATACCATAATCCACCGGGGTAAGCAGAAAAGCCGTAATCGTCGGTACCTTCGGCCCCATCAGACCAACCATCTTTCGCCTTCAGCATTTTCGTCGTCGTTGGTTTTTGACCGTCAATAGCATCCATAAGGGCGTACCATTCCTTTTGCGACGGAAGATGCCAACCGGTAGGACAAATTCCCTCAGCATAGTCGTAGTTAACGAGTCCGCGCTCGTGGCCTTCACCGCATTCTTCTTCAGTTTTGCCAACGGCATCTGCCCATTTATAATAGCGACCGTACTTGGCGCAGCTATCGGGAGAGGTATAGGCACAATAGCTGTTTTCCGTTTCGTAGTTCAAGTTCTGTGCCATCCATTCCATCTCACCAATCTTCACCGCCCTGTAAACCTGACCATCGCGGGAATCCGTATAAGTTCTCTCATTATTGCGAGAAGAAGACGATTCTTCATGGGACGAGGACGATTCCGGCGCATCATTTGAGCTACTCGAAACCGACGAGGAAGAGACAATATCAGTCGCATCAAAATCCTTGATGCAGCGGACCGAATGGGCATAATCCTGTGTTCCCTGACCAAAACCTAGTCCTTCCTTGCCAAAACTCAAACTTTGTGACATATAATCGTCTTTATACGAGGATACCCAAAATTCAACATAACAGTCCAAACATGAATACATGCCAAAATCCACCATGCTCCGGACACCGGCCGGAAACAGAGCCATGCCATAAGCGTCAGGACCATTAGCACCATCCTTCCAGCCCATCTTCGATTTTAGAGCCTTAGAAGCAGCGCCCTGTCCTCCCACAAAATCGAACAATTCACTCCAATCGTCCCAATCGGGCAAATGCCAGCCTTCGGGACAGGCTCCCCGCACTGGTAAAATCGGTTCACAATGTTCCCCGTAGCCACATCCCTTAGCGTTGTCGGAAAACAGCCCCGCACCATCAACCGCAGCGCTCCACAGGTACAGACGACCATACTTTTCGCAATACTGGATGGAATCGTTGTAGCAGAAACTACTCGAATCGACTTTATAGTTGGGCTCCAGATAGCGGTAATTCAAGTTTTCTGCCATCCACCACTGATTGCCGATTTTCACAATCTTGTAGACCTGGCTGTCGCGCTTATCGACAATCTCCTCGTAAGAAATTTCGGGATTCAAGTAATCCCAGGTTTTCACAAAGCTGCTGCTGGACGGTTCTGTCTGCATTTCACTCGACGACGACTCCCCTTCTGCATCT
Source organism: Fibrobacter sp. UWB15 (assembly GCF_900177705.1). Taxonomy (NCBI): domain Bacteria; kingdom Pseudomonadati; phylum Fibrobacterota; class Fibrobacteria; order Fibrobacterales; family Fibrobacteraceae; genus Fibrobacter; species Fibrobacter sp. UWB15. The sequence continues at coordinate 201,907 of NZ_FXBA01000003.1, forward strand.
GCAGAAGATAGGAGCAGTTGGTACGAGCAGCTCGAAACGTTCTCGCTCGAAAAGGGAACTTCATCTTCTGCTCCCGAGCTCGAGCCGTTGTCGCCACAAGCAACAAAAAGGAACGACAACAAAACAAGCATCATTCCTTTAAAGCAACATGCAAAAGAATTCATGTTTCCTCCCAGCACTTTACACCCCAACACTAAAAAACGCTACTTCTTCCGGCGAAGGAGCCCAGCCAATACAACAGCGATAAAGATGCCCGCCGGGAGCACAACTGCAATAGTCAAGAGAATCAGTTTCTGGAAATCCGTCAAATCCTTGAGCGAATTTTTAAAATCCTTGAACTTCGCGACAAAGCCTTTAATGCCCGTCGGCTTTGCTGCGGCATCGACAACAGCACCTTCAGCATTCTCGCCCGCCAAATCCTCAGAGCCCGCAAAGGCTTCCATCTTCGGGAGCATGGCCATCAGCTTGGACACCGATTCCTTTACGGGACCGACATACTGAGCCGCACGTTCGCGAACCTTGTCGTAGCGTTTCTTGAAAGGGCGCTTGAGTTGTTCGAGCATAAGCCACCTCTAGGCATTTATTCGTTTAAGGAACAAAGACCCTGTAACTTGTTCCCATATACCTCAAAATATACATTCCTCGGCGTTCAAGCGCAATAGATAAGTTACTACCCGTTGAAATTTCTCGCTTTACCAGATTACCCTGCACATCAAACAGCGTCACAGGCACTCCAGCAGTCAACCCGTAAACATGGATCCAGCCTCTTTCCACCGAGTATTTCAGCAATACGCTTGCCAAAGGCAGCTGAATCGTTTCAGTCTTCGACGAGGAGCTTTTTTCTTCGACAGAGGAACTCGAACTAATCTTTTCAGAAGACGAGCTTGACAAAGGAATCGTATCATATACGGCATAAATTGTCGTATCCGAAAGAACGGCAAACGAATCACAATTTACATTCCAGCCTTTAAAAACATATTCATTTAACGAATCCGTGCAACTGCCGGGATAATAGCGGCCACACAAATGCGCTTCATTTCCATAAATAGAGGTATCCTGCCTACTGTAATCTCGATTAAGGCAAACTGCACTATAGGAAACCTGGTATTTTCTGTAAGTCGAATCGTAAAGAGCCTTATAAACCTGATTGTAATGCACTTCGGTTACAGCAGGGCTCCACCCCTTGAACGTGTAACGACGCATTAATCCAGTAGAATCGCGGAATAATTCCGGTCCAGAATATTGAGGAACCGTTCCATAAGGAATATTTTTCAATTCTTGTAAAACAACACCATTATAATCCAAGAAGGTCACCGTAAAGTCCAGGTTTTCCTTTGCATCAAGAACAGCGTAAATACTGGTATCACTTTTAAATATATGCTGATCAGTAATTTTTGCAAACGAGTTCCCATTACGATAAGCCCAATAAGCAAGTGATTTTCCATTATCGCCTTCAGGAATACGATCATTCCAAATAGCATGTCCCAGATAATTCGTATAAAGCGTATCATAAGCAGCATCATTCACATAGCGAACAACCCGATATGTAGGTATTTTATCCATATTTGCAATAAGCGGATACCAATCATCGTAGGTCCACACACCATTATTCTTTGCAGACCCCATTTGGGTATTTAAAAGCCAGGCATACTTTGCGGAGCGCATTGTCGAAGTCGGAAGCCCCGCATTTTCGTCATCAAACTTAACAGACAGATAAGTCGAATCATAATGGTTCGAGCTGTGTTTTTTTGTTGAATCCACTATATAATACATCGGCTTATATTTGTCGCCTTGAAGAAGATTCGAATTTGCCGCATAGGATCCAATGACAGAGCCAGAATCTAGTCCCACAAGACCTCCGACATAGATATTCCTTGACTTGGTAGTCGATGAGACACCAACACCCACGATCCATACGGCCGCGCCACAATTTTCTATAACCCCCTGCGGGCCTTGCGTCGCAGAAACGCCGCCAGCCGTTCCTTCCGCCGGCAAAATAGACACGCCCATCATCTGATATTCTTGTGCATTTTTATTCACCGTGATGTTCGAATTTTTTGTCTGGAACATTCCACTTTCCGTTATATAACCATTGTTGTACGCAGTAACGCCACCACCATAAGTCGTATAAGACGCAGAGCCCCTTATCGAAGTTGTCATGACAGCCCTTTTGATTGTCCCCAAGTTATATGAGGCAATACCGCCCGCACTACCTTCGTTATTATAGACAATGCCCCTATTTTCAACATTTTCGATAGAACCATAATTATAGCCGCAAATACCGCCAGCAAAGCCTATATTCGGCAAATTCACATATTTGAGATTCACTCCATTCTTGACAGAGCCCCTATTTATACCGACCGCGCCGCCTGCATAGCCAATATTAAAGCTAAGGCTCATTACACCTCTGTTGCGGACATTGAGTTGCGCATCCGATTCAAAGCCGTCAATAACGCCATCATTTATAGCAGCGATATTGCCTGCGATATAGTTGACAATGTAGATATTACCGGTTCTCGCACCAGAAGTAACCTTGGAATCTCCCGCGGCAACAACAGAATCTCCGACAAACGAAACATTCTGCAACAAGCCCTTATTGTAGCCAGCAATTCCACCCACCGCAGAATACAACTGAGGAGCTACAGCGTCTTCTGCAGAAGTATCCGTAATGGTATCGGAACCCGCGTAAACAGTCTTAATAAAAGACTGTTTCAACGTCAAATTTTTCACAACTCCAGACTCACCCACATAGCGGAAAAAGCCATTCACCAAGGTGTCCAGGTTTCTTTCTTCGTAAACAGAATGCGCTCCAGCAATCGTTTTTCCGTTACCGTCAAAAGTACCCTCAAAGGCAAGCGAGTCCGAAGGACCAATCGGATTCCAATAGTTGGTATCACCCGAAGCCGGATTCCAGAGAACAATGTCATTCTTCAAAACGGCATTAATACCCGTTTTTCCAGAAGCGACTTCTTTCGAAAACCAAGCTAGTTCCTTTGCAGAAGAAATCTCATAATAAGAATCTCCGCTAGATTCGACGAGTTTGGGTTTTACGGCAACATCAACCCAATCAGTAGCAAAGCTAAAGCTTGCGGCAAGCAAAAGAGCTACAATTAAAAGCATGCAACCTCCTAATTTTCATCCCATAGAAAATGCCGGGTAAAAATACCCGGCCAAGAATTTTACACCTTCTTATACAGCAGGTTCACGCCGCCGAAGAGGGCACGCATATTGGCCTTGAGCGTATCGCTAGAGACGCCGCGGCCTTCGACTTCAACGTTGTTCGCCTTCAGCACTATGCGACTGAGGCCTCGACCCGCCCACATTTTGTCCTTTTCAGGCACCACGAGCTGACGGTATTTGACGAGTTCCACCGGCATGCCGATTTCGCGCATGAGCATGAGGGCCGCCTCGATCGGGCCTTCGGCCGTCACGGACTTCACCAAAGATTCGCCATCCTTCTTGAAGTGGAAAATGAAGCGGTTCTCGTCGGGAATAACCTCGATGTTGTTGAACACCAGGCGACCGTTCACATTCACGAAATGTTCGCGGAACACATCCAGCACGCGTTCGGCAGACAGTTCGCCTTCTTTTTCGCTGCAAGCCTTCAGAATCGGCTGCAGTTCGGCGGCTTCGGCAAGAGACATCTTGTAGCCGAACTTCGTGATGATTTCGTACACGGCGGTACGGCCACTCTGACTTGTAAAGCTGAGCGAATCGTTCTGGTGACGACCGATAATCGAGTAGTCGATGGGGCGGTAGGCACCCTTCTTCATGTCCTTCGTCTTGGAGGCGCCATCCTGGTGGATGCCGCTACGGTGCACGATTGCTTCGGCGCCAATCAACGGAGCGCGACTATAGATGCTGATACCCGACCACTGAGAAATCAAGATAGCCGTTTCGTAAATGCGCTCCATGTGCAAACCTGTCTCGACGCCGGAGTTGTGCAGCGCGACCGCGACTTCGTAGAAATTCGTGTTGCCGCAGCGTTCGCCCAGGCCGTTCAGCGCGACTTCCAGCTGGGTTGCACCCACGAAGAAACTTTCGACCGTCGCGGCCGTCGCCATGCCCAAGTCGTTGTGGCAGTGTACTGAAATCGTGATATTCTTCGGCAGGGCTTCGTACACCTGCTTGATTTGATTTACGTACAGGAACGGACGATAACGTTCGACCGTATTCGGCAGGTTGATGGTCGTTGCGCCGGCTTCGACCACGGCCTTCAGCACGTCAATCACAAAATCCATGTTTTCGAGGCAGTCGCCAAAATGTTCGGCGCTGAATTCCACATCGCCCTTGCTACCCACGAGCGATTTTGCAAACTTCACGCAATGCACCGCCTTTTCCTTCACCTGTTCCGGCGTCATGTGCAGCACATGTTCCATCGAGAGCGGGCTTGTAGCCAGGAACGTATGAATACGCGGATGCGGAGCGTACTGCACGGCCTCCCAGCAGCGCTGGATATCGCTTTCCACGCAGCGGGCCAGGCCCGACACCACGATGCGCTTTGCGACTTCGTCGCCCTCTTCGGCCATCTTGGCGGTCAGCAGGGCAAGTTCCTTACACGATTCAAAGTCCATCTCGCTCGAAGCCGGGAAACCGACTTCGGCACCCTGCACGCCGAGCTTCAAGAGTTGCAGGTACACGTCCTTTTTCTGGGCATTGTTCCAAGGCTTCGGGAGCGCCTGGTTTCCGTCACGCAGCGTGACGTCATAGAAGAAGGGTTGTCTTGCATTCGTATTTTCGCTCATTTTTTCCTTATCTCCTTGCCTGTCCAACAAGGCTCAAGTTCGTTTTTACGTTCAAAAATAGAAATTTGACTTAAAAAAAGAACCCGCATCCTCATTGGAGCGGGCCTTATGGTTTAAATCCTTGGGTTAAAACTCTAAAATCGTCTTGAACCTATGCTTAAAAACCGGCTTGCGCTCCAGCGCAACGTCCTAGTAGGTTAATAAGTCGTAGATTCTTCATCATCATGCCCATAATGTAACAAAATACAATATTCTTGGCAAGGGAAAACCCCCGGGGATATCCCCGGGAGCTACCCCACACAAAGTTCCGATTCAGGACCAAACACCTCAGACATCCTGAACGGAACTATATCAAATTCTATCGTCTCACAATCTTTTGCTGGTAGGCCTTGCCGCCTGCCACCAGGCGCACCAGGTAAACACCAGGCTTAAGGCTGGACAAATCCACACTGGACTGCGACACCGCTTCGGTCGAGAGTTTCACGACATTTCCATTGACCGCGAAAATATCCAAACGGCGGACATTTCCGGTGAAAATCTCGAGGCGGGCTTCGCCAGCGAGGTAGCGCATCGGCACTCCGGCATAAGCCACCGTCGCGGCAATGCTTGTGGTCGAATCGCCTTCAGCCGAGCTACTGGATTCCGGATTTTCCACACTGCTCGAGGAATCCAGCTTTTCGCTGCTCGATGAGACCGAGCTAGAAGACTGTTCAGAGGAGCTCGATTCCACGGAACTGCTGGATGCCGGCGCCACAGAACTGGAGCTTGCATATTCCATGACCTCGCCATTGCTGCCCTTGTAAGCCATCAGGGCGTCTTTCAGTTTCTGGTTCACTTCGTAGGCGGCATCGTCCACCGAGTTGTCAAAGGTCCACTTGAAATCACCACCCTGCACGCGGCCCGCATAGGCACGCACATTCGCCATGGCCTGCGCCGGAGTATCCGCCGTGTAGCTGTACATCACGGAATTGTCGGTATCGAAGTTGTTGTAGGTATTCGCACCGGCATAAGACTTGACCGTATTCGGAACCTTGTCGTTGCGGCTAGAAACCACGTAGGCGTCAAAGTCGGCTTTGGTATCGATGGAGCCAGCAGCCGTTTCAGAGCCCTTGAGCACATACTTGCTTGCACCATACGGAATGAACGTGTAAGAACCTTCCATGTGGTTGTTATAAGCCTTGATCGTACCGCCATCTTCGCTGCTGAATGTCGGATTGTTCTTGGTATCGCGAGTGGTGCCGCCAGCATACACGTCGCTTCCCTGCATAGACGTCATCATCGGGTACTTGCAATTACGGAAGTAGTTCGCTTCCATAAACACGGAAGAGCCCTTCGTAGAACCAGCGCCGTATTTGGCCACGCCATCGTAGTAGTTATTGTACACATGGGCGCTGTAGAAGCGCACGCGCGGGTGGCGGCTATCGGAATGGTCGTACCAGTTGTGGTGATAAGTGATGTAGAGACCGTCAGTCGTACCTTCGGAAAGGCCGAGCAAGTTCGACTTACCGTTATCCCAGAAGTGGTTGTAGCTGAAGGTCACGTAGGTGGACTTTTTGCAGTCCAAGGCACCATCGCCCTTGACCTGGTCCTTGTCGCTACCCGCATGGCCGTAGAAGAAGTCGCAGTTGTGCACCCAAATGTACTGGTTGTCCTGCTGCAAGCCAATGTTGTCGCCTTCGTCGGAATCGACATTCATAACACCGATGTTGCGGATTTCAACATCGAAAGCATTCTTGATACGAATGCCCCAGCCGTTTGCCGTAGCGTCGTTACCGATACCTTCGATCGTCATGGCGCCACCTTCCTTTTTGCCCATGTCAATCAGAATGTCACCCTTGTCGGTCACTTCGGGGTCGGTCACGTTGCCAATCAAGCGAATGGCGAGCGGACGCGTATCGTAGCCCTTCTTGAACGCCGTCAAGATATTCTGGAGGCCCACGCATTCTGTTACGGCACCCTTGCTGCTCGTCACCACATCAAGTTTAATGGTATTCTTGGTCGATTCGGTCACATAGAGAATCACGGCGCCGCTCTTGAGCGTACCATCGGTCTTGTAAGCACCCGGAACATGGCCGTTGCTAAAAGCGAAGCCCGCGCGATCATGGGCCTTAACGGTCAGGGACTTCGAAGTGGTGGAAGCACCTTCTTTGCCGCCCTTGACAGAGGCCACCTTGAGCGTGTAGCTACCGGCCTTGAGGCCGACCACGTCAACACGGTACTTGGAGCCGTACTTGCGAACAAGCTGGCCGTCTACCTTGACATTGCTTGCGCCAGCGCCCGAATAGTAAACATTGTAGCTGTCCGAACCATCGGAAGCCCATTCGGCAAAAGCCGATTCGAGCCAGCCTTCGGCCTTGTTGATCGACACCTGGGCATAAGCCCCGGCAAATCCGAGAAGTGCCACACCGAGCGCCACTCTAGAAACCATTTTGGAACCTGTCGAAACCATATTCATCCATCCCTTTTTGAAAATGTTCTCAAATTTCTTCTCAAAATATACACTCAAAACTCAACAAAAGCAATACAGAATTCAATATTTATTTGATATTTTTAAAGATTTTACATTTCAAAATGTTCTCAAAAATATAAAAATCCTTAATTTTTTGACAATACAAGCGATCTACAGACATTTTCGATCTGAAAAAGAAAACTTGACTGTCACACTGATTCGAAATGCCTAACGGCTTTTCTGAGAAAAAAAAGATTTTTCGTTAGAAAAATCGAATTCGTGTGACAACAAAAGACATTTCACGTCCCAATCCCATTCTTTCCGTCTATTTTCGCGTAATTTTGCACTTTTCAGGTCAAAATCTTCATATATTGAAGGTATGAAGTTGTTTGTGCGTATTTTTTCTACCCTTTTGGTGCTTGCGGCATTCTGTTTTGCCGACACCACATCAATCACTCCGGTCGATTCTACAAAGACGGCAACCGACTCGGTCATCACCCAAGAAACTAAAAAACATGCTGTTTGGATTAAGCTCGAAGGTGACGTAGAACCGTCCATGTACGATTTCTGCGCCCGCGCCATCGATGACGCTCTCCAGGAAAATCCGGACTACATCGTCTTTGAAATCAACACCTTCGGTGGCCGCCTCGACGCCGCCTTCGACATCGTCGATACCATCATGGCCGTCAAGGGCCCGACCACCATCGCGCTCGTGAAAAAGAAAGCGATCAGTGCGGGCAGCCTTATCGCACTCGCCTGTCAAAAGCTTTACATGCTCGAAGCCACCACGATTGGCGACTGCGCCCCCATCGTGCAGGGTGGCGACGGCACTCCGCAAATCGTCGGCGAAAAAATCCAGTCGCCCTTGCGTGCTAAATTCAGGAACCTTGCCCAGCGTAACGGTTATCCGGAGCTCCTGAGTTCCGCCTTCGTTACGCCGGAACTCGAAATTCTCGAACTCACCGCCACGCTCGACAAGGGTAAAAAGTCTCAGCGCGACACCACGCTCATTATCGAAGGCTCCAAGTACAGCGTCCTCGACAGCGCCGCCAAGGCATTCTGGGGCGCCCCGAAGATTCTCGTGAAAGAAGGCGAACTCCTGACCATGACCGACAAGGAAGCGCAGGAACTCGGATTCTCGAAGGGAACGTTCAAGGACCGTAGCGAATTCGAGACCGCACTTGCCATCGAAAGCCGCAGCGAAGTCGAGACCACCTTGGGCGAAGATATCGCCTCGGCCATCGCGGCTATCGCGGGAATCCTTTTGATTCTCGGTTTCGGCGCGCTCTACATCGAATTCAAGACGCCGGGATTCGGCCTGTTCGGCATCATCGGCATCATCCTCATCGGCATCGTGTTCCTCGGGCAGTTCGCACCGCAGCTCGACGGCTACATTCCCGCCATCCTGCTCGTCGCGGGCGTAGCGCTGTTCCTGGTTGAAATCTTCGTGATGCCCGGAACGTTCCTGTTCGGCGTAGGCGGCATCGCGTGCATGATCTTGGCACTTGCGCTGTCGTACTCCCCCGCCGACATTCCCGATTACGTTCCCGAAGCTGTCGAAGAATCCTTTGACGCCACCCCCTGGCTGTTCGGATTGCTTTACATGCTAACCTGCGCGGCGATAGCGCTCGTGTTCCCCATTGCCGCAAGCAAGTACCTGATTCCGCTACTCCCCGAAGGCTGGACTCCTATGCTCAAGACCGACCTTGAAACCGCAGCCTCGCCTACCGAAGCCGTGCAAGAAGTTTCTGTCGGCGACGAAGGTATCGCAAAGACATTCTTACGTCCGGTCGGCCAGGCCCTTATTAACGGAAAACTTTTTGACGTGCAGACCCACGGCGAAATCATCGAAGCCAGCACCCGCATCAAGGTGACCGCCGTACAAGAAGGCCACATCTGGGTGACGGTTGCTAAAGCTGAAATGGAAGGCTAGTTTCGTCAATCCTTCACGCAGCGGACTGACGCCCCGTATTTTTTCCGGGTTTTCGAAAAACGGACAAATTTGTAAATAGTGAATTCAGCAACCATCGCCGCGTCTTTCTCCGATTCATTTGACAGCCAAATTTGGGCGTTATTGCGGGCAGTTCGAACCGATTCAAAGAACCATTCCTTGGTATAATCTTGACGCCAATCTGCAATATTCGAAGGCAAAACCGTAAAACCATAATAATCAAATCCACCTCCGCGGGACACCCAATCCCGGGAAGATTTCAATAAAGGCCCACAATTATTTTGACCATCCTCAACACAGTTCAGTTCCGAGAACAATGCGTTCCATTCGGTCGTATCCGGCAAATGCCAACCTTCCGGACAGACTCCACGAATAGTCCCCTTCGGGTTGCATAATTCACTAAAGCCGCATCCCTTGCCTCCGTCACTAAAGATTCCCGCCGAATCCATCGCCGCAGGCCACGTGTAATAGCGGCCATAAGAAGAATCGCAGTTTCCCAAGCTATCGGTGAGGCAAACAGAACCATATATCGATACGGAATCTCCCACCTGGTAGTCGTAATTCAAGTTTTCCGCCATCCAGGTCTTGTCGCCAATTTTTACGGTCTTGTAAACTTGCCCATCACGAGCATCCGTCATTGACCCTTCCTCCACCTCGGAAGGCAAGATTCCCGGAATATACCTGCTCGGATCATCAATATGAGTGTACCCCTTTATGCAACGAATGTACAACTTATCTGCGGCGCCCTGATAAACGGCATCGCTATAGAAACTAAAATACCTTCCGTTTAGATGAGAGCCGACGCTCCAAAAACCAACATGAGTATGATTGTTACTGCCGCTCAAATCGGGAGAAGGCCTCGCAGAAAAACCATACTCATCGGAACCATTGCCGTCGTAAAACCACCCCGTTAGCGATTTTAATTTTTTGCCAGCAACATCTGCACCCCCTACGGCATCAAGCAAGGTATCCCAATCACTGTCACCCGGCAAGCGCCAACCTTCAGGACAAATTCCACGGACCTGTTCGTTTGGCTTACACACTAACCCATTACAGTCCAAACCGTCATCACTAAAGACTCCAGCTGAATCCATCGCGGCGCCAAACGGGTACAAGCGCCCATACAAATCACAAGTTTTAAAGCCGTCAGGAAAAACATAATCGTTGCCGTAATAGATGGGACATACACCTTCTTCCTTAAGAAGCGAATCTACCGCATAGATATAGTTCAAGTTCTCCGCCATCCATGTTTGATTACCGATCTTCACGGTCTTGTAAACCTGACCGTCACGTTCATCGGTCATTTCTCCATACTCGACTTTCGGATTGAAAAAATCTTTCTTGTCTGCTTTATCCCATAAAGCGAGATTTTCGGTATTCAGCAAAGATTTCTCGTAAGGACCACTCCCGTCCTTCAGGCATCGCACGGGAACACCCCTAGTAACTTCATTGAAATAGCCCATAAACCAACCCGTAACAGAGGTTTCGTTATTGTAATAATAAGCTCCAGCTCGATAATTAAACGCTATGCAACTCCGTTCACCCGTATTTTCGTTATCATAGTAATCAGAAGTCAAAAAGAAGACCTGAGAACAATTCCGTTTACTCATCGGCATCGCCGAGAAACCAAAAGCATCCACCCCTTGTTTTCCATCAGCCCAACCGAACCTTGATTTCAGCATCGCAGCATCAACTTTGTCATCTTTACCAACTGATCTGAGGAGTACATTCCACTCAGCAACACTAGGGAGATGCCAACCTTCTGGACACGAACCTGACATTGTATACCACCTTCCATAAATTTTGCAGTTACTTTCCAGGCTATCTGGGCACATGGAACGATCAGCAGCATAATTCAAGTTTTCCGCCATCCAAGTTTGATTGCCGATCTGCACAGTCTTGTAAACTTGGCCGTCGCGTTCATCGGTCATTTCTCCATAGTCTATATCAGGGTTCAGGAACTGCGACTTGGAGGTTACCTCGGGACATTTTACTTCAGCGAACATAGACGAATCAGACGGATCTTTTGAACCATCTTTGTCCTTATCCGAGTCGTTCTCCTTCTGTGGAGCATCATTCGCTGCAACGCTGCTTGAGCCTCCGTCTTCGAGACAGGCGTTCAGGCATAAACAGGCAAAAGCAATGAAAGCACAAAATGCAACTATTCTGAAAAAAAGCCTATACATGACCAGGTTCCTCCCTTGTCCAAATATTCTTATATCAAAGATAAATCTTTTCTTTACTCAAATTATGTATATTACGAAAAGAAAACAAAAAATGGAGATAAACAATGGATACTCTTCTTATCGTTGGAATCATCATCGCGGCGATTGCCGTTATCGTTTTGCTCGCCTTTATTGGCAAGTTCTTCAGCCTATGGCTGCAGGCCTTGTTCTCCAAGGCAAACGTGAGCATTTTCCAGCTTATCGGTATGCGTCTGCGTAAGGTGCCGCCGCAGGTGATTGTTGAAGCCCGAATCCTCAGCTGCAAGGCAGGCCTCCCGGTCGACACGAACCTGCTCGAAGCCCACTACCTTAGCCGCGGTAACGTACTCCGCGTAATCCAGGCTTTGATTGCCGCGAACAAGGCGAACATCAAGCTCGACTTCAAGGAAGCCGCCGCTATCGACCTCGCCGGCCGTAACGTGCTCGAAGCCGTGCAGATGTCCGTGAACCCGAAGGTGATTGAAACGCCGAAGGTTTCCGCCGTGGCTCTCGACGGTATTCAGCTGCATGCCGTGACCCGTATTACCGTGCGTGCCAGCATCCAGAAGCTGGTCGGTGGCGCTGGCGAAGATACCGTGGTCGCCCGCGTGGGCGAAGGCATTGTGTCTTCTATCGGTTCTGCAAAGAGCCACAAGGACGTGCTCGAAAATCCGAACATGATTTCCAAGAAGGTGCTCGCTTCCGGCCTTGATGCCGGTACCGCCTTCGAAATTCTTTCGATTGACATCGCCGACGTGGACGTGGGCCAGAACATCGGCGCTATCCTCGAAACCGACCGTGCCGAAGCCGACAAGAAGATTGCACAGGCCAAGGCCGAAGAACGCCGCGCCATGGCGTACGCCGCCGAACAGGAAATGAAGGCCAAGGTCATGGAAATGAAGGCAAAACTTGTGGAAGCCGAAGCCCAGATTCCGATGGCCATGGCATCTGCCCTTCGCGACGGCAAGCTCGGCGTGATGGACTATTACAACCTCAAGAATATCGAAGCCGACACGCAAATGCGTAAAGAAATCGGAGCTGCCCCGGAGACTAAGTAGTAACCATGGAAGGACTACTCATTCTCATAGGGATATGGGTTCTCGATATCGTCATTAAGAAGGTCGCGGCCAACCGAAGGGAGCAACAGCAACGCGAACAACAAGTGCCACCGCAATACCAGAGCGATGACGACGAATTGAACGAATCCGAAGATCAGGCGCAAGGGTACCACCCTCCGCGCTCGTTACAGGATTTGATCCGTCAGTTCGAAAATGCCCAGCGTGAGGCGACGCAAGGCAACATCGAGCCCCCCACTCCCCCCGTGCAGCGCAAGCACCCAGAGCAGTTGACGCTCCGCGACATAGCCGAGGTCGTGATTGAAGTCGATGAAGTCAATCTGGAATTCTTGATGGAAGAATTCGACGTTGACGAAAACACCGCCACCGAGATGCTGATGGACCTACAGGCCCACCGCATCGTAGGCCACGACATGGGCGAAGGCGACTGCGACGTTTTAGTGCACGATCTGGAAGAACTCGACAACCTGCTCAGTCACGAAAAGCATGCCGAAGAATCACGCAATGAGACCCTTCGACAGGTGCAAGGTGACAATGATACGGAACGCGAAGACGCGCACCGCAAGGAACTGGAGCGCCAGCGTGAGCTGAACGCTCTCGAAGAACGCGCCAAGTCTGCACGTGAATCTGCCGCCGCATTCATGGGAAATGACGTCGTCAGCGGAACCGAACAGGCTCCGCGCCGCGCACCCCTTGTTTCGACTAAAAACCTTACCGACGTGCGCAAGGGATTCATCTGGGCTAAAGTCCTGGACGAGCCCCGCTTCAAGCGCCGCTGGAGCGCTCAGTACCGGTAACTACTTACCGAACCACTTGACCGTAATATCAACGAATTTGCCGTCTTTCTTCATCGAAGCAAGGACGGCATTTATTGTATCGCGGAGAGCCTTGTCAGCCTTGCGGAACCCGACTGCATAAAATTCATTGTACACGCCATCTTCCAAAATGGCATAATTTTTATTGTTCAAGACATTCCAATACTTGGCTGCGACTTCATCCATAAACACTGCTTCGACAGAATCTTGCACCATAGCATCCAGCGCAAGGTTCATAGTTTCAAACTGCACGATTTCCTTGACATCCTTTTTAATTTCAGACTGTTCGATCATCGACCAAGCAGTCGAAGCATACTGGACACCAATCTTTTTACCCTTCAAAGAATCCAAGCTATTGTAGGCCTCATTCTTCACCATGAAAACCAGTCTGTTGGTGAGGTAAGGATCGCTCAAGTTCATGGCCGAAGTTCGAGATTCGTCGACGCTCATGCCATTCCACACGCAGTCAATATTTTCCGTATTCAATTCTTTTTCCTTGTCAGCCCAAGGAATCAAGTGCAGTTTAAGTCTCAGTCCCAGACGAGAGCAAACCTCACGCGCTAGGTCAACATCAAAACCCACAACATTGCTGTCCTTATCGGTAAAGACCATGGGCGGATAATCCCCCATATGGCCCATCACCAGGATTCCAGAAGCCTTTACTCTATTGTAGGAATAATCCGAATTCAGGGATAATTTTTTTTCATTGCACCCAGAAAGAGCAACAATGCAGGCAATCGCAGAAACAACCGAGAAAAACTTTTTCATGACGTTTTCCTTTTTTAGATGCTTATTTGCCAAACCACTTCATCGAAATTTTCACAAAACGACCATCAATTTTCATCGTATTCAAAATGTCATTTACGGCATTGCGGAGCGCCTGGTCATTCTTGCGGAAACCGACAGCAAGTTTTTCTTTTATATGAGGGTCTACCCAAAAAAAGTATTCTTTCTTGTATTTATAGATCAGATACTTTGCGATGACCTCATCCACGTACACAACGTCTACGTCGCCGCTGTCCAAAGCCGCAAGCGCCTTGAGGTTGTCTTCAAACGCGATGATTTCCTTGGCTGACATCCCTATCTTCGACGTGACAAGATGATCTTGCGAAGTGGACCCCTTCTGCAAGGCAATTCTCTTACCCATTAGCGAATCCATATTCACAAGCGAAGAATCCTTCACCACAAAGTACATGCCATTTTTTAAGTACGGATCGCTCAAACTCATCGAAGAAGCTCGGGCGCTATCGACACTCATACCATTCCAAATACAATCGATCGCTCCCGAATTCAGTTCATGTTCCTTGTTTTCCCAATTAATCGGAACTGTCTTGAGTTTGATACCTAGGCGGGCGCAAACTTCTATGGCAAGATCAATATCAAAGCCAACGATGTCGCCATCCTGGTCGTAAAAGCCCATAGGCGGATAATATGCATCGAGGCCAATGACCAATTCGCCCTTCGCCATCACCTTCTTGTAGGAATCATCTCCACTTTCACAGCCAACGGAAGCCAGAGCTAAGGCAACAAGAGCAATAAACGCAAAAATCTTTTTCACTTTTCAATCCTTCTTCGTCATAAAAATAAGATTTTTTTCTACAAAAAATAGGCTGTTGCGCTAAATTGCAGGCTCCATAGTTTCATGGGGGACGCTTCACGGTAGGTTCAGTCGAGCTCATCTTTTTTCTGTATTTATTGTATTTTTCCCATAGGGATCGAGGAAAATATCATGAGAAAGCTACTCAGGAAAATCAGCGTATTCGCGTGTTCCATATTCTGGGGGAACGGCGCAAGAAGCGGCAATCCGTTCAGGTTTATCCGCAAGTACTGGGTACAACTGCTCCTTTCTTCCATTGCCATACAGACAATCGCCTGCGCATACGGCGGCGAAGACCCGTACGACTATTCCAATGATTGCGAGCCGGTATTCGACACCGAGAAATTCTCGAACGAAGGTTACACCGACTGCGAAAAGCAGATTGTGGAGCAGGCCCTGATTGCAAAGGACCTGCAAGACAATCTGGGCAAGCGCGAAGACGCCACCATAGAGGCCTGGAACGAGGTGCGCCAGAAAATCAGCGAGATTGCCGAGACCTGCGACATGAAAGCTCTCAAAACCGAGGGCTCAATATCGTCGTACTACTGCTCAGACGGCAGAACCATAAACGTCAGCGACCACTAAAGGCATCAAGCCTTTGAAAAACGGCTCAGGAACTGCGCCAGGCGCTCGTTGCCCGATTCGCGGAACACGTGGTCGGGGGTCCCCTGTTCCACAATGACACCGCCGTCCATGAAGATGACCTTGTCGGCCACGTCGCGGGCAAAGGCCATTTCGTGAGTCACGATGACCATGGTCATCTTGTCTTCAGCCAGTTTCTTGATAATCTTGAGCACTTCGCCGGTGAGTTCCGGGTCCAAGGCACTCGTCGGCTCATCAAAGAAAAGAATCTTCGGGTTCATCGCGAGCGCGCGGGCAATGGACACGCGCTGCTGCTGGCCGCCGCTGAGTTCGCAAGGGTAAGCCTTTTCCTTACCTTCAAGGCCCATGCGCTTGAGCAGGAACCGCCCCATGGCGCGGGCATCCTTGCGTTCGTCCCCCAGCACACGCACCGGAGCGAGGCAAAGGTTCTGGAGCACCGTCAGGTGCGGGAACAAGTTGAAGTTCTGGAACACGAGTCCCGTAGAAAGGCGAATTTCACGAAGCGTTTTAGCCGGAGCATACTTGACCGCAGCGCCCTTCGCCGAATCATTCGGCACCACCATGTCCTTGCCGTCGACCTGCACCAGGCCGCCGTCAACCGTTTCGAGCTGGGTAAGGCAGCGCAACAGCGTACTCTTGCCGGAACCGCTGGGTCCGATAATCGAGAGCACCTCGCCCGCCTTCAGGTCAAAAGAAATATCCTTGAGCACATGCAAGTCGCCAAAGGACTTCTTGACGTGTTCTACCTTGAGGATCGGCGCAGATTCATTCACATTTCCCATTCCACGCCTCACTTATAGTAATTGAGCTTGCGTTCCACGTAGGCAAAAAGCACGCTCAGCAAAAGGTTCGCCACATAGTAGAATACGCCCGCCACGAACAGCGGGTAAATGCTCGCGTAAGCGGCCTGCTGTTTCTTGGCCAGCGCAAAAAGTTCCGTCACCGCAATCACCTGCGCAAGGGAGGTGTCCTTCACCAGAGTGATGACTTCGTTAGCGCTGGCGGGTACCACGCGCTTTACCACCTGCGGGAGGATAATACGGAAGAACGTCTGCGTGCGGGTCATGCCCAGCATGTAGGCCGCCTCGTACTGCCCCTTGGGTATGGACTGGATGCCGCCGCGGAAAATTTCAGCAAAGTAGGCCGCATAGTTTATCGAAAACGCCACAATCACCGCCGGGAAGCGGTCAAAGGAAAAATCCACGCCCGCATATTCGCTCAGGTAGTAGGAACCAAAGTAAATCGCCACAATCTGGAGCAGCAAAGGGGTGCCGCGCATCACCGAGATGTAGAACGATACCGGGTAACGCACCACGCGCCACTTGCTCATCTTGAGAACCGCAATGAGCAGACCCAACGGAATTGAGAACAGGAGCGTGAGCCCGAAAATGGCGAGCGTCGTGCAGAAGCCGCCCCAAAGGATAGGCAAAAGCGTTGACAATTCCGACATTACTTGCCGAACCACTTGGCAGAGATTTCGTCGAACTTGCCGTCGGCCTTCATGGCGGCCAGGGTAGAGTTCACGGCATCACGCAGGGCCTGGTCTTTTTTGCGGAAACCCACGGCATAGACTTCGTCGGAGAGGCCTTCCTCGAGCACCGTGTAGTCCTTCGCGTTCGTCACAATCCAGTACTTGGCCACGATTTCGTCCAGGAACACGGCGTCGACACCGCCCTTGTCCAAATCCATAAGCGCCGTCTGGTTGTCGTCAAACGGGACGATTTCCTTGGCAGCCTTGCCCGCTTCGGAAGCATCCAAAAGCTTCTGGGCGGTAGAACCGTTCTGCACGGCAATCTTCTTGCCGGCGAGGGCCGCGAGATTTGCAAGAGCCTTGTCCTTCACCGTGAAAATCATGCGGTTCTTGAGGTACGGGTCGCTCAAGTTCATCGCTTTCGCACGGGCGCTGTCCACGCTCATGCCGTTCCAGATGCAGTCAATCTTGCCGGTGTTCAGTTCCTGTTCCTTCGCATCCCAGGAAATCGGCTGCGTCTTGAGCTTCACGCCCAGGCGCGCACAAACTTCGGTAGCGAGGTCGATATCGAAACCCACGATGTTGTTGTCCTTGTCGCGGAAACCCATCGGCGGAAAAGAATCGTCGAGACCGAGCACGAACTCGCCCGCCGCTTTCACCTTGTTCAGGGATTCATCGGCCTGAGTCTTGGATTCCGCCTTCTGGTCGTTGCAGGCAGAAAGAACCGCGGCACACGCAACCGCCGCAAACATCGCAAAAATCTTTTTCATTGAAACTCCTTTTTTTTACCAAATATAAAAAACTCATGACGATCTAAAATTAAACCGTCATGAGCGAGGTGTTTAGAAATAAAAACTCCCCTAACCTTTTTAAAGATAAACAACGACGGTATTACTTGTCTATAGCCCAAACGGGTTATTTTCGTGCCTATTTTATGACAGAAAAACGTTGCTAACGCTACCAAGAAGCGCATCTTTCGTAGGCGAAGGGATTCCCTTCAAAATATGCTCCAGGTCAGACTTCTGGAAATTCGGATGGTATTCAAAAAACACCCGTATATGCTTTTCACTTTCCTTGAAATTGCCCCTTTTGTTATTGCAGGCAATCAGCATAAGCCTAGCTAAGGTCGATTCCGGATGGAACATCAAAACTTGATTTAACGTTTCTTCACATTCCGCAAACTTGCCCTGCAAGAAAAAGATGAACGCCCTTGGTGTAGAATGGAGGAGCACGCCTTCGGGCCCCTTAATAAACCGGGAGCCTTCGTTCAGCAAACGCAAAGCCTCGTCCATCTGCCCCGCGAACATACAGAGCTGAACCAGAATACGCCGAGACCTAACACACTGCGGAAGATCAGCCAAGATCTGCCGAAGGTAAGGAACAGCTCCATTTTTGTTCCCGATCGCCATATTGTAAACCGCCATCATGAACTGGGCGTATACAGAATAGGGATTGTTCCGCATTGCGGCACAGGCAAGCGATTCTATTTTTGCAACATACTCCTTGGCGTTCACCCAGGATTCCGTTATGGCAACATAATAGGCCCAAACAAGCGTATAGGGTACAAATATGGGGCTTTTCTCCGCTTTAGCCAACGGCTCCAATTCGTTGACTATTTCATCAAACGAATCCCGGCAAATATTGTCGATTTTGACATTGGCAAAAGAAGTGGCATACCACCACCGGGGAGCCAATTCCTTGTTTTGTTCATAAGTCTGCGCCGCCGAATGGAACAAAAGCCTAAAAATCTGCATCGCCACCTGCGTTCCCACCAGTCCAAAATCGTCGTTAGCGTTAACCTGTAGCGATTCCGACCAAAGAATATCCGCCGTTTTTCCTTTGTATAGAGTTACAAAGAAGGTATTTTCTTTGTTCAAGACCGGGGATATTTTTACCTGATACGTTGCCGCGGACGAAGCGTCTTCGCCCTCGTTGATTGAAAAAAGCCGGTACCGGTTCAAGGCTTGGATGATAGAGAGATAAAGCTCTTTTGCAGGGGGAAAAACGTCCAAGGCTTTCCCATCTATAAACGCGATGTGGATTTCTTCGTCGACAGCTGGTTTTTTACGTCTTTCTTCAAGATCGACAGATACCGCTTCGGTCCTGTTCGTGACATCGAGAATCTTGTAGATGTTTGCTAGATGGACCTTGACCGTATTCGCCGAGATATTCAACGCCCTGCAAATTTCAACATTCGTAAGCCCTCTACGGAGCAAGGAGAGGATTTCCTTTTGTCGCGATGTTAAACATTTACCAGGCTCTGCCATACATAAGCAAATATATCTATAAAGTTAGATTTTATAGAAACCCAACCATAAAAAATATCTGTTTTTTTATTTATTTCATTTATATGCCAAAAAGGGCCGCATCGCTGCGGTCCCTTTTTAATGCTGGTCTGGATCCTTCGACTCCGAGGCTACGCCTCTTCGCTCAGGATGACAATGCCGGATATTAATCGTTGCGCTTGCGCCCTACGGGCTTAAGCGCAGACTCGCGGCGCCTCGGTCATGAGCAAGCGAGCTTGCTCGCGACGCTCGGCTTGCTAGTCTTTTCCATAAACCTTTTCGGCGTAGGTCACGGTGGCGCCGAGGTATTCGCGGTTCATCTTGGCGATGTAATCCACGGTGATACCCTTCGGGCAGGCGGCCTGGCATTCGTAAAGGTTCGTGCAGTTGCCGAAGCCTTCCTTGTCCATCTGGGCGACCATGGCGAGCACACGCTTCTTCGCCTCGACCCTATGACGACCGTTCGCGCTAGACGCATAAAAAAAACTCTAATTAGCGCTCACTCTCGCCAACACGACTCGTCAATACGAGTCGCTTTTGGCTCACAGCCTGCGGCAAGAAGCTGAGGTGAGAAACCTTGGCAGATACGAAGAGCATTGCGGATGCGTTCTTACAAGCGGCCACGCAGGCACCGCAACCGATACAGGCGGCAGCGTCAAAGGCGCGGTCGGCATCGGCCTTGGGAACCGGAATCGTGGATGCTTCAGGAGCGGCACCGGTATTCACAGAAACGAAGCCACCGGCAGCGATGATGCGGTCGAAAGCGGTACGGTCAACGGCGCAGTCACGGATAACCGGGAATGCGGCGGCGCGCCACGGTTCGATCACGATGGTGTCGCCATCCTTGAACTTGCGCATGTGAAGCTGGCAAGTGGTGGTCGCATGGTCAGGACCGTGCGGCATACCGTTGATGACGAGAGAGCACATGCCACAGATACCTTCGCGGCAGTCGTGGTCGAAGGCGAAGCCTTCCTTGCCCTGCTTCATCTGTTCTTCGTTCACAATGTCGAGCATTTCCAAGAAGGACATGTCCGGAGAAACATCGTTGATCTTGACAGTTTCGAACTGTCCCTTGGTCTTGGCATCCTTCTGACGCCAAATCTTCAAAGTCAAATTGAATCCGTCGCCGTCGCGGCATTTTCTTTTTGGCGTTCCCGCACATTGCATGTGCGGTCGGGCTATATTTTAGGGGCAGTTGTCATCGCGACGCTTGCCACCCGCCGCCTAAAACGGTGCCACAGCACCGCCCCAAGGGGTCACTATCCCTAACGCAAATGCGGCAAGAACGTTCTGCTCGCACCGGCATCAGGTTTTGTTACAAAAGCGAAATGATATTTCTTTTATTGTATAAAACTCGGGCGACGGTGACTAGCTTGGCAACATCGTCAATCCAATAGAATACGGAGTAATTCTGCACGACCATCTTCCTGAATTCGTGCGACAGCGGGCGAATCGGAATATAGACCGCATAGGCATAGGGAAAATCGGAAAGGGTGTTGATTCGTTCAACAATGTCTGTTGCCAAGTGACTTGCGGATTCCGGCGAACCAAGTTCATCCGAAATGTAGGCGACCATTTCTTTCAGGTCTTCAAGAGCAAGTCCGAGATACTCGACTCTATATTTCATACCGATACGCTGTGTTCCAGTTCCTTGAGAATTTCTTCCGAGGTATAGCGCTTGTCGGAAGTTGCCGCTTGCATTTCAGCCTCATGCAACTTGGCATAAATCTCATTTTCAGTCTGGATTTGAGCGTAGGCTTCCATACTCATAAGGACCATATCGCCATAGCCGTCCTTTGTCAAGAACACAGGACGTCCAGTTTCATGGACTGTCTGGGCAATGTCGTCAAGACAATCTTGCAAATCTGAAACAGGTCTTATGGCGTTCATAGAAACTCCTTGAGTATATCTGCAATATACATTATTTAACTGACAAAAGCAAGCATCACATATTTCTATTGACACTCAAATGAGAAATAATTCGGCGGGCAGACTGTCCCACCGGTTTACGCTTTTCCGTTAAAACGTAATTCCTTGAGAATTTCTTTCGAAATTTAAAATTATGTCTAAACAATTAAGTTAAAGAACATCACTCTTCCCTAAGTTGCATTTAGAACATAATGTTTGCAAATTATTAAGAACAGTCTCTCCACCTTTCGACCAAGGCTTTATGTGGTCTACATGTAATACAACGGAAGGATCTTTTGCAGGAGACGCTCCACAAGCACAACATTTGAAATTATCCCTTTGCAAGACGATAAATCTCAATCTTGTTGTTATGGTCCTTGATGTTGTATGTTTATCTGGTTGCGAAATTTTTGCTTCACTTTGTTTTGGAGCTTCATCTTCTACAACGACTTTTTCTTCACATTTAGGTTCAAGATCACCTGTATCATCTTCGTTCACATAATTTACAAATGCTTCCAATGCTTTTCGCCAACCACCAAAGCGGCGTTTAAAAGTGTCTAAAGAATACTTGCAAATATTTGAGTTTGTTAAATCAGTTGATGTAGGCTGTCTTCCCAAAAGTGTCCAAATTCTTTCTATTTCATCAAAGCATTCTTGTTCTGTAATTTTATCTTTCGAAAAACCAGTTTCTTCTAGACCAGCATTTTTTAGCGCAATGTTCCATTTTTTAAATCTACTGCAAATATAGTCTGCTGAATATTTCCCATACTTTTTGTATTCTGCATAAGGAACAGTCTTTAATTTTATTTTTTCCGCAACATTTAACAAGTCTTCATAAATTTTCTTATCTGGAATTATTTTTAATTCAGATTTGGTCCTTTCGGTTCTCAATCCGGCCTTTTTTAGGGCGTTCACCCATGTTCCAAAATGACGTTGGATTGCATTTAGAGAATATTTTCCATATTTTCTGTATTCAGAAATAGCGATTCGATCTTTTTTCAGTAGTTCGGAAGTCTTTTTTATGTCTTGAATTATCTCTTCATCTGATAATTCTCTCTTATATTCGTTAAGAACAAACTTCATACTTCTATCCATTAACCAAATGTTCTAAAAATAAAGACTCCCAAACTAATATACATTAATTCGCGCTCTTCCAATATATTATCAGACACGTTGAATAAGAATAAGCAGGGCGTTGCGGGGCGGCGAATGAGCCCCGCAGTGGGGGTGCGCGGAAGACCCAACGGGGCTGAAGCCAGGGGGATCCGTCCCCCACCATAAAAAAAGGGAACTGCCGTTAAGCAGTCCTCTTTTAAAGGAGATCCCCGCCTGCGCGGGGATGACATGTTAGGAGTGGATTGCTTCACCCCTATTCGGGGTTCGCAATGACGTGCAACGCGAAATGATTTTCATTTCACATTACACATCCCACATTCCACATTAATCCTTGCCATAAACCTTTTCGGCGTAGGTCACGGTAGCGCCGAGGTATTCGCGGTTCATCTTGGCGATGTAATCCACGGTAATACCCTTCGGGCAGGCAGCCTGGCATTCGTAAAGGTTCGTGCAGTTGCCGAAGCCTTCCTTGTCCATCTGAGCGACCATGGCGAGAACGCGCTTCTTGGCCTCGACCTTGCCCTGCGGCAAGAAGCTGAGGTGAGAGACCTTCGCAGAAACGAAGAGCATTGCAGAAGCGTTCTTACAGGCAGCCACGCAGGCACCGCAACCGATACAGGCGGCAGCGTCGAAGGCGCGGTCGGCATCAGCCTTGGGAACCGGAATCGTGGATGCTTCAGGAGCGGCACCGGTATTCACAGAAATGAAACCGCCAGCCTGGATGATGCGGTCGAATGCGGTACGGTCCACGGCGCAGTCACGGATAACCGGGAATGCGGCGGCGCGCCACGGTTCGATCACGATGGTGTCGCCATCCTTGAACTTACGCATGTGAAGCTGGCAAGTGGTAGTCGCATGGTCAGGACCGTGCGGCATACCGTTGATGACGAGAGAGCACATGCCACAAATACCTTCGCGGCAGTCGTGGTCGAAGGCGAAGCCTTCCTTGCCCTGCTTCATCTGTTCTTCGTTCACGATGTCCAGCATTTCCAGGAAGGACATGTCCGGGGAAACATCGTTGATCTTGACAGTTTCGAACTGTCCCTTGGTCTTGGCATCCTTCTGACGCCAAATCTTCAAAGTCAAATTCAGTCCGCTCATTATTTGTAGCTCCTAGTAGCGAGGTGGACGTTATCAAAGGTAAGAGGTTCCTTGGAAAGTTCCGGTGCGACACCGTCGCCCTTGTACTCCCAGGCACCCACGTAGCAGAAGTTCTCGTCGTCGCGCTTGGCTTCGCCTTCCGGAGTCTGGCTTTCTTCGCGGAAGTGGCCGCCGCAAGATTCCTTGCGGTGCAGGGCGTCGAGAGTGAGGACTTCGGCGAATTCGAGGAAGTCTGCAACGCGGCCGGCACGTTCGAGGTTCTGGTTGAAGGAACCTTCGGAGCCGAGCACGTTGACGTTTTCCCAGAATTCGGCACGGAGGGCCGGAATCTTCTCGAGGGCGGTCTTGAGGCCGGCCTCGTTACGAGCCATGCCCACGTATTCCCACATGATGTTACCGAGTTCACGATGGATATCGTTGACCGTGCGGTGACCTTTGATGGAGAGGAGCTTGTGGATGCGTTCTTCGGTCTGCTTCTTGCAGTCTTCGAACGCGGCATCGGATTCGGAAACCTTCTCGAGCTTGGTGCCCGCGAAGTAGCCGCCGATGGTGAACGGAATGACGAAGTAACCGTCGGAGAGGCCCTGCATAAGAGCAGAAGCGCCGAGGCGGTTTGCACCGTGGTCGGAGAAGTTGGCTTCACCGAGAACGAAGCAGCCCGGAATCGTGGACATCAGATCGTAGTCCACCCAGAGGCCGCCCATGGTGTAGTGGATGGCCGGGAAGATACGCATCGGGACCTTGTACGGGTCTTCGTCGGTAATCTTTTCGTACATCTGGAAGAGGTTGCCGTACTTGGCAGACACGCCTGCAACGCCCATGCGCTGGATAGCGTCGGCGAAGTCGAGGTACACGGCCTGCTTGGTGTTACCCACGCCGAGACCTGCGTCGCAGACCTGCTTGGCGTTACGGGAAGCCACGTCACGCGGCACCAGGTTACCGAAGCTCGGGTACTTTTCTTCGAGGTAGTAGTAACGTTCTTCTTCGGGGATCTGGTCCGGGCTGCGGGTGTCGCCCGCCTTGCGCGGAACCCAGATACGGCCGTCGTTACGGAGAGATTCACTCATCAAGGTGAGCTTGGACTGCAGGTCGCCGTGGCGAGGAATGCAAGTCGGGTGAATCTGCGTGTAGCAGGGGTTAGCGAACAGGGCGCCGCGCTTGTAGGCACGGAATGCAGCCGTGACGTTGGAACCCTGAGCATTTGTAGAAAGGTAGTAGACGTTACCGTAACCACCGGTGCAGAGGCACACAGCGTCACCCACGTGGCTTTCAAGTTCGCCAGTGATGAGGTTACGGACGATGATACCGCGAGCCTTGCCGTCGATCACGACGAGGTCCATCATTTCGCGGCGGGGGAACATCTTCACCTTACCGGCGGCAACCTGGCGCATGAGGGCCTGGTAGGCACCGAGCAAGAGCTGCTGACCCGTCTGACCGCGGGCGTAGAACGTACGGGAAACCTGCGTACCACCGAAAGAGCGGTTGTCGAGGAGGCCACCGTATTCACGACCGAACGGAACACCCTGGGCGACGCACTGGTCGATGATGAGGTTCGAGTTTTCGGCCAAGCGGTGCACGTTGGCTTCGCGAGCGCGGAAGTCACCGCCCTTCACGGTATCGTAAAACAGACGGTAAACGGAGTCGCCGTCGTTCTTGTAGTTCTTGGCAGCGTTGATACCACCCTGGGCAGCAATGGAGTGTGCGCGACGGGGGCTATCCTGGATGCAGAAAGACTTGACATTGTAACCAAGTTCGGCGAGGGATGCGGCAGCGGATGCACCGGCAAGGCCAGTACCAACCACGATTACCGTGAACTTACGCTTGTTGGCGGGGTTCACGAGCTTGAGTTCGAACTTGTGCTTGGTCCACTTTTCTTCGATGGAACCACCGGGGATTTTAGAATCAAGAATCATTAGTGGGCTCCTTAAAATTAAGCGTTAAAAGAAACTTCGACGGTGCCGACAGAAGGAATCACGTAAGAAGTCTTGGCGGCTTCCTTGTCCTTCTTCATCTGTTCGTACTGCGGCTGGAGGCTGCGGGACTTTTCGATGAGGGCCTGGGTACCCGGCTGATTAGCGAGGTAGAAGGCTGCAACGGCGGTGATACCGAAACCGAGGGCAACGATAATGCTGTAAGCGATACCGGCGATGTCGATAATCGGGGTCCACTTCTGGTGAGCAATGCCCATGGTCTGGAAGGCAGAAGAAATAGCGTGGAAGAGGTGCATACCGATCACGAACATGCTGACCACATAGAATGCAGCCCAAGCCGGGTTAGCAAACATCTGGATGGTGGTGAGCCACATGTCGCGGACGATTTCACCTTCGGCATTCACATAGAGGTAGTGTTCGCCGAACTTGAGCATCATGAGGTGCTGCACGAGGAAGCCGAGAATGAAGAGACCGGACCAGATCATGGTGAAGGTTGCGAAAGTCTTCTTGCCCTTGCGAGCGTTGACTTCGTAGTCGATGCCACCGCGAGCCTTCTTGTTCTCGATCTTCAGCTTGATAGCAAGGAAGATGTGGAGAGCGAAAGCAGCCACCAGCACCAGTTCAACAAGATAAATCATCTTGATCGGGAAGTGGAGCGGGTTGAATCCGGTCAGGAATTCGGTGTAGGCATTGTAAGATGCCTGAGCCGCAGCCTGATCGAAATTCAGAAGCTGGAAGTTACCACACATGTGGCCGAAGATGAACAGGGCGAGGAACGCGCCTGTGCATCCCATGATCTGCTTCTTACCGATGGAAGAGGTAAGATACTTGACGATCCATTGCATTGAGTTGTGTCTCCTTGAGGGGGGTTATTTTTGAAACTTAGAGGACGCAGCAGGCCTTGAGGCTCGGCATTTCGTAAGCGTAGCGTTCGTCTTCCTTGAACCAGAAGTCCAGTTCGCGCTTGGCGGATTCGGGACTGTCGGAGCTGTGCACGACGTTTTCAGTCATGGAAGGGGCAAAATCGTAGCGGAGGGTACCGGGTTCCGCCTTAGCCGGATTGGTGGCGCCGTTGATGGCGCGAACCTTGGCAATGGCATTTTCGCCGCCGAGGGCGAGCATCACGGACGGGCCCTTGGTCATGTAGGCTTCGAGTTCCGGGAAGAACGGCTTTTCCACGTGTTCGGCGTAGAAACCGCGAGCATCAGCAGAGGTCATCTGGTGCATCTTCACGGCGCAGACGGAGAGGCCTGCAGCGATGTAACGGTCGATAATGCGTCCAATGAGGCCAGACTTGACTGCATTGGGCTTGATCATTGCAAATGTCATTTCCATAGTAGGTACCTTTTGTTTGAAAGTATGTGAAATATAGATTTTAGTAGGAAGTAGGAAGTAGGAAGTAGGAAGTAAAAAGACAAAAAAACTGCCTACTTCCTACCGTCTACTGTCTACGGCGAGCTTTGCGAGCTACTCTTCGGCTTCGATTTTCTTCATCAGGTCTTCGGCGAGTTTGCCGTTACTCTTGATGTTGTCGACGAGCCACTGGGCAGATTCCTTGAGTTCGCTGTTCGGATACTTTTGAAGGAATTCTTCCAGCACCTTCAGAGCCTTGTCGTTCCAGCCCAGGTTTTCGTTGAGCATAAAGCCGCGACTGAACATGGCCTTTTCGGCATTTACGCTATTCGGCCACATGGTGTAGAAGGCGTAATACTCCCCTTCCGCATCCATAAATTCTTCGTTTTCACCCTGAATCTGAGCCATTTCATAAGCGACACGTTCAAACAGGCTGTCGTTTTCGGCATAAGCATACATAACATCACGGTAGGCGTAATAGGCATCGGATTTCTTACCGGCCTGGTAAAGGGAATCCGCACGAGCGATTAGCTTGTCAGCAATCTTGTAGGGTTTGAATTCGGCAATACCCGTATCATACAGATGAACATCGGCCTGGTTATAGGCTTCTGCAGCAAATCTATCGGTCATTGTCGCCGTATACTCGCCCACATTCCTGTTATAAATTTCCGAAATACTTTGTTCATAAGTCTTGCCTGCATAAATCATGCGGTAGCACATGAAGTAATCATGCTTGTACAAGTTTTCGGGGAACAAGGCAATCTTGCGTACCAGACTCTTGGACTGTTCGTAAGAATAGCCCGCCTGAATAGAATTACGAACATATTCGTAGAATGCTTTCAAAGTATCTTCCGGAACATCCTTGTCAAATAATTTCTTTTCGACATAACGATCCGACAGATATTCCAAACGGTTATAGCGGTACAAGGCCCTGTATTCCCAGGAATGGTTCAGCTTCAGTTCCTTTGCAATTTCAGCATAGGCGAAAGTTTCTGCGATCATCTGCACCATCTTTTGATGGATTTGCTGAGTTAATACTCGACGGAAATACGCTTCATTAAACCTGAGCAAATCGGCTTCGGTAAAAACCGGCTTGCCAGCGATAGTGATCAACACCGCAGAAGAATCCACTTCGAAATAGGTTCCCGCCTTGACGCCAGCTTCGATACCAGCCCCCACGCGATCATAGGACTTGAGCTTTGCAGGATCAACGGCAGCAAGGTAGAAACGATGGAAGTTTTTCATGTCGTTTGCACGAATCACCGGTGTCACAAAGCCAGGTTCCTTACCTTCCAAAGCAGAAGAAAGGTCATTTACCAAGCCAATGCCATAGGGCAGCGCATAATTCTGCTTGACATGTCCCACATAGCCGCTGTCTTTTGCAGTCTTCTGATTGGAACTGTTTGCATATGCAGCAGCCTTGAACTGTTCAAGAGACGGCGTTTCGGCAAACAAGTTGGCAAGCTTCGCGGAATCTCCCTGCACATGGTACAGTTCATAACCAGGGGCGGTCATGAATTCATCCTTGTGGGAATTGTAATACGTCTTCGCATCGACTGCGGAAACTTCTTGAAGACCTACGTGAGCCTTTTCGAGAATATTTTCCGACATTTCGTAACGCAACGTGCGACGATGCATATCCGCGTAATTCTTCTTCTGTTTTAGGAGTTCTTCTTCCGAAGGATTTTCAAGTTTAAGCGAATCTTTCACATACGCATCGAACTGTTCCTGATTCTTTGAAACATAGTAGTAGTTTGCGACATCGCCACGAACCATCAAGAAATCACCCGTAGAATCGGACGGGAACAGATTGCGGTTGGCATCGTAGAACTGACGCAGTTCTGCATCGCTATACATCAAGCATTCCATGACGTAATAGCGCTGGTACACCATCATCAAGATGCGCGATTCCAAATCAGCAAAATGCGTTTTCCAATCTTCAGCCAATTCAGGATATTCTGCAAGAGCTCTCGTTACAAGTGCAGCCTTCGAATAGAGCTTGTCGTACAGGAACTGACCTTTAGTCGTCTTGTACGTTTCTCCATTTTTCATGAGCAGTGCATAATCTTCTTGATAGACCTTTTCGCCATCGATGCGAGCCAGGAGCGTATCCTTGTCGCCGATACCGTTACAGCCGTTCAATACAAACAGCGATGCCAATGAAACAAGAGCCAGGAGTTTTGCCTTCATAATTCCTCTGGTTAAGATTTCAAGACAGCAATTTTTGACACTAAGCTACAAAAATTAACCCACGAAGATACGTCCGTTGCGGAACAACTGCATCCACGGACCGTCTTCGCCCCATTCTGCCGGGTGCCAGGAGTACTGGCAGGTACGGAACACGCGTTCGGGGTGCGGCATCATCACGAGGGCGCGACCGTCTTCGGAGCAGAGGCCGTTGATGCCGAACGGGGAACCGTTAGGGTTCAGCGGGTAGCGTTCAGTGTATTCGTGCTTGCCGTCCACATAGCGGAGCGCCACGAGACCGGTCTTCAGGCAGGCTTCGGCGGCTTCGCGGCTAGCGAATTCCGCGCGGCCTTCGCCGTGTGCGACCGCAATGGGGAGCACGGAGCCTGCCATGCCCTTGAGGAGCACTGCCGGAGTGTCTTCGACCTTGAGCGTGCAGAAGCGGGCCTCGAAGCGTTCGGAGAGGTTCTGCACAAAGCGCGGCCAGTGCTTGGCACCCGGAATCAGGTCCTTGAGGTTAGAGACCATCTGGCAGCCGTTGCAGACGCCCAGCGTGAAGGTGTCCTTGCGGTTGAAGTAAGCCTCGAATTCGGCACGGGCCTTCGGGTTGAAGAGGATGCTCTTGGCCCAGCCTTCGCCGGCACCGAGAACGTCACCGTAGCTGAAGCCACCGCAAGCCACGAGACCG
This sequence comes from Fibrobacter sp. UWB15, assembly GCF_900177705.1. Taxonomy (NCBI): domain Bacteria; kingdom Pseudomonadati; phylum Fibrobacterota; class Fibrobacteria; order Fibrobacterales; family Fibrobacteraceae; genus Fibrobacter; species Fibrobacter sp. UWB15. The sequence continues at coordinate 231,387 of NZ_FXBA01000003.1, forward strand.
TTGAAGTCCTTGAGGCTTACGCGACCTTCGAGAATGTCGGTCATGTGAACGTCGATAGATTCGAAGCCGGCCTTCTGGAAGGCGGCGGCCATTTCGAGTTCGCCGTTGACGCCCTGTTCACGGAGGATTGCCATCTTCGGGCGGCTTGCGTAATCCTTGATAATCTTGGCAGACGCCGCCACGTCGAAGGTGACCTTCGGCGTGATACCCGGATTGTCCTGTTCCAGCTTGAGCTTGTATTCGCTTTCGGCGCAATCCGGGTTATCGCGGAGGGCCGCGATGCGGCGGGTCGTGTCGCTCCAGATGGCGCGGAGATCCGAGAGGCCTTCGGCGTAGTCGCCGATGACCAAGTTGTAAGAATCGTTAAGCGTTGCAATTTCAGAAACCGTATCGCCGAGGCCGACGGCTTCGAAAGCGGCCTTAACAGCAGCGAGGTCGGCATTCTTCACCTGGAGCACGGCACCGAGTTCTTCGTTGAAGAGGGCGTCGATGAGGTTACCCTTGAGGGCGTCGGCCTTCACCGTCACGCCCACGTGGCCTGCGAATGCCATTTCGGCAAGCGTCGTGTAGAGGCCGCCATCGCTCTTGTCGTGGTAGGCCATAATCTTGCCAGCCGCATTGAGCTTCTGGATTGTTTCGAAGAAGGCGCGGAGTTCCTTAGCGGAATCAACATCCGGAGCCTTGTCACCGAGGTTGCAGTAAACCTGAGCGGCAATGGAGGCGCCCATGCGGTTCTTGCCGCGAGCAAGGTCCACGAGAACGAGCGTAGAATCCTTGTCCTGCAACAGCTGCGGGGTAAGTGTCTTGCGTACATCGGCGCAAGGTGCAAAGGCGCTGATCACGAGAGAAATCGGAGCGGTCACGCGGTGGCTACCCTTGTCATCCTGCCACACGGTGCTCATGCTCATGGAGTCCTTGCCCACCGGAATCGTAATGCCGAGATCCGGGCAGAGTTCCATACCGATAGACTTCACGGCTTCGTAAAGGTCGGCACCGTCGCCTTCGTAGTTCGGCGTAGCCATCCAGTTTGCAGACAAGTTCACGCGGCCCATATCAGGCACGCAAGCGGCAGCCATGTTCGTGAGGGATTCTGCCACCGTCATGCGGGCAGCGGCCGCCGGAGAAATCAAGGCAACCGGGGCGCGTTCACCCATGCTCATGACTTCACCTTCGTAAGTATCAAGCGTTGCGCTTGTCACGGCGCAGTCGGCGACCGGCACCTGCCACGGGCCAACCATCTGGTCGCGGCAAATCATACCCGTCACAGAACGGTCACCAATAGAAATGAGGAACGTCTTGTCAGCGACGGTCGGGTTTGCAAGCACGCGGTGCGCCACATCCTTAATGGAGGCATCGGCCGGAACCACCGTGGAATTGAGCGGACGCTTCTGGCTCTTTTCGTTACGAATCATGCGGGGCGGCTTGCCGAGGAGCACGCCGAGCGGCATGTCAATCGGAGTCGTACCGAAGTGCTTATCGGTCAGGGTCAGGTGCTTTTCAGGGATAGCCTCGCCCACCACAGCATACGGGCAGCGTTCACGCTTACAGATTGCGTCGAACACATCCAGCTTGTCGCCAGCGATTGCAATCACATAGCGTTCCTGGGATTCGTTACTCCAGATTTCGAACGGGCTCATACCCGGTTCGTCGTTGGGGACGTTACGCAATTCAAACTTACCGCCGAGACCGCCATCGTTCACGAGTTCCGGGAAGGCGTTAGAAAGTCCACCTGCACCCACGTCGTGAATAAAGGTAATCGGGTTTTCTTCGTCCATCGCCCAGCAGCGGTCGATGACTTCCTGGCAGCGGCGTTCCATTTCGGGGTTTTCACGCTGCACCGAGGCAAAGTCGAGAGATTCATTACCGGCACCGTTAGCCACAGAACTTGCGGCACCACCACCGAGACCGATGAGCATCGCCGGACCGCCGAGCACAATCAGGTGGTCACCCGGGTCGATGTGGCCCTTTTCGATATGTTCATGCTTGATGTTACCGAGACCACCGGCCAACATAATCGGCTTGTGGTAACCGCGGACTTCCTTGCCGTTCTGGGCATCGACTTCCTGTTCGAAAGTACGGAAGTAACCGAGAATGTTCGGACGGCCGTATTCGTTGTTGAACGCAGCGCCACCGAGCGGGCCTTCGATCATGATGTCGAGGGCAGACGCAATACGGGACGGGCTTCCGAAGTCCTTTTCCCAAGGTTGGACTGCACCCGGCAGTTTCAAGTTCGAAACGCTAAAGCCCGTGAGGCCGGCCTTCGGCTTACTGCCCTTACCCGTGGCACCTTCATCACGGATTTCGCCACCACTACCAGTAGCGGCACCCGGGAACGGAGAAATAGCCGTCGGGTGGTTATGGGTTTCAACCTTCATCAAGATGTCGACTTCTTCGTGGTGGAAGTCGTACTTGTTGTTGCGCGGGTCAGCGTAGTAGCGGCCTGCGACAGCGCCCTTCATCACGGCGGCGTTGTCCTTGTAGGCGCTAAAGATGTTGGAGTTGTGGAGCTGGTAGGTGTTCTTGATCATCTGGAACAGGGACTTGTCCTGCTTGACGCCGTCGATGGTCCATTCGGCACCGAACACCTTGTGGCGGCAGTGCTCCGAGTTGGCCTGCGCGAACATGTAGAGTTCCACGTCGGTGGGGTTGCGCTTGAGTTCGGTGAAGTTCTTTACCAAGTAATCGATTTCGTCGGAGCTCAGAGCGAGGCCCATTTCTTTATCTGCTTTTACGAGGGCGTCGCGGCCTTCGGTAAGCACCGGAATCACGTTCAGCGGACGCGGTTCTTCCTTGCTGAAGAGAACTTCCAAGGAGGCGGTATCGGCAAACACGGCCTGGGTCATGCGATCGTGAATCTTGGCGGAGATTTTCTCACGGGCGCCAGCCGGTGCAGCACCTTCAAACTTTACATAGTAGGCAATAGCGCGTTCGATGCGCTTGATGGCCGGGAGGCCGCAAATGTGGGCAATATCGGTAGCCTTGGAACTCCACGGGCTGATGGTACCCGGACGCGGGCACACCACGAAGAGTTCGCCTTCGAGAGCCTTGGGTTCGCGGGCCGGACCGTAGTGCAGCACCTTCTTCAAAGTTTCGGTTTCCGCATCGGATAGGCCCTCGGACAGGTCCACTACGTGCAGGAATTCAGCGTAAACGGAAGCGACAGAAAGGCCTGCGCTCTTGAAATCGGAAGAAAGTTTCTGGAGACGGAAATCCGACAGAGCCGGCGTACCACGTAAAATGAGCATTATAAACCTCGGTTTGATTTTTTACGAGGGGAAATTTAGAAATTAGTAGACAGTAGGAAGTAGGAAGTAGGCTGAAATAATCACAACAAGAAACGGCCCGCAGAGCGGGTCGTTTCTTACAATTTTATAACTCGTTGAGTGTCAAGCGATTAGCGCTTTTTGCCCTTCTTGCCTTTTTTGCCCTTGGCGGCCTTGGCGGGCTTTGCAGCCTTCTTCGGGGCCGGAGCTTCTTCAACAGCTTCTTCGGCGCCATCTTCGCCTTCCTCAGCTTCCTCAATTTCTTCGCCCGGATTACCGACGAGAGCGTTCACGTTCACAGAGACGAGGCCAGCCAGAGATTTGACTTCGGTTTTCTTGTCGACTTCGACTTTCGAGAACTTGGAGATGATGTAGTAGGCACCCGTGGCTTCAAAGCGGCGAGTCATGTTCGCAATGCTCATGGAGCCCTTGGTAGACGGGAAATACTTGGATTCCAGACGAGCCTGGTCCTGAGAAGTCTTTACAGACTGCACGGTTTCGCAAGCCAGGGACCACACGCCCTTGTTCACATCGATAGAGTTGTTCACGTATTCGATGATCTTGGAGGCACCCTTGTAGGAATTGGTGGTGGTCTTGGTGTAGTGTTCCGTAGCCTGGGACACGTAGCTACCCTTCTGCATCAAAAGTGTCGCAAGGAGAGCGATAACCAGAACGGTGAGTGCAATCGAAATATTCTTTACGTTCATTTTCACAACTCCTTATTCAAAATGGTAGGCCGCAGGGGCTTCGAGCTTAAATTGATCGGCCATGTTGTAGTTGGCAAGAGCACTGTAGTCGCTGGACTTCAGCTTGCCCTTTGCAAACGTGAACGAAATGACGCAGTTCTTACCGCAAGCCACTTCCTTGACGCCGCCTTCGTTCTTCAAGAGGAACTTGTCGGCAAGGCCGGCCTTTTCGTAAATGGAATTCTGGGCCTGGGGAGGAATGCCTGCAGCTTCGTACATGTAAGAAAGCTGCTTGAAACGGGCATCCTTGTCGCCTTCGATTGCCTTGACGGCGGCATCGAAAGCGGCTTCGGTCTTTGCAGTGGTCAGAGTCGCATAGACAAGGCGCCAAGCCATACCGTACTGGTCGACAGCCTTCCACTGTTCCTGAACGGCACCATTGGAAAGTTCGAGGTAGGCATCCACCTGTTCTTTCACCGTCTTCTGGGCCTGGTCGTTGTACTGGCCCTTCAGAACCATCATCAAGGCAAACAAGCCGATAATGAGCACAATATCGACAATCATCAAAATTTTGAATTTCTTTTTGTCCATAAGTATCCTTTTGCAAGTTTTTTGCATATAGAATTTACTTCCAAAATAAAAAAAAACAAGCAAACTTTCCGAAATTTAAGGCTTTTTTACAGAAAACACCCCCTTTTTTAGTATATTGCAGGCCATGAGCGAACAAGAAAACAAAGAAATGCTCCCCTCCCAGGTCATTTTCGAAAACCTCAAAGAACTTATCAGGGCTAAAAACACGGCCCACGAATCCATGTTCAAATTTCACTGGAAAAAGATGTGGCCATTCAACCTGTTCTGGCCGCAAGTGGATTTTGAGCGAATTGTTCGACTCATGAGCGAAATCCGCAAGAACGCCATTAACCAAAAAAACTTGGTCCTACAGGCAAAGTCCAAGGCAAAGCCTTTCGAAAAGACTTTCCTTGACGCCATTCCCGCCTACTTGGACGCGCTCGATGTTTCTTGTCAAAAACTTTCTGCCGCAGCTCAATGGAAACAGGACATGCTCATGAAACGCATTCATAAAGATGTCAAGTTCCGCCGCGACGTATCGGAATGGAGCCGGATTCTAAAGGAATACGAAGACGCACAAGGCAACTTGGTTCGCGCCGGTGCCATTGTGCAAATGGGTTGGGGCGAAGTCGTTCAAAATTTGAATAAGTAGATAGTGCCAGAAGTCAGCGTCATCATACCAGTCTATAACACAGAACTGTTCCTTGAGGATTGCTTGAACAGTGTGTTAGCGCAGACATTCTCTGATTTCGAAATCATCGCCGTCGATGACGGTTCTACAGACAACAGCGCTGCCATCGTAGAACAATTTGCAGCCAAAGACAACCGTATCGTCATCATCCATCAAGAAAACAAGGGACTTTCCGAAGCGCGTAACACGGGGATTAAAGCCGCCTGCGGAAACTGGATAACCTTCGTCGATAGCGACGACATGCTGGCCCCCCGTTTTCTACAAAAACTTCTGGACGCCGCAAAGCAGAATAACGCAAGTATCGCCTGCAGCGACAAGCAACTTTTCTGGAAGGACTCTGAAATTGCCAACGGAGAAACGGCAACGACACAAGCGATTGCACTTTCCCCTGAAAAAGCTTTGGAACGAGCTCTCTACCAAAAAGAAGGCCCCGATTATTCTGCCTGGAGCAAACTCTACGACGCCCAAATCTGGCAAAGCCGCAGGTTCACTCCAGGAATCTATTTCGAAGACATGGACTGCATTCCGCAAGTGCTTTTGGAGGCAAAAAAAGTCGCATTCGTTCCCGAGCCGCTTTACCTGAACCGCCGACACAACACGAGCATTCTTGCAACCGCCTACAACTACAAGAAAGCGGAACTGTTGGACATCGCCGAAAAAATCTGCACTCTTGTAGAAGGTAAAAGCCCAGAACTCCAGCGGGCAGCCCACAGCAATCTTTTTAGCGCAAGTTGTAGCATCCTGATGCGCACCCCCGACACCGATGAATTCAAGGATTTCAGGACTCGGGCCTGGATGCACATCAAGGAATACCGCCAAGAGACACTGTTTAACACCAGCAGTCGCACACGCAACAAGGCAGCCGCCCTGATTTCTTTTGGCGGGAAAGCTGTTTTCGAGTTTGCGCTCCGGAGGTTCGGATGATTCCTAAAAAACTTCACTATTGTTGGTTTTCTGGCGAACCCTTCCCCGAAAGCATCCAGCGCTGCATTGACAGTTGGCACAAGTTCTTGCCCGACTTTGAATGGGTCAAGTGGGACGCCGAAAAAGCTCTTTCGACAAATCTGCTTTGGGTCAAAGAAGCTCTCGCTGAAAAACGTTGGGCCTTTGCCGCCGACGCCGTAAGGGTTTACGCGCTGTACACAGAAGGCGGAATTTATCTTGACACCGACGTGGAAGTCTTGAAACCATTCGACGAACTTCTCGAGAAGCCTTACTTTTTCGGATACGAAAACGGCTCTCAGCGAATTGAAGCAGCGACGATGGGATGCGAAGCAGGCTTTGTACCCCTGCAAACACTTCTCGATTATTACAAGGAACAGAATTTCAGCTACGACGAAGATGAAGTCGACCAGATGGTGCTTCCGAACATTCTTCAGGAAACGTTCAAGAAGTTCGATCTGACCATCATGAGCGAAGATGTTTTTTCGCCAAAGAGTTTTATCGACGGGATAATCCGTACCACCGTAGCGACCTACAGCATTCACCATTTCAGTAGCGCCTGGCGACCGGATTCTGTCCGCAAGGGAATTGAGCGCAGGCAGGCGCTGTTCGCCAAGTACCCCCGTCCCATTGCCAAGGCACTGTCTGTGCCGTTATCATTATGGACAAACCTGCAGACCCTTGGCTTTGCAGGATGCATCAACAAAATCATCCGGAAATTTACTGCTTAAGCAAGAAACGCGGAATAAAAAGTTTTGGGAGGCGTTTAAGGAACGGAAGCGAAAGCGACCAGAGCTCCGGCAGCTTGCGAAGCGCTTCTTTCTTGTCTGAATAGCACAATGCCGAAAACCAGTGCGATTTCCAAATCTTGACCACCTTCGGATAAAGAGGGTGGTCTTTGTAGCGTTCAAGCACCTTCAAGAATGTGCCATACATCAATGCACGATTCGATGACATGTTGTTGCCGTGAACACGATAGTAGCAGCACAACGCCGGCAGTACCGGTAAAGAGCCATACTTATGCAGAAACTTGAGCCACTGCGGGAAATCTTCGAAGGGATACTCGGAATCGTAGCCGCCCATTTCGCGGAAAACATCCAAGCGAATCATTTCGGTGCAGCCGTGAATTTCTCGCTGTCCGAGGAAGAACTGTTCAAAGGTCACTCGAGGAATAGAGCGCGTGTAGCGGGGATCGGGGTCACTTCCGTGATGACCTTCGGCATCCATCACAATAATCTGCCCAAAACACATCGGGTCTTCGGGGTGCGATTCCAGATATTTTGCCTGGGCTTCTAGCCTGCCTTTAGGCATGATGTCATCGGAGGCAAAGGAGCAGAAATATTTTCCGCGAGCCATCGACAACAATTCATGCATCGTAGGCATCAAGCCCTTATTTTCGCGATGTACATAGGTAAAGCCGAGTTCCGCCTGCAGCTTTTCCAAGATTTGCGGAGAAGAATCCTTGCTGCCGTCATCAACGACAATCAACTCGAAGGCAACGCCCCTCTGCGCCATTATAGACCTAACAGCCGCCTCCACAAAGTTCTCGTGATTGTAGCTAGCCATCAACACCGACACAAGCGGAGGAAGTTCACGTTGCTCGGTTTCTACGCCTTGAGCAAAAGCCTTCACGTAAACATTTTCCGTCATTTTTTCGGCAAACATATTCGTTATGGAGTATTCCACTTGAGCCTCCGCACAACGATGTAAAGAGCAACTATATACACGAAATTCTCAAAAGCGTACGCCATCATAGGACCATTAAATCCAAACATGCGAATTCCCACGTAAGTACCGACAGCAAGCAGCAGTTCTGACGCTATTTCTACCACCAGGAATTTTTTGGTTTCGGCCCGGGCAATCAGCACCAAGGCAAGCGCAAAGCCTCCCGACCGAAAGAAATCGCCCACCAACTGGATCGGCAAATAATCGACAGCTCCCATGTACGCCTGCGAAAAAAGCACCTGCACTAATATGCTTCGGCCAAAGTACAGGGCTGAAACCATCGCCAATGAAATTCCCATAATGCGAAGTAACAACGGATGGAACATTGCGAAAAAATCTTGACGAGTCATCTGAGGCGAAACTCGCGGCAGAAGAATCACTGTCAAAATGGCGGACATGGCCATAAAGAGAAAATCAGAGACCTTCCACACACTCTGCCAGATACCTGCAGCATCACCGCCAAAACGCATGCCCACTATCGTTCGAATAAAGGTAAGTACCACAGGCGCTAGCACCATCGGGATAAGGCCCATCAGTGCATAGGACAACCATGGGCCCCTTGTATCAAGAGCCGTCTTCCAAATATGCTTAACGCTAAAGCCGGCACGACTGGCCACCTGAATAGCAAATATGGCCGCCACCACCGACTGGGTCGCAATAATAGAAAGAACCGAAAGGCGCCCCGTATAAAGGAAGAAAGCGACCCACAACACTTGCCATATCGAAGCCACCATGTTAATAGTCGCCCACTTGCGATTTTCACCAAGGCCATTCATGACGGCCGCCGTTATGGTGATGATATTTGTCGCAAGAATTCCGGGCAAAGCAAACAGGATGGCTGCCTGGGCAAGACGCACAGGGACTCCGGGCAATAACACCTCAAGCGGCGCCATAAAGCAGAATAGGAGAGCCACCACAAAAGTGAACAAGCTCGCAAAAGTTGTAAGGCGTAGCCCACCACGCCAAATGCCAAGAAGCTTTTCGCGCTTGTCCTTATTCTGGGCTGTCAAGGCAGTCCAACCATTCTGCAAAGCCAACGAAGACGTGGCCTGGCCAATATTCATTAAATTCAGGAACTGCCCCACACACGCAAAGGCGGCAGGCGGCAGAAAAACAGCCAACAACTTATTTATGGCAAAGGCGCGAAGCGCATTGAACAACGTGACCGCACCGGAGCCGGCAAAAAGTTTCGCAAATTTCAAATCTGAGGGCATCGTAAATCAAGCAAAAGCGTTAATGGATTCGACAACATACGCGACCTGCTCATCGGTCATACCAGGGCCCATCGGGATGCTGAGTTCCGTACGGGCCAGTTCTTCGGCAATCGGAAGCGGGCCGTAGCGAAGTTCACCGCGAGAAAGAGCCCCGTCAAAGGCTTCTTGCAGGTGTGGCGGAATCGGGTAATGAATCAAGGTTTCTATTCCGCGTTCCTTAAGGAACTTATGCAAATCGTCGCGACGCTCGCAGAATACCGGGAACACATGCCACACATGGGATTTCGGATTCGCGGGAACAGGCGTTACACGCACCAGCGGGTTCTTGATTTCGGAGCAATACCGAGCCGCAATTTCTTGACGGCGTCTGTTCCAAGAATCCAAATGCGGAAGTTTTGCAAGCAGTACAGCCGCCTGGACTTCGTCAAGACGTGAATTTACACCCACATATTTATTCACATATTTTTCGTAAGAGCCGTAATTGCCAAGAGACCTTACCACTTGAGCAAGTTCCTGATTGTCGGTCACCACCGCTCCCCCGTCGCCCATGGCGCCAAGATTTTTAGTGGGGTAAAAACTGTAGGCCGCTGCATTAGACGAGAGTTTATTCTCATCTAAAACAGCGCCGTGTGCTTGAGCAGCATCTTCGAACACCAGCAGGTTATGCGCCTTTGCAAATTCACAAATCGCGGGCATATCCGCCAGGCGACCGTACAAGTGCACCACCAAAACGGCACGGGTCCTTGCAGAGCAAGCATCAGTTAACCGAGACGCATCCAACACGCAGGTTTCAGGATTCGGTTCCACAAGCACCGGAACAAGGCCAGCGGCTCGCACCGCCAAAACCGTAGCCACAAAAGTGTTGGCAGGAACAATCACCTCATCGCCTTCTGCCATTCGTCCAAGGAGAATAGATGCTTTCAACATTAAGGTCAGCGCATCTAAGCCGTTTCCTACTCCGACGCAAGCTTTTTTGCCACAATAGGCCGCAAAGGATTCTTCGAACGCAGCGCAACGCGAACCGCGAATAAACCACTTTGAATCAAGAACATCAGAAAAAGATTCGCGCAGGGCATCACCTAAAGCGCGATTCACATAATCCAGCGAATAAAACGGGACATTCATCATTATTCATGAAAATAGCAAATTAGTAGGAAGTAGAATGTAGAAAGTAGACAGTGATTAGTGGTTAGGAATTTACTATTTTAGGAAATATGTACGAAATTTTGCCCTACAGCCCCGAACTAGACAAGCGACTGGATCACTTTGTGGAATGCGAATCTGTCAACGGGACGTTCTTGCAAACCAGACGGTTCTTGAACTACCACCCCGCAGGGCGCTTTACCGACGCCAGTTTCGCGCTTGAAAAAAGCGGGATTCTTGCGGCCTATTTCCCGGGCGTGGTAAAGGAACAAACCTTTATTTCCCATGCGGGGACCACTTTTGGCGGCCCTATTGTCGCAAAGCAGTTCTACAGCGGTTCAAGGCTCCTTGAAATTTTGAAGGAAGCAGACCAGTACCTTACCGGCCGATTCAAAAACATTCGATTCAAGATTACTCCTGCCATTTTCGCCGAAGAAAGTCCAGACCTTCTGGAATATATGCTGGAACACTTGGGATACACGCGCCACACGGAACTGAGTTCGTATTGTACGTTGCAATCCGACGTAGACCCGCTCGAAAACTGCGACAAGGATTGTCGCCGCATTTTCAAGAAATCCGAAATTGAAGGCATCCGATTCGGAAACTTGGAAAAAGCGGAAGACTTTGAGACCTTCTACCGTTTCCTGGAAATTTCGAAATCCAAGCACCACGTGCATCCGGTCCATTCCTTGCAGGAGCTCTACGACCTGAAGGACAACCGTATTCCCGAACACATCCGCTTCCGCGGCATGTGGGACGGAGACACCCTGGTTGCAGTCATGATGCTCTTCTTGTTCGAAAAGACAAAAACCATTCACGCCCAGTACATCGCGCCCAATCCGGATTACACAAAGTTCCAGACCGGTTGCGCCCTATATGTACGCGTGATGCGAGAAGCCGCCCTCGACGGCTACCAGAAAATTTCTTGGGGCATTTCTACCGAAAACGGCGGAGAAGTCTTGAACGAAAGCCTACTCCGATTCAAGGAATCTTTTGGCGCCAAGGCTTGCGTGAACGTTACTTACGAAAAATGACGCGATGTCATTTTTCTGCAGACTCTTTTACAAAAGCATCGTAATCGTAGATGTAGTCCGATTCATCGTAATGTTCGGACGCCAAGACCATGCACACCGCACCCGACGAGAAGTTCTCGATTTCGCGCCAATGCATAGTGGGAATATAGAGTCCGTGATAGGAACGGTTCAAGGAATACTTGGTTCGCTTTTTACCATCATCTAAGATGACGTCGAAACTGCCGCTTGCAGCAATAATCAGCTGGCGGAGATTCCTATGGGCATGTCCGCCACGGGTGGTGCCACCGGGAACGTCGTACAGGTAATACACTCGCTTGATATCGAAAGGCACCAGTTCGCCCCCTTCCACGACGCTCAGGTTACCACGTTGGTCATGGGCAATAGGGATATCGATTAATTGCGGTTCTTTCAGCTGATTTTCGTTCCATTCCATGCCCCTAATATAATAAAGTGACGACCTACGGGGGTGGTTCAGGGTGTTTTTGGGGAGATTCCGTTGAAAAACGGCCAAATTATTTCTATATATGTCACACCAATGAGTGCATGTCGCGCCAAGCTCTGCCAACATGCATGTTAACCAAAGAGCTTCCTTTAACGAGGTAAAAATGTCCTCTTTCCGTGGACCAAAAGGTAAGGTAGCCCGTTCTCTCGGACTCGCCGTCTCTCAGAAGACTCAGAAGGCTCTCGATCGCCGTAACTTTGCACCCGGCCAGCATGGTCAGACCCGCAAGAAGTCTTCTTCCGTGTACAAGCAGCAGCTCGTTGAAAAGCAGCGTCTGCGTTTCACCTACAACATTTCCGAAGCTCAGTTGGCCAAGGCTTATGACGAAGCCAACCGTCGCGCCGGTTCTGCTGGTGACAACCTGATGATCTTGCTCGAAACCCGTCTGGACGCCCTCGTCTACCGCATGGGCTTTGCTCGCACGATTTTCGCAGCTCGCCAGTATGTCGCTCACGGTCACTTCACCGTGAACGGTGTCCGCAGCTACTCTCCGTCCCGCCAGATCAAGGCCGGTGACGTGATTGCAGTTCGCGAAGGCTCTAAGGAACACGTTCAGATCAAGGAAGCCATTGCTAACGCTCCGGCAACCCCTGAATACGTGACTGTCGACGCCGGCAAGATGGAAGGCTCTCTCGTGAAGCTCCCGCTCCGCGACCAGATCCCCGTCAAGCTCGAAGAACAGCTCGTCGTGGAATACTACTCCAGGTAGTAACCACTCAAACCAAGAGTTTGGGACGCTCGGCATTCGTCGAGCGTCTTTTTTTTATATTCTTTACGAGGAAGTGAGAAAATAATGTCGTCGTACAAGTCTAGACAAAATATAATGGTGATCGAAGACAATCCAGATTGCCAGGAAACTTTTCAAAATGTCCTGGAAGAGTCTTACAACATCACTGTTGTCGGCAACACGCAAGAAGCTTTGCTTTTATTGATGGACGCCCCCACAACCTATTCCCTTATTTTACTGGAACAAGACCTACCCGACGACACCTGTATCGAATTTTTAAAGCAACGAAACGCCCAAAGCTTTTTGCAGAACATTCCCGTCATCGTCATTACAGGAGAAAACGATGAAAGCGGATGTTACAAACTGGGTGCAGACGAATTCATACGCAAGCCTCTGAGTTCCCCCGACATTATTCTGGCCCGCTGCGAACGCACCATAGCTTTATACGAAAGCAAGAACCTGGTGCAACAGACCGAAAGGGACAAGCTCTCGGGACTTTATACCATTGACTATTTCTTTGAATACCTGAAGCAGATACTCCCGCTGGACATGGGTTCTGACCGCGATGCCGTTGTCATTGACATCGAACATTTCCGTTTGATTAACGAAATTTACGGACGCGGTACCGGCGACCTGGTTCTGGCAGAAATCGGGGTCTACCTGCAACAAGTGCTTACAACCTTGAATGCGATTGCCTGCCGCGCCAGCGCAGACGTTTTCTACGTATACTGCATTCACCAAGATGACTACCAAGAGCTTCAGACAGCGCTTCAGACTATTCTTACCCATTATATCAAAGTAAGCAATATCCGAGTCCGTGTGGGCGTATGGCATTACGTAGAACGGGGAATGATTGACCCCGAAACATGGTTTGACCGTGCCAAGAGCGCTTGCGACCGCATTAGCGGAAACTTTACGATTTCTGTATCCACATACAACAGTGGACTACACAGTAAGCATCTTCGCGAAGAACGCTTGATTAGGGACGTTTACGAAGCGATCGAACGCAAGGACTTGAGGGTGTACTACCAGCCCAAGTATGCTATTCAAGGCGACAAGCCGCACCTGCGCAGTGCCGAGGCGCTTATCCGCTGGATTCACCCGACTCTCGGCTTTATCAATCCGGGAGACTTCATTCCTTTGTTCGAATCGAACGGCCTGATTCAGATGGTTGACTACTACGTGTGGAAAGAAGCCGCCGCCCAAATCCGCCGCTGGAAGGACGAATATGACTTTACCGTTCCCGTGTCGGTAAACGTTTCGCGTATTGACATTTACGATCCGGATCTTGAGAACAAATTCTGCAACATTTTGAAAGAGAACAATCTCTCGCCCAGCGAGTACATGATCGAAATTACCGAAAGTGCCTACGCCGAAAACGCACAGGGCTTAATCGAAGTGCTCGACAGCATGCGCAAGAAAGGGTTTAAAATCGAAATGGACGACTTTGGTACCGGTTATTCTTCGCTCGGCATGCTGACCGAAATTCCGATCGACATTCTAAAAATCGACATGTCTTTTGTCCGCAGCATGGAAAAACACGAAAAGAACAAGAGGATGGTGGAACTGATTATCGATATCGCCAAATTCTTGAAGGTTCCTTGCGTTGCCGAAGGTGTCGAAACTGAATCTCAGCTGCGCGCACTCAGAAGAATGGGTTGCGACGTAATTCAGGGCTATTTCTTTTCGAAGCCGGTGGCGCCTGAAGATTTCGCCAAGTTTATTGAAAAAGAAAAAAGCCTGTGGACTAAATAAGACCGAAGATTTTGTATCTTATGGATATGAAATCAATTGCTCTTAAAGTATTCGATTATCTCAAAAGTTATTTAAAATCCCTGAACTGGATTGTCCTTTTGGGGATTGCCGCATTCTGCATTGCGCTTGCCGTAATCAACAACATTCGCGTTGAAGATTCCAAGTCGGTCGACTGGATCGGCAGCCAGGAAATACTTGCCAAGCCGGACGAGGTGCTGTAATGAAGAAGACGATTATCTCTGCAGTACTGCTCGTTGTAGCCTCGATTCTGGTAGCTATCGGTGTTGCCGAAATTTCGTTCCCGGAATCGTTCTTGACTTTTACCGACCAGGATTGGCTGATTGACATTTGGCCGAAGGCATACCGCTACAATATTCATGTGGGCCTTGCCGCCATCATTATCGCCACGGGCATTTGCGTTCCGGCTTACCGCCTGCAAAAGGACTTTGCCATCCGTGCGCTCGAAACCTTGTTCCGTGTGGGCATTGGCGGCATGTTCATTTTCGCAAGCATCTACAAGATTCAGGACCCGCACCAGTTCGCAGTCCTTGTGGCGCAGTACCAGTTCTTCCCCGCTTTGCACTTGGAAAGCGTGAACAACTTCTTTGCGCTGGTTTACCCGCAGTTTGAATTCTGGTTTGGACTTGCCATGATTGTAACGCCGTTCGTACGTGAATCGGCCTTCGCCATTTTCTGGATGTTCGTAAGCTTTATCATTGCTCTCGCTTGGGCCTTGGGCAATGACCTCGGAATCACTTGCGGTTGCTTTGAGCTTGAAGACGGCGACGCCCACGACAAGGCCGAAGCCTGGACAAGCCTGATTCGCGACTTGATTCTGATTTGGCCGACGCTTTGGCTTGCAACCAGAAAGAACCACAGCCTGATTAAGGTGTGGCGCCGGAAATAGAATTAAAAAAATCTGCAACTCGTTTGCTGAAAGACTCCATGGAACAATGTTCCAGGAGTTTTTTTGCATTAGATTCATCGATTACATTTTCGCCGGCGAGCACGCGATCGATCACGCGGGCGTATGCCTCGGCATCCGTCGGCGGATTGATCAGCGGGCAAACTCCGTCAAGGTTTTCCTTGACAGCCGAGGTGGCGGCGCAGAGCGCAGGCGTTCCGCAAGCAATCGCTTCGATAGGCGGAAGGCCGAAGCCTTCTAAAAGCGACGGATACACCATGAGGTCAGCATGGCGGTAAAAGTCGCGCAGTTCATGCGCTTTAAACTCGCTAAAATGATAGACGTTATAAAGTTTCTTTTCGTTCACGATAGCGCGCAGGCGATCCGAGAACTTGCCCACGCGAACAAAGGCCACATGCGGCCTGAGGCTTGCCATTTCAAAGAAAGTCTCGATATTCTTGCGGGGTTCGTCGAGGCTTACGTTCAGGCACATGCCATCAAAATTCTTGATGCCGTACTTGCGCAGAAAAACTTTCTTTTCTTCAAACGTCGGTTTCGTTTCGGGCTTGTTAAACAAGGCGCTATCGATGGGGCAACCGATGACGGCTCCCGGCTTTGACGACATTTCTATGCCAAAATGGTCCGCCGCTTGGCCGCGAGTCCAGTTGGAATTGTACACGAAAAAGTCCGCCTTAACAGTCGGGCGAATGTAGAACAAGTTCAACAACTTGAACTTCGTGCTGTTCGGGTACAAAGTTTCGGCAAAGGTATCATGCACGAACATGACCGTCTTTGCGCGGCCCTTCACCACCGGCACCAAGAAACCGAGTTCCGGCCGAATAAAAAAGACGATTTCGGGCTGGATTTTCTTGACCAGTTTTTTAAGCGGAGAACGGAAACTCAAATATCCCGTATAGAGCGATTTCGCCCACACTTCGTGAGATTCATAGTTAGAATCTTGCGAAGTCGTCGCATTCTTATCGGCTTCACCAAAGAACTTGGGAGTCTTGAGCCAAAGCACATGGGCATCGAATTTTCCCGACACCGCCTTGACCAGATTCAGCGTCAATCGCCCGAAACTGGTACACTCGTTTTTATCGCAAACAAAAAGGATCTTTTGCATCAGTTTAAACCGTTCCGTCTGCGATTTTCCTTTCGCCGATGGGGAATATCTTTAGCACCATGTCGTTAATATAACAAATGAGTCACTTTATTTCAAATTCGCCGATTTCATCATCATCTCCGCATGCAGCTAAAAGAATAGATGCTGCAAGTAAAATTTTTATTTTCATGATTGTTCCTTTGTTATACAAATTCATTTTACCTGATAATTAAAAAAAATAATTGATTTTAGAACGAAATGAAAAGAAGAAACATAAAAAATATTTCGACATGATTCTAATACCCGTATGCATTTGGGGAAATTACATAGGCCAACCCTTGGTTTTTATTTCTTTCGTTTTGTAATCATATTGGTACATTGGGCCCCTATTTGTGTGAATCAAAAAAAACATGTCACAGTTCTTATTGTCTTTTGACTTACAATAATGATGGTAAATTACTGTATCTTGAATTACATCCCGCGTAAAGGAACTATAACTGTATTCTATTCGATCAATCCAATAAGGGCCTGCACCCGTAGAATCTTCAGTTGGCTGGCTATTGCCAACAGTACCTTTAGCCCATTTTCCGTCAAAGACCTCAAGGATTTCCTTATAAATCAGGGTATCTATGCACATCGTTGCAATCTTTTGATTGTTCAGACCTTCCCTGATACAGTAGTTAAAATAATCGTATTCCAAACAAAAGGCTCCCTCTGCTCGGATTTCGTTACAGAAAGCCTCCGTTCTCTTGTATGTGAGGCATGCGTTCGTTCTGCATTCACCTGTGGCACAGCCACAAAGAAAGCACGCGATTATTAAGTATAGCAAGAACTTCATTAATACCCCAAATCTTCATAATATTTTAACATTCTACGATACCCCCCCTTCCTAGCCTTTTCTGTTAATGGTTCTATACTCACCATTTGGATCAACAAAGTTTACCGGATCGCCGCCGTAGCTGTACGGGTTCGCGAACTGACCCGCCGGATTAGGAGACATCCAAAGGCCAAAGAACGGGTCAAAATAGCGGGCACCAAAGTAGTTCAGCTGCGTCTCGTCGTCGAGTTCGTTGCGCAAAGCGCAATCCCCTGCGGCTCGGCAATGAAAATACACAAGTGCATTTTCACTGCACTCGCCTTGCATGGATTTGCCGGTGAAATTCTCGCGCACCTCCGTGCCGATGCCAGTATAGTGAGTCACGTGCCTGCGCTGCCAGCCCGCATCGCCCCGCGCCTTCACCCAGCGGGTCTTGGAAATCCTCCTGCCAGAGCCATCATATGCCATCGCCATTTCGTACAAAGTATCACCGGATATTTCCGTAGGTTGCTGCGTCTGTGTGAACTCGATAGGCATACCTCTCCAATCATAAGAAATTTTCAGGCAGTCAACACGCCAGCATCAGGGCTTCACCGTCACGAATTGCTGTTTCTTGCTCTTGGGCTTGTCCGGTATGGACAACTTCAACAAGCCCCGCTCTACCATCGGGAAAATGTGCCTTGTCATGAGGTAGGCAATGGTGATATCATCCTTGAAGCGTTCTTCCAGTTCGCCGCGTGTCCTTGGCCTTGTGCAAAAATCAAGGATACTCTGCTGGAACGGAGTCAAGGGTTCTTCTTTTTTCGCGATAGTGTTGTACAACGTAACGCGGAACACTCCGTAGGTGCTTTCGAACTTGGGTGGCTGCAGGCCGGCCTCCTCCATGGCACGCTTTATTGTGGGAATACCGCTATAGCGGTTTTCCGTCTGCCCTATGACTTCGAGGGCATTTGCCAGGTATGGGTTTCGCGTATCCGCGCCGAACTCTCCCAGCGTCTCGATGCGGTTCCGTCCATAAAGCCCTCCGGGGTTTTCCACCTCGATCCTGTCAGAAAACATCCTGATAGTGACCGGGCAATTGTCCGTATGGATGCTGTAGTCCCTGTGGACAAGCGCGTTGATGATGATTTCGCGGATGGCGACAACCGGATATTCCGGCCTGTCCACGCGGTTTCCCGTCCGTTCATCAATCGTGGTGCAGGTCTTCATGTTGCGCATGACGAACGCCACGGCCTCGTCACGCATTTGACGAATCGATCCTTCGATACGTTTGTTGTCAATGAACCTGGCTCCGGATTCTCCGACGGTGCCGATTTCCGTCCCCGCGACGGAAACTGCCGTGATGCAGAGCCCGGGGAAGAATCCCTGCGGATAAGCCCCGAACATAAGGAGTCCCGTAACAGTCGGGTGGCCGTTAGCTACGAATCCCTGCAAACTCAGGCAGCGTTCCATGGGGAGCGAGGCGATGGCGGGCTTCTTTTCCCGCAGCTCCAGCATATATTTTTTCAGGGCGTCCGTTCTCAGTTCCTTTTCGCCGGCGCGTTCCACGACCCGCAACTCGTCCTCGATTTTTTTCTTGAACGCCTCGTAGGTATAGACCTCGTATTCGGTCATCTGGCGGTCGCTTTCTCCAACACGAACATAGGAACCACGCAATCTGCCGGCTCCCTTGTAAAAACAGGGCTTTTGAAAATCATCTATTTCGGGGATTTCCGCACTTACGACCGTCTTCCCGTTAAAAACGGTCGTTGTACAGAGGGCTTTAACAGCTGGTTCCATCTGCAAGCACTGTTCCGAAATTTTCTTTATCAAATCGGCCGCGTCATAGACACCGCAGACATCAAAATCATTTTTTTCGTCAATGCCAAAAAGAATAATGCCGCCGTCTTTTTGGTTCGAAAACGAAGATAGCGTATCAAAAAGCTTGGGGCAGCCGCCCTCGGCCTTCTTAATTTCTAGATGGTTGTTCTCGCTCTTTTGCTCGAGAACCTCACTGATTACGAAGTCAAGTTTCTTTTGAAGCATTTTTGATGAATCCTGTTTTCGTCAAATTTAACTAAAAATTCGCTAAAAATTAAAAATATTCGTTAAATTTTATAATTTTTCGCCAAAAATCAGCCAATTTTCGTTAAAAATCAGAAAAATGTTCGCCAGAAGCCAAAAAAAGATTCAGTCCATACTGAACGGCAAGTCCTTGAAGCAAGTCACGAATTTCGGTATTCTTGACATTCAAATTTTTTACGACAACCGAATCGGGAATCGGGAGCGGAGGAAGAGTTGTTTGTTGCGCCCACACTAAGGGACCAATTACAAATACAACTAGAAAAGCAAACCTAAGTTTGTTTATAAATTTCATGTAGACAAATTTAGAAAGAAAAATTTCTGTAAAAAAAACACTTGCAAAAAAATTCTCTTTTTCTCAAAAGAACTTTCGCAAAAAAAATTAATTTATTGTTACAAAGAAAAACATAGCCACTAAGGCAACAAGTAGCCAAGTTTTCTGTTGGATTCCTGTAAACTACGAGACTACAAAGTGATAAACAAGATATCCCAAAGCAAGAAAGAAAAGGATTAAATATTTTGCAGAATCTAGGAATGAGTACAATATTCCCATTCCCTTTTTTACTTTTTTCTGGTAGTTTAGAAGATAGAAGCAAATACAAGCCTCGCCTGCAATCAATGCAAACGCAGGCATTACAGAAATCCCCTCATTTGCAAAAATCATGAAAGCAAACAGCAGAGGAAAAAGAGTCAATATTCCCACCACCCCTTCCATAAATGTAGGAAGAACAGGTTTTACGGACGGTTTAGGTTGTTTCTTGCCTCCAAACATTTCATTTGCAATTTCAAATATAGACGCCAGACCACCTATAACACAAAAAATTCCACCCTTACTTCCCGACACAAACATTATCCCACCACCAATCATAGCTACAATACCAATTATAGCATTCATAGTAATGATAAAGGCATTCCTCTTTTGATTGTTCGGACAATCCTTTAATTTATCAACTATTTTCGAAAGATCCGCAAACGCATCATTTGAAAATCTTACTGGTAATATGCCTGTACTAAAAGAAATCACCCACCCACCATCAGTATAAAACTGAATATTATAAGTGCAATTTCCTGTAAGAGAAACAACCTTTTTCCCATAAAAAAGATAGCATATCAAGAAATCTTCATTTTCCTCAATTTTAAGAGGTTCTGAAAAAAATGGGCTCAGCAAAACCATAAATAAAACAAAGGAACAAAGAAGAAATATGACAACGGACGCATCAAAAGGAAGGTCTGTCATATAGATCAAAATGAATAGACCTAAAACTAAAAGAATAAAAATCAATGGAGAAAATAAAAGCAACTTTCTTTTATTCTGATGGACTTTGCTATCGCCATTTTCAAATGAATTATTCATAACATTACTCAAATTCTTCTTGATTTCAAAAAATTCATTAACTAATAATAACTAAATTCGCTTTAAGTCATCAATCCAATTATTTATATCGTTCATTTTTAAAGGACAAAAATAAACACGATATTTTTTTCGACTACAATGTCAAAAAAAGCAAAACAATACAAATGTTGCGAAACCACCCCGGCTCATGCGAAAAACAAGAATTTGCGGAAGGATTGCATTTTTCATTTAAAGGTGATTCAGCCGAAATTCTAAATGAGAATCTTCCTTTTAAACCATTACAATGCAAACCTATTGATGCGAAACGATATATTATCTATTTCCAAGGTCATCTTGACTCTGCTACGCATTCCTTAGTTGGCTTTAGCACAATTATTGATTAAATACAGCTATTAAAACAGGGATATTTACTATATTCAGGGTATGGCGAAAATCGGCATAGTCCTTGCGACCTACAATGGCGAAAAGTATCTGGCACAGATGCTCGATTCGCTTGTGGTGCAAACTAGGCCTGCCGACTTTATTGTCGCCGTCGATGACGGTTCAAAAGACAATACGCCCGCGATTTTAAAAAGCTATGAGAACCGCTTGCCGCTGCAAGTGACGATTCTCGAAAAGAATTCCGGGCATCGCGCCGCCTTTTCGAAGGCATTGGAACTCGCGCAGCCGCAATTAAGCGACAGCGATTTGATAGCGCTTGCCGACCAAGACGACATTTGGCTCCCGCAAAAGCTGGAATTACTCGAAAAAGAAATCCTGGACAAGGCTCTTGTTTTCGGTGATGCCCAAGTGGTTGATGCCGACGGAAAAATCATGGCCGATTCTTGGCGCAGCTATTCGAAGATTGAAAAGAAAATTTCGATGGAGCAGCAGATTGCAGGCATCAACAATGTAACAGGTTGCCTTTCGCTTTTCCGTGCCGCATTGCTGAAGACGATTCTCCCGATTCCCGAGGGCGTGACTGTTCATGACCGCTGGATTGCGATGATTGCCGACAGGCAAGGCGGAATTGCCGCCATCGACACGCCCGTTGTGCAATACCGTATTCATGGCAACAACGCCGTAGGCGGTGTGGCAGCGCCTTCGATGAGCAAGACGCTTGAAACCCAGATTCAATGGATTCAAACGATTCTTGATAACGCGGGCAAACTCTTGCTCACTAAAAAAGAAATTCGCTTTGCCCAAAAGCTTTTAGGCCTTACCAAGGCTCGGCTTTCACGCGCCGTTTTGCCCCTCCGAGTGCTGTGGATTGCCAAGCACCGCAAAGAACTATTCTTGAAAGATTCCGCCGCTGTTACCCTGAAGCGCATTCTGTTTACCGCTGTCGGCCTGCCGCTTGCACGCAAGATTTGGAAAAAAAGCTAATGCATATCGGAATCGACATCAAGTGTTTGCGTTACAACAATAGCGGCATCGGTCGCTACCTGATTAGCCTGTTAAATGCACTCCAGCAAATCGACAACGAAAACGAATATTTCTTGTTTTCGCCGCACGCAATTGATTACCCGATTACAAACAAGAATTTCAAACTTTGCCCCTATTCCGGAAAATTCGCATTTCAAAAGAAAATTCCGGGCATTCTCTGGCAGCAACTGACGCTCCCGCGCCTGTTCAAGCAATACCAGATCGATGTTTTCTGGGGACCGGAGCAAACGCTGCCCTTGGGCAAATCCGACTGCAAGAAGGTTCTGACGGTTCATGATTTCGTATACAAGCGCTTTCCTGAAACCATGCGCAAATCGGTCCGCTGGATTAACAACCACATTGGCGAGAAATCGATTCTAGAAGCCGACGTTGTCGCAGTCAATTCTGATTTTACTAAAGCCGAGCTTTTGCATTTTCATCCGAGCATCGCGCACGGCAAGATCGCAGTCGTCCCTTGTGGGATCAATTGCGCTGTCACGCCTCTGTGTGCGAACCCACAAAGAAAAGGATTGCTCTTTGTCGGGAGCTTGGAACCGCGAAAAAATTTCGCAAACCTGGTGAAGGCTCTTGAGATTTTGGACAAAAAAGGGATTCAAGTAACGCTCACCATGACGGGCCCCAAGGGGTGGAAAAACAGTTCCGAGAACAGCCTGTTGCAAAATTCGCCGGTAGCAAAGAACATTCAGCATTTAGGGTTCGTGAGCGATAGTGAATTGCAGAACTTATACGCAAGCAGTGCCGCAGTCATCTTCCCTTCTGTGTACGAGGGTTTCGGGCTTCCCGTCTTGGAAGCGCTGAACTACAAGACGCCGGTGTTAACCACCAAGGGCTCCGTGATGGAAGAAATCGCGGGAGATTGCGGAATTTATTTTGACGCCAACAGTCCGGAATCGATTGCACAAACGATTGAAGCCTTTTTAAACGGGCCGCAAGATTTCTTGAGCGACAAAGAAGACAAGCGTAAAGCCATTCTCGAAAAATACCAGTGGAAAAATTCGGCGAAGCAGTTAGTGGAAATTTTTGAACGACTGGGCCGTTCTCGCGGAGGTGCCGCATGAGAACCGCGATAATCCTTGTGACCTTTAACGGTTGGGAAATGACCCGCAACTGCTTAAACGACATGGCTGCGCAACTCGCCGACAGCGAGCATTTTGCAGTCGCGATTGCCGACAACGCCAGTTCCGACGACACTGTCAAAAACATCCGCAAGGAATTTCCGACGGTTCACGTTTACCCGAGCGACAAGAATCTTGGATTCGGAGCCGCCAACAACTTAGCCATCAAGAGATTGCTAAGCGACGGAGAATCGTTCGATTCGATTTGCCTGCTGAACAACGATACGCGATTGAACGCAGACACGCTCCCCCGCTTGCAAAAAGCGTGGGAAAAGGCAGAAGCATTCGCTCGCGAAAGTGGAAATGCCTACGCCGTTATAGCGCCGAGCACCAAGAACAAAGACGGCAGTGATCAGCCGAATTATTTTGCGGGCCTTGGCCCCGAAGGAATCGGAAGTCTAAAGTTCTTCACGAACGCGCTCCGCAACGAAGAAGGCGCCGCCGAAATTTTGCAAGGAAAACCGAGCAAGACGGCACAAGAAAACCTTTTGGAAACGAATTGGCTCAGCGGCGTATGCTGGATGTTCGGGAAAGAACTTTACGAATCCTTAACAACCGAAGGCTCTTTCTTTGACGAAAAAATTTTCATGTATTACGAAGATGCGGACCTCGCTTTGCGCGCCCGCAAAATTGGCGCCCGGTTCTTTATCGCAAATGACATTACTTTAACGCACTTGGGCGGGGGTTCAGCCCAAAGCAACACGAGCCGCGCCTTGCAACACGACCGTGCACAACAATACGTATTCAAAAAGCACTTCGGCATTAAAGGGCTTCTGCTTTCCAAGGGATTCCGTATTTTGCGAAGTTCTGTACGAATTGCGACGGCTATTCCGCGCATCGGTTCTAGCGAAAAAAGAAAGTACCTTGTGCACCACATGGCTTTGCTGAAAGCCGCTTTATGGTAAGGATTATGAAGAGTTCTCTTAAAACAACCGCATTAGCATTCCTTGCAACGATTTCTGTTGCATGGGCTAATCCTCATATTACTTTCGCTGATTCTGCACGCCACCACGAGGTGAGTATTGGTGCGCAGCTGGTGGATTCCCTTGCGATTACGAACCTGACGAACGCCCCGACGCATTACGACAATTCGGCTTCGGTACGCCTGTTTTTGAACGGACACTTTACCGAGCGTTTCTTGTTCAACGCCCGCGTCAAGGTAAGCACGGACCACACGAATAAAGACATTTACGACAACTTTTACAACCCGAGCGAAGGAATCCCCTATAACAAGCAAAGCGACAACAAGCGCACTTGGGATATTTTCGCAGCTAACGCCAGCTACGACTTGGATGCCGTTCGCCTGCTCGCTGGATTCGATTATTTGAGCATGGGACCCGCCCGCAGAAACCACGTGATTTTGCGCGGCGAACAAAGCAATTACCGCCCGTGGCAAGATTCTACGAGCCGCATTTTCGAACCCGCCCCCACACCTTATTTCGGCTACCAGTTTGAATTGGGCCCAATCGTTTACTCGCAGTACGCCATGAAGCTTTTCGAGAAAAAGAACTTCGGCAAGTACATGCACGTACACCGCTTGGATTTGAACTTGCCCAAGAACATTACATTCGGCCTTTCTGAAACGGCGCTCTACGGAAGCACCACCGAGGAATTCCCGAACCCGAACGAAGACGCCGACAGCACCGGCCGCGAATTCGAATGGGCTTACGTGATTCCATTCATTCCTTACGTTTTCCAGGAACACCTGCAGGGCGACCAGGACAACATTTCACTCGCGTTCGATTTGAGCGTTAAAACGATACCGCATTGGGAATTCTACGGAGAACTCTTGTGGGACGACATGAAATCGCCTACGAGTATGTTCGATGACGGCTGGTGGGGCAACAAGTGGGCAACCTCGGTCGGCATTGCCCGCGATAGCCTTAAACTCGGCAGCACGCTTTGGAACTGGTACCTGGAATACACCCGCGTAGAACCGTGGGTCTACACGCACCACAAGGGCGGCGGCTACACTTACCGCAGCTATTCCCAGAGCCTCGGCTCCGATCTCGGTCCGAACAGCCGCGAAATCTACAGCGAAGTCAGCGGGCTCTACAAGGTCGAAAGAGGGCTCTTGAAAGACGCCTTGTTCAAAGGAACGCTGCATGCAAGCGCCGTCGCAAAAGACACGGCCTTCGGCGGAAACATCACCGACATGCACACACCCGAAAGCGCCACCGACAAAAAATTCTTGAACGAAAATACCACCTTGCACTACGTGGAAGTCGGCGGTAAAATCGAAATCAAGCCGTGGGAATGGATGACATTCCGCGCGGGCTATGACCGTTACTTCGGTGATTACGAAGGATTCCGCGCCATGGTCGGCGGAAGTTTCCAATACTAACTAAGAGAAAGTTTTTTATTCCTCGAATAGTGCATTCAGCTGTTCGGGAGTTGTTGCCGCCAACGCCTTTGCACGCCACTCCGGGTTCAGCAGTTTACGTGCAATATTTGCGATAAACTGTGTATGGCATGTGGCAGACTCTGCCGGCGAAAGCAGCAAGCAAATGTATTGCGGCACTTGCCCTTGCTTTACAGCGATGTCGGTAAAACCCTTGGGGCAAACAGCAAAAGCAAACAGCGGCTGCGGGAGGCCAGGCACACGCGTATGCGGCAACAAGAGGCCCTCGCCCATGTAGATTCCCTGAGACACGCGTTCCGACAAAGACTTCCATGTCGCCATGGGGTCGAACTTGACCGGACCATGCACCAGGGCATCGTAAGCAAAACCCAAAGCCCTAGCGAAGGATTCGGGTTCTGCATAATGTTTTACGTAAATAGGCTGCATTTATACCAGTGCGTTGTCCATGAAGTCGAAGGTCTTCGGAGATGTAGCCTTGGCAATCTTCTTGAATTCATCAAAGACAACACGCAACTGACGCTTACCCGGTTCAATGTACTGTTCAAACTTCTGGATTCCCTTCACCTTGCTCAAGAAGCAGTAAGCGCCCATGGCCTGCATCACGCGCTGCAAGCTAGCGTGAATAAAGGCTTCCCAAGCGTCTTCCTTGGTGTAGGTCTTGGTTTCGCGATAAGAAACGCGCCAATATTCAAAGAAGTCCTTGATTTCGGTCAGCGAAAGTTCTACATACGGGTCCCACAAGAGAGAAGCCAAGTCATAGAACATGGCTCCGCGGCGTGCGCCCTGGAAATCTACGAAGGCGATTTCGGAATTTGGCTTCACCATGATGTTCTGGCTCTGGAAATCGCGATGCATCAGCACCTTGTGCTGGGCTTCCACAGAAACCGCAATCAGGGAATAGAACTGACGCACGTATTCGGGGATTTCAGCAATGCCCTTGAAATTCTTCAAGTAGTTTTCGGTAAAGTAGTCGGTTTCCCACTTGAGGGCGGCAAAGTCGAAGCGACGAAGCCAAAGGTCAGAGCGAGAACTGAAAAGCGAGCGGGAAATGTTCTGCCACTTGATCAAAGAATCAATGACTTCGGGGTAAAGAATGCGAACGTTGCCCGTCTTCTTTTCGGAACCCGGCGAAACAATGTTGTCAAGCAAGTTGTGGGCACCCAAGTCTTCTTGAAGCACGGAGCAAGAGGCTTCGTCTACGCAATAAATCTTAGGAACCGGAAGTCCGAAAGAACCGAAAGCTTCGGCATAGTCCACAAAACGCTTAAAATCTTCATCTACCGAGGCAGAAACCTGCAAAACGGCGCTCTGCTTACCCGAGGCAATTCGGTAATACTTACGGCCCGAACCGGCACCGGCGATAGAGGTGAGTTCATAATCGGCATAGCCGCGGGACTTCAAATACTTTTCAATAACAGGCGAAACAATTTCGTTACTCATGGTTTGTAATATAGTTATTTAGTAGGAAGTAGACGATAGGAAGTAGGAAGTTGACAGTGGTTGGTGGTCCACAAACAGGACTAACTACGAGAATTTGATGCGCGGGTCTACGAGGGTGTAGAGGATATCGCTGAACAAGCGGCCAATCATCGCCATCAAGCTGCTCAGGAAGATGACGCCCATAACCACGTTGTAGTCGCGGTTGACCATGGAGTTGTAATAAAGCAGACCCATGCCGTCGATATCGAAGACCTTTTCGATAAGGAGCGCGCCCGCAAACATCAAGGTGCAGATTTCAGAAAGACGAGTCGCAATGGGAATCAGGGCGTTACGGAGCGCGTGGCGAACGAGCGCCTGGTTAAAGCTCATGCCCTTCGCAAGCGCCGTGCGCATATAGTCCTTGCCCAGTTCTTCGAGCGCCGAATTCTTCATCAAAAAAGTCAGGAACGCGAATTCGCTGATCATGTAGCAGAAAATCGGCAAAATCAAATGGTGCCCGAGATCCACAATCTTTTCGAAGAAGGTAAAGTCTTCGAAGTCATCGCTTGTGAGGCCGCCTAGCGGGAAAATGTCGAGGTACGAGCCGCCCGCGAGGAATATAATCAGGAGGATTCCGAGAGCGTAGCCCGGCATCACGTAGCCCGAGAAAATCACACCCGAAGAAAGCGAATCGAGTTTGCTCCCGTGATGAACCGCCTTCCAAAGGCCTAGCGGAATACAGACAAGGTAACTCAGGAAGAACGAGGTGATTCCAAAGAACAGCGAAATCGGGAAACGGCTCGTAATCACATCCCACACGGGGAGCCCGTAGGTGTAACTGGAGCCCAAGTCCAGGTGCAGAACGTTCCAGAGCCAAGTCAGGTAACGCTTCCAGGCGGGTTGATCAAAACCGAAGTACGCCTGGATTTGCGCAATCTGGTCGGGCGAGAGCGCCTTGGAGGCATCTACCCCGCCCTTCATCGCAGCGGCCTGCTGCGCTCGTGAAATCATTTCCTCCACCGGGCCGCCTGGCAGCAGCTGGATAAGAATAAAGCATACCAATGAAATCCCGATTAAAGTCGGAATCATCAAAAGTAAGCGGCGGAGGATATAGGAACGCATGGTGTAGTAGGAAGTAGGAAGTAGGAAGTAGGAAGTAACTGTCTACTTCCTACCGTCTACTGTCTACTTTTTAACGCATCTTGCCAGAGCGGAGCACGTCCATCATGTTGAAGGGTTTGGCCGTTCCGTTTGCAATGTGGCATGCGAGGAAGTTCACGGCGTCTACTGTGCCTTCGGCGTAAATCTTGCGGCCGCACACATTGTGCTGGAATTCAAAGTGAACCGTACCATCGGCGCTGTCGAGGCTGTAGGTGTGGAAGGCGTGACCGCCGAGGTATTCTTCGGGTACGTGCATACGTTCCATCTGTTCCTTCTCGTCGCGGACCTTTTCAATATCGTCGACGGTGAAATCAAAGCCCATCTTCTGGAAGTCGCCCACCACGGCCTTCGCGGTACCGCTCGTATCGGCCTTGGTCTTCTGGTGGCTTTCTACCACGGAAAGTTTGTAGCCGTTGAATGCCGTCGGGAATTCCTTGGCCAGGAATTCGATCATCATCTGGAAAGCGACAATCTGCTTTGCCATGTTCGGGGCAATCACGCTCGGGTGATTGGCATCGGCAACGAGCTTGGCAAGCGCTTCGCGGTCGCCACCGGTGGTGCCCATCACGAACGGAATCTTGTGCTTTACATAGAAAGCGGCGTTGTCGTTCACGGCCGTCGGGTGCGTGTAATCGATGCAAATGAGGTTCGGGTACTTTTCAAGAACTTCTGCGATGCGAGCTTCACGATTGCTCGGCTTCAAAAGCTGGATGGTCTTGCCGGCGACTTCGGCTTCGTTTTCAACGATAATTTCACCCGTCAAAGAATACGGGACGAGTTCGAGGCCGCGGGCCACGCAGGTTTCGGCCACAATGCGACCCATGTTGCCCGGAATACCATTTACCATCACTTGTACAGACATAATAACTCCTAGTTTTTGGGAGGAAAGATAGAAAAACAGTAGGAAGTAGGAAGTAGACAGTAGACAGTAATTAATGTTTCCAGCGCTGTTCCTCGTACTCATCGAGGGTGTGCAAGGCCTGACGCGCCTTCTGGATTTTTTTGAGATTGGTTTGGTTCTCGGCGAGGCGTGAAAGCGCAATCCGGCAGCGTTCTGCAAATTTGCCGACAGTTTCGCCGGCTTCACGGCGAAGTCCCACGCGGGTCAAATCCCGCTCAGCGCGGTCAAGTTTTTTCGTCCATTCCAGAGACCGCGCCGAAACAAAGGCGTGATTCTTTGAATTTAATTTATACGCAATGTAAATCTTGCGGCCAGCAAAGCCCACAACAAGAATCACCAAAACCGCATACAGAATCGGACTTTCCAAGAGAGCGGTCGATTGATTCTGCCAGCTATCGACGACGCGACGCCATTCGCCTTCCTTGAGGGCATGCATCACGCGGGCAAGACGCCCGCGCACGCCCTCCCATTTGACGCTCCACCAGCTGGGCGATTCCGCAAACTGCGGCAAAATGGGAGGCGTCGGGTCGAAGATTACCCAACGATTATCCACATACGCTTCGACCCATGCATGCGAATGCTTGCGGCGGAAAATGCTATAAGGCAGCCCCTCGACCACCTCGGGATTTGCAAAGCCCGTCACATACCGCGAGGGAATTCCCAGGCGTCGAAGCACCAGCGCCGAAAGCGTCGCATAGTATTCGCAGAAGCCCTGCTTTTCACGCCAGAAAACAGCCAACGGTTCATTCTTCGCTCCATTCCAGCGCGTCATTCCCGGCACCGAAAGCGAGTAGGTGAAATTTGCGAGGTAATATGCCAACATTTTCTGCAACACCAGAGAATCCGCAACAGCAGAATCCACCGCCGCAGAGTCGCGCAATCCCATCGCCGCAATCACGGTATCAATCAGCGGCAAGTACCGCTCGCCCACCAGCAAATCGCCTTCACTCGGAGCCATCAGAGAATCCGGCAACGAGCATGCCTCCGGCGATGTTTCCACCGAAACCGGCTTGCACTTGAAATAATGCCAGTCAGAACGTTTTCCGTTTCCGTCCAACCCCTGCACCATGCCGCCGGCATAATAGGTCAAAGAATCTACATCTTTCGCCGCAAAACCCACGACACCGTACGGCGCAAACACAAATCCAAAATTATTGAGCGTCGACTGCACCCAAATCTGTTCCACCTCGCGCAGGGAATCGGCCTTCGTCAGCGAATCCGCGGTTTCAAATACCGCATAGTCCACCTGATAGTAGGCAGGATAAAGCCTCTTCGCAAATTTTGTCGGCAACTTCCAAATGCCCGCCACGTACTTTTCGTAGCTGGCCGCCTTAAAGTAACGCGACGGCTGTTTATCCCACACGCGCAATACCACCTGGCTATTGTAGCGAGAACTATAATTGCTCCCAAAGCTACCCAATGCCGCGACCGGATCAAAACCCATCATGCGTTCGCGCTGGTAATAGTTTTCGGCCATCTGCGCGCCGTAGCGGTAACGCTGCGTTTTCCAGTATTGCCAACCACCGTAGGAGATGGCGCCAAGGGCCGCTATCACGAGCAAAAAGAGCCCGTACTTGTAAGGCGCTGTACCGCGGCGGCTATAAGCACAGAGCGCAAGCAAGAATCCTACAAGGCCCACAAAGCCCCAGCCGTGCGGCACCATGTACATTCCAAAGAGTAACGCGCCCACGCCATCGAAGGCGACAAAAACCTCAAAGCCGCCATTTCCGCGGCTCCGTTCCTGCAACGCCGCCAAATACAGCAAGTAAATTCCCGGCAAGAAAATCAGATAAGGCGACACGCCGTTTTCAACGGACGGAGTCATCACCCAGAAAAGCGCTAGCGGTACAATCGCGCCGTAAGCCAAAATCTTGTTGTAACGCGGGCGCTTCGCAAATTCGCGGCGGCGCGTCGCATTCAGCACACCGACAACCACAAAGTAGATGGCAAATAAAAGTCCAAGCCACAAGAAGTCAAACGTATGCCCCAGATTCACCGAGGCAAGGCAAAGGAATAGCACCTTGAAGGCGTAGCGGATGTCTACTTTTTCGCTTGACATCATAGCGTAACCCTCTCGCTGTCCAAATCTTCTGGCGATACCACCAGCAATTTATCATCCGTCGAAGCAGACTGCGTTCCGACCACGATATGCTTGTTTACAAGCGGTTCTTCGTTTTCGTAAAGTCCTATGCGAAGCACCGGGTCCATCGGGCGCGCCGCAGGTGCCCAAGGTACCGGCAGTTTTGCATGCGCAAGCGATGCAGGCGGAATTCTCACCAAGGCATCCAGCAAATTCTTGCGGCTTTCGCTACCGCCATCCAGCGCAATTTCTTCGCTGTCAATAAAGAATCGCCCGAGAATTTCGCGATCCAAAAGCCACTCGCCCACCGCCGCCGTCATGCGAATCGCCTGCTCCAAGTATTGCCGCGACTTGAAATTCGGTGTCGCCGTATCCAACAGCAGAATCACGCCCGCGCCGCGTTCCACCTCGAATTCTTTCGTGAAAGGCTTTCCGTAGCGGGCAAAAGCCTTATGGTGCAAATCCCGCAGGGAATCGCCTTCGCGATAAGGCCGCACGCCTATAAAATTCATGCCGCGGGTAAGACTCGGCATCAAAAACGGCGCAAACGCCATGCCCGAAGCGCCTTGAGTGAGGAACGGGAATTCTTGCACCTTGAGCGCACGCGGGTACACCAGCAATTCCACCGAGCCGTTAAAGCCATAAGGCCAGCGCAAAAGTCCCATGATTTCGGGCACATTCGCCGAGACCTTATTCAGCATAAAGGAGCCGCGGCGCGTCGTACGCACATGGCATTCCATCTTGCGCGACGGCTCGCCCTTCTTAATCTTTGCGCGGTCCGATTCAAAACCTGTAAGCGAGGGCGGCAAACGGTTCGCTCCCAAAGTCACACAATCAATCGTCGAGCGCACCGCCACAAAAGCCGTTACCGTAGCCGTTTCGCCTTCGCGCACGCGATTCACCGAAACGCTTTCAACCCAAATCTTGCTCCGTTTCGCTGTCACGAACAGGCTAAAGACAAGTCCCAAAAACAGCAGAAAATCAATCCCTGCAAAAATCCACGCCGCCCAGAATCCAGGCACTGCGCCTGCAAACATCGCGAGCAAAAAAAGCGAGGCAAAGGCGCGACCTGCCGGAGTAAAGTAATCTAGCCACCAAAAGTAAACAGCCATCAAAATCCCCGATTTTTTCGGGGCCCGCGGAATAGAACGAATAAACCAGTGGAAGAAAGACATTGTAGGAAGTAGGAAGTAGGAAGTAGGAAATAGTTACGGCATACTGTCTACCGTCTACTTCCTACTGTCTACTCTTTTCATTTCGGCACCGCAACCTGTTTCAGAATTCCCTGCAAAATCTTCTTGCTGGCGTCAGGGTCGCCACTGTCCTTGGCGAACACGCGGTGCTCCATCACCGGGAAAAACACGCGCTGAATGTCATCGGGATTCACAAAGTCGCGGTCATTCACATACGCACACGCCTGCGCCATACGCACCAGATTCAATCCGGCACGCGGGCTAGCCGCCAGACGCACGCCGCCGTCGTTACGCGTCGCCTGCACCAGTGAAATCACATAGCGCTCCAGAGATTCATCAATATGAATACCGCGCACCGTGGCACGAGCCTTCAAAATTTCTTCGGGACTCGTCACCGCCTTCAAAGTATCTATCGGGCGACTTGTACGATGCGCCCGCAAAATTTCAAGTTCCGTTTCTGCGGTCGGATAGCCTACAGAAATACGCACCATAAAGCGGTCCATCTGCGCTTCGGGCAGCGGGAACACACCGTGGAATTCCACCGGGTTCTCTGTCGCAAGCACCATAAAAAGTTCCGGCAACTTGTACCGTTCGCCTTCCAGCGACACCTGGCGCTCTTCCATCGCTTCCAAGAGCGCACTCTGCGTACGCGGCGAGGCTCGGTTGATTTCGTCGGCCAAAAGCACCTGCGTAAACACAGGACCCTTCTTGATTTCAAATTCACCCGTATTCGCCTTGAATACTGCACCACCAGTCACATCGGCAGGCAACAAATCCGGCGTAAACTGGATTCGCGCAAAGTCCGCGCCAATCGCCGCGGCAAGCGCCTTCGAAAGCGTCGTCTTGCCCGTGCCGGGAACATCTTCCACCAGCACATGGCCATCGGCCAATAGCGCCATCACCAAAAGTTCCACCGTGTCCGATTTACCCAGCAGAACCCCATTTAAAGAATCTATCAGCTCTTTTACCATATTCTAAATATATAATAAAAAAGGAATCACGTTAGTGATTCCAAATCCGTGTGGCCTAAGGCTATTTACTTCGCCCTTTCGCGCATCAAGGCAATTTCTTTTGCGTAGCCGGGCAATTCGTTCGGCGTTTCCAGGTAAAACGGCAAATTTTTTAGCGCCGCATGGTTCACCACCCGCGTCAGCGCATCCAAGCCGATATACCCCGCCCCTAAAACCTCATGACGGTCCTTGTGGCTACCCATGGGGTTCTTGCTGTCGTTCAGGTGAATCGCTTTCAAACGTTTTAAGCCAATCACCTTGTCAAATTGTTCAAGGACGCCGTCCAAGTCGTCAATAATATCATAACCGCCATCGAACACATGGCAAGTATCCAGGCAAACTCCCAGTTTATCGTCCAGCTCTACACGGTCAATAATGGCACGCAGTTCCTCAAAAGTACGGCCCACCTCGGAGCCCTTGCCCGCCATCGTTTCAAGCAGCACAAGCGTCTTTTGTTCCGGCTTTAAAATCTGGTTCAGCGCGCGAGAAATCAAGTCCACGCCCACTTCGACACCTTGCTTCACATGGCTTCCAGGGTGAAAATTGTACATCGCCCTCGGAAAGTGATCCATACGCCAGATGTCATCGATCATCACGTCAACCGCATACTGCCGCAAGCCTTCGTCAGCTGCGCAAGCATTCAGCGTATAAGGAGCATGCGCCAGAATCGGAGCAAAATGGTTGTCAATCAGCAACTTGACAAGCGCATTTGCATCGGCCGCGTCAAAGGGCTTTGCCGACCCGCCGCGAGGATTCCGCGTAAAAAACTGAAAAGTATCAGCGCCAATCGAAAGCGCCGTCTGCCCCATGGCCCAAAAGCCCGCCGAAGAAGATAAATGACAACCGATATGCATCATGTTTTAAATATATAAATATGGAATTAAACACCGAGGCGGCGCAATACTTGCCTTAAAACTCTCAAGCCATACGTAACCACATTCAAGTTCGATTTTTCATCGGCATAACGCGTCGGAATCGGAAGTTCCGCCAGTTTCAAGCCGCGAGCATCGGCAATGGAAATAAGTTCCAAATCGATATCAAAAGAAGGGCTCAACTTTTCAAGATGGATATTTTTCAAGAATTTAGCAGAATAGACAATAAAACCGCTGTGACGATCCGTGAGTTTCTGCTTGAAAGCGCGATTCTCAATCGTGGTCAAGAACTTTCCACCCATGCGCTTGTACAAGGGCATATTTCCAGCTTTCGCTCCACCGCGAGTCAAATGGCGAGAGCCTTGCACCAAGGCCGCTTCACGAGTCTGCAAGTAATCAAAAAATTCCTGCAGTTTTTCAGCCGGATACTGTCCATCGCCATGCAAGCAGGCAATCGACGACGCCCCCGATTTAAGCCCTTCGGCAATTCCCTTCTTGACAACCGAGCCATAGCCCCTGTTATGTTCAAAGCGCATGTAGCGCAGACGACTTTTCTTTTCAATAGCGGCCGAATCACTATTCAGGCTATCGACAAATGATTCAAAGGCTCCGCGAGTGTCATCGGCAGAACCATCATCAATCACAAGGACAATAGACCGCATCCACACGCTTTCGGGGATTTTTTGCAACACCGAAGCGAGGGTTTTTGCGACATTATAAGCGGGAACAAAAACGAAATAATCAGAGGGCATAGTGTCCAACAAACCAGCTCAGGGATTCTTTGAGGGCTGCTTGGAGCGGGATTTTCGCCTTGAAGCCCAACAGGCTTTCGGCCTTTGCCACCGATGGTAGCCGGCGCAAGGAATCGTCGTAGCCCTTGCCGTAATAATCTTCGCCAGAAACAACTTCGACACCGGGGACATCGCTTTCAGGCACATCCTTAATCGACGCAAAAATTGATCGCATCAGGCAGGCTAATTCAGCAATGGACACTTCGTTATCCGCATTACCGACATTAAATGCCTGGCCAACACCAGCATCTGCATGGGCAAACAAGCAGAAAATAAAATCGATGGCATCGTGCACCGAAGTAAAACAGCGTTTGGCCAAACCGCCATTCACAAGCTTAAAGGTTTCGCCACGGACAAGCGCTGTTGAAAAATTCGCAAGCACGCGCGGAATACCGTCGCCGTCGACACCCGGCATAAAGTCCATAAAGGGGCCAACGAAATTGAAGGGGCGAACCACAGTCCAATTCAAGTCGGCAAGTCCCGCCATATAGCGTTCCGTCAAGAGTTTTGCCGTCGCATAGCTCCAGCGGCTAGCCGTAACAGGCCCCAGCACAATTTCGGACTCGTCTTCGAGAAGCACCCCCGAATCAGCGGCCGTCTTGCCGTAAATTTCAGACGTCGAAAAATGAATCAACCAACTGCCGCTCTTGGCGCAAGCATCTGCAAGTGCCCGCGGATGGTCGTAATTACTGCGAATGACTTCGGACGCTTCGGCCATATAGCGTCCAGGCGTGCAAATCGCCGCCAAGTTCACCACCACAGGGTACTGCGCAATCCGCTCGACCACCGCCGAATCGGCAAGGTCTGCACACAGGAATTCAAAACGCGGATTCGCCAAATGTTCCTGGATGCGATAAGATTCCAAATCAACACCAAAAACACGCCAACGGGTGCGTTCAAAAATTGCCTGCAGCAAGTGACTACCAATAAAACCACCGCAACCCACAACGGCTACGGTGATCGAATTATCATCAAATTTTAACGAGGCGTTCAAGACTATTCAGTCACCTTGAAGGTGCCAGAATTTGCAGCCTTGGCTGTCTTTTCGTAAGGAATCACGCGAATGATTGCCGTTTCGGAAGCTTCGGCAAAGTCGTCAGACAAAACGACTTCCTGTTCGTAACAAGTCTTTCCGTCCGGGCTTTCAGGACCGGCAGATTCTTCGAGCATGTCGAGACCAGCATCTTCTTCAGAGGTCTTAAACACGAAACGGTAGCCAGAACCCTTCACGTCGGAGCCATAAACCACCTTAATCTTGTCGCCCATCTTGAAGCTTTCGCCACCCTTGGGGTAAACCACCTTCACACCGTCCTTGACAGAGCAATCGTAAGAACTGCTTTCAGAAGCAGGAGTCTTGGAATCGGAACTATTTGTGGTCTTTTCAGAGCTGGACGAAGTCTTTTCGTCACTAGAGGCAGACGAAGAATCGTCGCAAGCAGTAAATGCTACAGCGGCGAGGAATGCACAAGAAGAAACTGCAAACTTAAAGAAATTCATAAAGACTCCTTTTTCGCGTATACCACGGTTTTTATGGATAATATACAAAAAGTGACTGCTTTCCGTTCAGGCGAACCTGTACGAAATAGTGACCTTTAGAGAGTTTAACGTCGTTTGACAGCATGGGAACCGCACCCGCCGGAACATTTCGGACTTCTCGCTTTAAGGTTTTGCCCATGGCATCCATCAGCTGGACATCCATCAGGCCTCCCGGAGTCGTAATCGTCTTGTTATGGGCATCAAAACGTAAGCCCAAAGCCGGACGTACACTGACTATCGTCGTGCCGCTCGAAGACGATTCAATATCGTTTTCAACCTTTGCGGGTTTGCAACCGGTGCGGTACACGCCCTTCATGTCGAAGGCAATCATGTCGATATTCGGGCCGCCATCACTTGTCGTCGAAGCAATCTTCATCTTGAAATCGAGAGCGTCTACCCAGACGTCTTCGATGTAGGCGGTATCCCACTTGTCCCAGCTACCTGTCGAGGGGAATGCCACATCATACGTTCCGTTGTCAATCGTGATTTTCATGTCGCGATTGGTATTCCCCTGGAACGAATAGCGAATCATGACGCGGGCATTCGATGCAGACTGGTCGGACGTCAACTTGTAAGTAGCAGTGCTGTAGGCGCTGTTTTCAATATTGAAGAAGCCCTGGCCCGTATAACCTTCGTGGTTCGTTTCAGTCAAGCCATCTGCAATTTCGGGACTTGCCATATCGATCGGAGAAGGCCATGCCGCGTCGGCTGTACCTTCGAAGCAAAGTTTCGGATCAATGGAACTCGAAGATTCCGGCCCCTCGGAGCTAGAGGACGTGGGATTTTCGTTGCCGGATTCTTCGCTATCGTGAGCAATTTTCTTGCATTCGGAACCGCCCTTGAACATCGCCGTATAAGTGATATTGCGGGCCTTGGTCTTGAAACCGTAATAAATCATGTTCTTCGAGATTTCGTTACAGTCGTCGTCCACCCACTTTTCGAAGGTCTGACCGTTCGGAGTCACGCGGAGCGTCATCGGGGAACCCGCCGGGAAATACTGCGTCTGCGTGATGAGACCGTTGTAATTCGAAAGGTTAGTCTGCACCTTGATGGTGTAACGTTTCTTGATAGTAGAAACAAGCGTGGTGAGCGCCGCCTTTGCGTCGGCAGAAAGATTCGAATTGCTCTTGAGATTTTCTTCAAGTTCTTCGCAAATCATCTGGGCATGGCCCATCGAGCCCATCTCCTGGAAATGTGTCGTTCCATCGTTCACGCCATCCGGGTAATTCGGATATTCGCCCTTCTCCAGTTTCTTGTACAGATAACGTGTCACGTAATCCGGCATGTTCTTGTAAGTCGTATTGTAGGTATTGTACGACTTCATGTTCAAATCCACAAACGGGACCTTGTTGTTCTTCGCCACCGTCTGCATCATGCCGCGGGCATCGTAATTTTTGTCGCCGGTAGAGAACACGTTGCGGCTACCGTTCAAGTTCATCGGCGAAATCAAAATGGCATTAGCCCCCTTCGCCTTGGCAGCATCCACATATTTCTGGATATAGCCCGAAAACTGGGAGGGTTCCACATAGCGGGCCGCCTTGCTGTAGTCGCGGTCGTTATGGCCAAACTGCACGAACAGGTAATCACCCTTCTGGAGCTTGCCCTTGACTTCGTCCAAACGGCCTTCTTCAATAAAGGTTCTAGAACTGCGGCCACCGATGGCATAGTTATTCACCTTCACGCGAGATGCGTCAAAGAAATAACCAAGTACCTGACCCCAACCCGTTTGCGGATAAGCGTTATCCTTGTACGTACAAACTGTAGAATCGCCAACCACGTAAATTGCGAAACTGGTGGAATCACTTACGGCAACCCCCGTGAACACCGCTGCAGCAAGAAGGAATTTGGCAATTTTTTTCATAATCAATCCCACATTACACACTTCTATTTTACCTTCGCATAATTAGCGATAAACTTGGCACTGCCCTGGCGAACCACAACGCGGTAGAGTCCGGCAGACTTCACCATCGTTGCAAGCGAAACTTCTGATGCGTTTTCGACAATTCGATTTGCCACCAGACGACCACTCATATCGAACACATTCACATGAGCACGTTCCGTACCAACAAGGCGCAGCATTTCGCCACGCAAGGCAAAGCCAGTCACATCGCGAACCTTATTCAAAATAGTCGTCGACGTATCTTCGGTGCAGCCTTCGCTTACGCGGCAAACGCCGTCGATACTGAAACCAAAGGCATCTAGATTCGGAGCGCCATCGCTTGTAAGCGACATAATCTTGAGCTCGGCTTCACCTTGCGGGGCATCCATCACCACGTAGGCTGTATCCCACTTGTCCCAGCCACCCGTCGGCGGTGCACTCACAAGGTAATCATGGTCCAAATAAGCATTGAACATACGATCCGACGATCCGCCGTTTGCATAGCGCACCGCAAGCGTCACATAGCCTGCGCCTGGGAACTTGACCTTATATGCGGCAAACGAGGCATTCGTATTATCCAGATTGTAATAGCCTTCGCCCGTAAAGCCAGTCCATTCGTTCTGAGTCCAGCCGATTCCAGCCGTATCCGGAGTGCTTGCATCAAAGAATTTCTTGATATCCTTGTCAATTTTCACCGTATCCTGCGTGCTGCCTTCAATCGGGGTAAACGGAACAAAGGTCACATCGTCAAGGCTCTTCGGGGTCGTGGTCGGGAATGCGGTTAACGCAGCACCATCGCCGGTATATTTCTGCGCCGTTCCGCCCTCGTAAACCGCCGTGAACTGCGTCGAGGCACTCCCCATCACGAACGTATGAATGTAAGGAGACTTCACGTTCGAACGGCTCGGGGCACCCACCTTGTT
This sequence comes from Fibrobacter sp. UWB15, assembly GCF_900177705.1. Taxonomy (NCBI): domain Bacteria; kingdom Pseudomonadati; phylum Fibrobacterota; class Fibrobacteria; order Fibrobacterales; family Fibrobacteraceae; genus Fibrobacter; species Fibrobacter sp. UWB15. Next base: position 270,544 of record NZ_FXBA01000003.1, read on the forward strand.
GCCGTTACCGTCGTACCAGCCCAAGAACTTCTTGCCGCTCTTCGGAATAGTCTTGAGCATCACGGTCATGCCCTTCGGGTAATAGGCGTTAATCGAAGTCGCTTCGGCAGCACCTTCGGGGCTCACCTTGACTTCGACCTGGTACATGGGCGCCATGTAGTCACCGAGCTTTTTCACAATCGGGTCCGTATGTGCACGCATCTGTTCGGTAATAATGCGCCCGAAAGCATTCGCACCGTTCATCTGCAAATGCACGGCGTCTGTCTGGTCGCTTCCCAAGTTGCTGTATTCAGACTTGGTCGCATAGTTGAAGACATACTGTTCCGCATAGCGTTCACCCACAGAAATCATGTAGTTCGCAACCATTTCGCTCATATCGATAAACGGCACGTTGAGTTCTTCGGCGAGGCTCTTGTTCAGTGCCGGGTAGCCGCGGTAACTATTGTGAATCTGCGTCGGGGAATCGTAATACTTACGACGAATCGGGCTCATGATAATCGGGTAAGCGCCCTTCGCGCGGACATCGCTCACCATCTTCTTCATGTTCGAAGCAAAGAATTCTTCGGTACTGTAGTTCACGTCGTTAATACCGAACTGGATCACGACGTAGTCGCCCGCCTTGAGCTTTTCAGCGATGCAGTTGCCATTGGAGCAACCTTTCTTGAAGAACATGTCGTAATAGCCGACAGCGGTATTACCCTTCTTGTCAAGACCGCCGCCACCGAGCGACATGCCACCCTGGCCGCGATTCACGACCGTAGCCTTGGTCGGATCAAACCAAAAATGGAAATCCTGACCCTGCCCCTGCTTGGGGTAATAACCCTCGGCCCAGTCCTGCATGGTGGAGTCGCCACACATATAGATGGTCACCGCCGACCATGTGAGCGGAGCGACGACCATCGATGCGATTACGGCAGATTGCCAGATTTTATTAAACATCTTCATAACCAAAACCAAAAATCGCCTAGCCCCGGTCCAACACTCGAAAGACCAAGGCTAGGCAGTGAGGTGTTTATAGCTTCGAGAATTTCTTCGTCGAAACAGCCTTTCCGTCAAGCATTACCTTAACGAGATAAGTTCCCTTCGGAAGCATTTCACGGTCAAGCGACAGAGTCGTTAAGCCAGAATTTACATTCCGGGAAACACCCATGCGCATAGCACCGGACATATCGTAGAAGTACACTTCGGCAAAGCCAGCCTTGGGCGTAAAGAGCACACCCGTAGAAGGATTGAAGGAGACTCCATTCTTGAACGGAATTACCGCAAGTGCAGTCGGATTATCAATCTTCTGTGTACCATCATAGAGTTCTACACCGTCGATACCGAAGGTGAACATATCGACGTTCGGACCGCCGTCACTCGTCATCGAGGTAAACGTAATCGTATTCACGCCCGCGACCAGCTTCACATCTACCTTCGCTTCGGAATACTTCGTCCAATCGCCAGTCGAGGCGAAACTGAGCGTGCCGGCAGAAGCGCCGTTCACGTTCACCGCCATGTTGCGGGAAGTCGTGCCACCGTTCGTGAAGCGCACCGTAAGCGTCGTCTTCGCCTCGGTCTTCGAGAAGATTTCCCAAGTGCCGTAGCTCGAAAGCGCATTGTCAAAGTTATAATAGCCGTTCTTGAGGAAGCCTTCGTTGGTCGTTTCCGTCACACCCTTGCCATCCTTCGGGGTAGAGGCATCCAGTTCGGACTTGCCGTTGTTCACCACCGGAGTCGTGTCGGCAGGTGCCGGGTCCTCGCCCACCACGAAGATGCTCGGCTGCTTGAGCGACTTGACCATGTCAGGTAGGTAGTAACCCAAGTGCGGCGGCTGGTTATAGGCCGTATTTTGAGACGCAACCGCCGTGCGGTAGGTGGCATCGTGCATCAAGGTATAAACACGGTGTTCGCTTGTCACCGGAGTCGAAACGATGTACAGCAACGTCGGATCCTTTTCGCTACGCACTACCATTTCTTCGCGCCAGTCGCCAAAGAGGTCGGCCACAAGGCTCGGCGTATTCTTGGTGCCATTGCAACCGGTAACACCGAGGGCAGATGGACCATCGAAATAAGTTTCAGATTTTTTCGACGTAGAATTGAACTTGGTCACAAAAGCGCCGTCCATGAGTTCGTCATACTCATCGCCGTCAAAATAAATGCGGAAGTTCTGAGACACTGCAGGCGTTCCAATGAGTTTGCCCTTAGCAGTCTTCATTCCACCGCCCTTTGCAGACCACATTTCATAGCCACGATGTTCAGAATCAACGTCTGCAGCCATGCCACGACCATTATCGACACCTTCGGCAGATGGCTGCGGAGTGCCCCAAATAATCTTGCCATCATTAGCGCGCATTTCTTCGGTGTACTGGGCATTCTTGTGTTCGTGCACATCCCAGGATTCAAGCCCCGGAAGATCCGGATCCAAATCACCGATGTGGTGGGCGTCGCCATGGCCAAGTCCCGTGCGGTAACGCAGCGTGCCGTCGTGGTTCAGGGCCGCAGCACCGAAGAACACTTCATCGTAACCATCGCCATCGAGGTCAGCCGCCTGGAGGCTGTGGTTTCCTTCGCCGTAAAGCCCCTTGTCCGGGTCTTCGGACTTGTGGAGCCAACGCAGCTTCAAGTCCTTTCCATCGAAATCGTAGGCAGCCACGTAGGCAGAGCTATAATAGCCGCGAACGAAAATAGCACTCGGATGTACGCCATCCAGGTAGCCCGTCGCCGCCAGGTAGCGTTCGCAGCGGTTGCCGTAATTGTCCCCCCACTTGCCCTTAGCCTGGGGCGAAGAATGGCTCAAGATATTGCGGCTCGGTTCGTACGTAACAGTCGAAATCGCCGCACCGTCAACACCGCGAAAGACTGTCAGGTATTCGGGACCATCGAGGATGGTTCCCGCAGAGCTGCGGTAATCCTTCGACTTGTCGCCAATCGCCTTGCCCGTACCGTCAATCGTGCCGTCGGCAGTCTTCACGATCATCTCGGCCTTGCCGTCGCCATCGTAGTCAAACACCTGGAACTGCGTGTAGTGAGCGCCCGCGCGAATATTCTTACCAAGGTCAATACGCCAAAGGCGCGTACCGTCGAGCTTGTAGGCATCGATGAATACCGTACCCGTATAGCCCGTCTGGGAGTTGTCGTGGGCATTGCTCGGATCCCACTTCAAAATCAGTTCGTATTCGCCGTCGCCGTCGAGGTCGGCCGTACTCACGTCATTGGGAGTGTACGTACACTTTTCGCCGTCAGGCATCGTCTGTGCCGCGGGGACTTCCAGTTTAATAGTCTTATACGGGAAAGACTTTCCGCTGTTGGAGACTGTCTTGTCGAGCACCACGGAAACACCCTGCTTGGCCCCTTCCTTGCCGCCAACTACTGCCGCGACCGTATATTTGGAAGTTGTCTTGCCGGCGGCGTCCAGGTAGTTCGTGCCACCCGTCTTACCAACGGAAGCAATTTTCTCACCATCGCGGTAGAGATTGAACTCCACGTCCGGAGCGTCGGTACCCAAAAGACGCCAACTCACGAGCATACCCTTGCCCGTGTTCGTGACAGCAAGACCGCGCGAAAGATTTTCCATTTGGCGGTTAGCCGAAAATGCCGGAGAAGCAAGCCCAAACGCTAGCACGACTCCTGCAAAAATTGTCGATGTTTTTAAACCAATACCCATATAAACTCCATTTTCAATGGCCTTACTGCTAATCTATTTCTAAAAGTTCAAAACAGAACGCAAATTATTCTTATTTGTAGTCTTTAGACAACAAGACTCTACAGCAATTCCTTTTCTAAATATAATCAAAAAATCTATAAAAAGTCCACATTATTTTAAAAATTTTATAGACAATTTGGCATTTTTAAAAATTGTAATAAAAATAAAAAGTCTACATTTCTTCATTAATGCCGTCAAGTGTGGACAACTACGGAATCGCCCGCAAGCCCGTCACAAGCAAAACGCCTTGTTTCAAAATAAAACACAACCTCCTTAAAGTCTTAAAAGCCGCCAAAAACGTTTCAAAACGATACTGTAAGACGCCTAAAAACACCAAAATAGACACAAATCGCCCACCAATAGAACTTGGCACAGAAATTGCTTATTTTAGGGCGAAACAAAAAAAATAGTCCAACTTGGACTAAAAAGTTCAATCAGGGCGCAAAAGCCCGCAAAAAAGGAAAAGTGAAAATGATTAAGCCTCTTGCAGATCGAATCGTCGTCAAGCCGGCAGAAGCCGAACAGAAGACCTCCTCGGGTCTCTTTATCCCGGACAACGCCAAGGAAAAGCCGATGCAGGGTAAGGTTGTGGCCGTAGGCCCGGGTCGCAAGAACGACAAGGGCGAACTCGTTGCCATGGAAGTCAAGGTCGGCGACGTGGTGCTTTACGGCAAGTACAGCGGAACGGAAGTCTCCGTCGATGGCGAAAACTACCTGATCGTGAAGGAATCGGACGTCATCGCTACTCTGTAGTGGTTAGTAGACAGTAGGAAGTTAGAAGTAGAAAGTATTTACAATCGCGGCTTCGCCGCCTAGCTATTAAACTGTCTACCGTCTACTGCCTACTTCCTACTCTTTCAACAAAAAGTTTTAAATAAAAAAGGAAAACAACAATGGCAAAGCAACTTAAGTTTGATGTAGCAGCTCGCGAATCCCTGATGAAGGGTGTCGACAAACTCGCCAACGCAGTCAAGGTTACCCTCGGTCCTAAGGGCCGCAACGTGATGATCGCAAAGGCCTTCGGCGCCCCGAACGTCACCAAGGACGGCGTGTCTGTCGCTAAGGAAGTGGAACTGGAAGACGCCTACGAAAACCTCGGCGCCCAGATGGCCAAGGAAGTCGCCAACAAGACGAGCGACGCTGCTGGTGACGGTACCACCACCGCTACCGTGCTCGCCCAGGCTATCACTCGCGAAGGCCTCAAGAACGTGGCCGCCGGCGCAAATCCGATGGACATCAAGCGCGGTATGGACGCCGCCGTTGACGCCGTCATTACCGAAATCGGCAAGATGGCCGTGAAGATCAACGGCAAGGAACACATTGCCCAGGTCGCAACGATTTCTGCAAACAACGACCCCGAAATTGGCGAACTCCTCGCCAACGCCATGGAAAAGGTCGGTAACGATGGCGTCATCACCATCGAAGAATCCAAGACCGCTGAAACCGTTCTCGACGTTGTCGAAGGTATGCAGTTCGACCGCGGCTACCTCTCTCCGTACTTTGTCACTAACACCGACAGCATGGAAGTGGCCCTCGAAAATCCGTACATCTTGCTGTACGACAAGAAGATTTCTACCATGAAGGATTTGCTGCCGATGCTCGAACACGTGGCAAAGCAGGGCAAGTCTCTCCTCATCATCGCCGAAGACGTCGATGGCGAAGCTCTCGCAACGCTCGTCGTGAACAAGATGCGCGGCACCCTGAAGGTTGCTGCCGTCAAGGCTCCGGGCTTCGGTGACCGTCGTAAGGCCATGCTCGAAGACATCGCTATCCTCACTGGCGGTATGCTGGTTTCCGAAGACACGGGTGCCAAGCTCGAAGACGCTCCGGTGACCGTGCTCGGCCAGGCCAAGTCCATCACCATCACGAAGGACAACACCACGATCGTCGAAGGTGCCGGTGACGCCGCTTCTATCAAGGGCCGTATCGCCCAGATCAAGAAGCAGATCGAAGCAACCACCAGCGATTACGACCGCGAAAAGCTCCAGGAACGCCTGGCCAAGCTCGCTGGCGGCGTTGCCGTGATCAAGGTCGGTGCTGCTACCGAAGTCGAAATGAAGGAAAAGAAGGACCGCGTCGACGACGCTATGCACGCAACCCGCGCCGCTGTCGAAGAAGGTATCGTTCCGGGTGGTGGCGTTGCCCTCATCCGTGCCGAAAAGGCTATTGACGCCCTCAAGTTCGACAACGCCGACCAGAAGACTGGTGCAGCCATCATCCGCCGCGCTATCGAAGAACCGCTCCGTCAGATCGTCACCAACGCTGGCCTCGAAGGCTCTGTCGTGGTGAACAAGGTGAAGGAAGGCAAGGACAGCTTCGGTTACAATGCCAAGACTGACACCTACGAAGACCTCATCAAGGCTGGCGTGATTGACCCGGCCAAGGTGACCCGTACGGCCCTCAAGAATGCATCCTCCATCGCTTCGATGATTCTTACCACTGACTGCGTGATTGCAGAAAAGAAGGAACCGAAGCCGGCAGCTCCTGCCATGGATCCGTCCATGGGCATGGGCGGCATGATGTAATCGGCTAGCCGCTAGATTCTACTCCTTATGGAACGTCCGGTTCGAGAATTCGATCCGGGCGTTTTTTTTGAATAAAACACATCGAGCAAACACGTTTGTTTGACGAAAACCTTGGCTTTTTGCTATATTTGCTTTCCACAAACGCTCGCGTAGCTCAGTTGGATAGAGCAACTGCCTTCTAAGCAGTGGGTCGTGGGTTCGAATCCCGCCGTGAGTATAAATCGCTCGGACACCTAGGTGCCCGAGCGATTTATTTATAGACGGACCATATCCAGAAGTTTCATCCCATCCGTACGGATCAACCGTAATCGCACTTGATACTTTGCGAACTAAACCACTTTCCTTCGTAACAGATATATTCCCTATTTTGGTAGCCGCAATCGTATTTTTTCAACTCACCTCTATTCGACTCATCGCAGTTTTCAAGGCCGCCGCAGAATCGCCATTATCCACCAAGAACAAGGTACTTATGGCATTGCCGTAGCCTTAGCCTCTTCTACGGCCCCCCCCGATTCACCATGTTTTCGACCAATCCCCCAAAACAAATCACCAGAGCTAGACAATAAAATCGAACTTGAAGACAGACCCGAGCTAGAAGAATTGCTAGAATCGGCAGGTTCTCGCGCTCTAGAAGCCGCATCAGTAGTTACTGGAGCTGACGTGCGAAACATCTTCAACCCTCCATTATAAAGATACATTCCTTCACATAGAAGTTGGCCAAATTTCCCTATTTTGCTGCTTTATTCCGTCTCTTTTTTACGTTTTATTGTTTTAGGGGATTTCGGTTTACATATTATGGAAAACCGCTAAAAAATGTTAGACAAATTCCGCACAAAACCTTGTGGTCCACCCCCTTTTTTACTACATTGAGAGCCCGATGAAAATATCGGAATCCATCGAGGCACACATGAGCGCAGCCGTTGAGAGCATCTCGCAACGGAACCAATCCACACTCTCTGGATTTCACAAAATTTTTCTTTTCTCTGTTTTTTATCGTCTTTATCGTTTGGCAAAAGCTTCTGGCTTTTGCCTTTATTTTTATAGAGTTTTTAACACTAAAGCAATGAGAATCGTATGACAGACAAGTTCCAATGGAAAGCGAAACGCGAAAAGAAGGCGTTTCTGGCACTGGCAGATGGCGCCGTCTTTAGAGGATACGCCTTTGGCGCCAAGACCGACACCGTCGGCGAAGCCGTTTTCAACACCGGCATGGCAGGTTACAAGCAAATTATCACCGACCCGTCGTATGCGGGCCAGTTCGTAGTCTTTACCACTGCCGAAGTAGGCGCCTATGCGGCCAATATCGAAAAGAACGAATCTCGCCAAGTGTTCCTGAACGGTATCGTAGTGAATTCCTTGGACTGGGTTTCTCCGGAACTTAAAGAAGAAAGCCTGCACGACTACATGCTGGCGCAGGGCAAGCCGGGTATCGCCGGTGTAGACACCCGAGCCCTCACGCTTTACCTTCGCGAACATGGCGCCCAGAAAGCCTACCTCCATGTTTCTGACGAAGAAATGAGCGAAGAAGACGCCATCAAGAAAGCTCAGGAATGGGAAGGTCTCGACGGCCAGGACTACGCCAGTAAGGTCAGCGACCCCAACGGTTACGAACTTTCTACCGAAGGCGACTTGAATATCGTGGCGCTGGATTTCGGTATCAAGATCAACATTCTGAGAAACCTGGTAAGCCAGGGCATGAAGGTGACGGTGCTCCCCATTTCTGCCTCCTACGAACAGATCATGGCTAAAAACCCTGACGGAGTATTCCTTTCGAACGGCCCTGCCGACCCGAACAGCCTCCCGCAAGTGGTCGCAGTCGTCAAGCAACTTCTGGGCAAGGTTCCTCTAATGGGCATCTGCCTCGGCAACCAGCTCCTGGGCCTCGCCTTAGGCGCAAATGTTTCCAAACTCAAGTTCGGCCACCACGGCTGCAACCATCCGGTTAAGAACCTGAAGACCGGCGCAGTGGAAATCACGAGCCAGAACCACAACTATGCGATCGATGCTATTACGCTCCCCGAAGAAGTCGAAGTCACTCACATCAACCTGAACGACAACACGGTCGAAGGCATTCGCCACACGCAATTGCCGGCATTCAGCGTGCAGTACCACCCGGAATCTGCTCCGGGCCCGAACGATTCTCTCTACTTGTTTAGTGAATTCAGACAAATGATCGAAGAATTCAAAGCAAAACAAGTCAGCACCCCCAAGCCCGCTGAAGTCCCCAAAGAGGTAAAAAATGTCCTCCTCTAAAGCTGCCGCAAAAAAACAGACCAAGTACATTTTCATTACCGGCGGCGTGGTCAGTTCGCTCGGTAAGGGAATCACCTCGGCCTCGCTGGCGCTGCTTCTCAAGAGCCGCGGCTACAAGGTGTTCATGCAGAAGCTGGACCCGTATCTGAACGTGGACCCGGGCACCATGAGCCCCTACCAGCACGGTGAAGTCTTCGTGACCGATGACGGTTACGAAACCGACCTTGACCTAGGCCACTACGAACGTTTTGCCGGCGTGCAGTGTTCCAAGGCTTCGAGCTACACTTCGGGCCGCATCTATTCCTCCGTACTCGCGAAGGAACGCGCGGGCAAGTACCTTGGCGGCACCGTGCAGGTGATTCCGCACATTACCAACGAAATCAAGGACGCCTTCCGCTCTGCAGCCGAAAGCGGCGCAGACATCGTGCTCTGCGAAATCGGCGGTGTCGCAGGCGACATTGAATCGCTCCCATTCCTCGAAGCCGCAAGACAGTTCCGTTTTGAAGTCGGCGTGGAAAACACCTGCTTTATCCACCTGGTTTTGGTGCCTTACCTCAAGGCAGCTGGCGAACTCAAGACAAAGCCTTCGCAGCACTCGGTTGCCGAGCTCCGCAACATCGGTATCTTCCCGGACATTCTCGTGTGCCGTACCGAAATGACGATCCCGCAAGATCACTTGGACAAGCTCGCGCTCTTCTGCAACGTGAAGCCCGAATGCGTCATCGAAGAAAAGGATGTGACGGATTCTGTGTACGCCGTGCCCCGCGAACTTTCCAAGCAGGAACTTGACCTCCGCGTGTTGGAACAGCTCCGCCTGAGCGTGCACCCGATTATCCACTCCGAATGGGACAAGCTCGTCAAGAAGGCCACCCAGCCCAAGTACGAATGCACCATCGCGCTGGTGGGCAAGTACATCGCCATCCGCGACGCTTACAAGTCCGTGCACGAAGCCTTGCAGCATGCCGGCATGGAACACAACGCCAAGGTGAAAGTGGAATGCATCGAGGCCGAAGAGCTTGAAAAGAATCCGAGCCTCATCAAGAATGCGGACGGCATTCTGATTCCGGGTGGATTCGGTAGCCGCGGCGTGAACGGCAAGTGCGAAGCCATTCGCTACGCCCGCGAACACAAGGTCCCGCTGCTGGGCATTTGTCTCGGTATGCAGTGCTGCGTGATTGAATTTGCACGCAACGTACTCGGCTGGAAGGACGCCAACTCCACGGAATTCGACGAAAAGACAGCCCACCCGGTCATCGACCTGATGGACGAACAGAAGAACGTCACCGAAAAGGGCGGCACCATGCGCCTCGGCGCTTACCCGTGCAAGCTCATGAAGGATTCCAACGCTGCCAAGCTCTACAAGAGCGAAAAGATTAGCGAACGCCATCGTCACCGCTACGAATTCAACTACAACAGCGAATTCCGCGTCGCCTTGGAAAAGGCGGGCCTGAAAATCGCCGGCACATCGCCCGACGGCAAGCTCGTAGAAATGGTGGAAATCAAGAACCACCCCTACTTTGAAGCCTGCCAGTTCCATCCGGAATTCAAGAGCCGTCCTACGGCACCGCACCCGCTGTTCAGCGGGCTCGTAAAAGCCGCCCTCGCGCAGAAGAACAGCAAAACAAAAACCGCGACCGCAAAAGCCGCGCAGAAGAATTTGAATGGAGGCAAGAAGAATGCCTAAGCGTACAGACATCAAGAAGATTATGCTCATTGGCTCCGGCCCGATTGTGATTGGCCAGGGCTGCGAATTCGACTACTCCGGCGTGCAGGCCTGTAAGGTGCTCCGCCGTGAAGGCTACGAAGTGGTGCTGGTGAACTCCAACCCGGCCACCATCATGACCGACCCCGAAATGGCCGACCGCACCTACATCGAACCGCTGAGCGTCGATATTTTGCACGAAATCATCCGCCGCGAACGCCCGGACGCCTTGCTTCCTACTCTCGGTGGTCAGACTGCTTTGAACCTCGCGATGGAACTCAATGAACGTGGCATTCTCGACCGCTACCAGGTGGAACTTATCGGTGCAAAGGCCGAATCCATCCAGCGCGCCGAAGACCGTCACTTGTTCAAGGAAGCCATGCTCAAGATCGGTCTTGACCTTCCCCGCTCCGGTTCCGCACACTCCATGAGCGAAGCTACCGCAATCGCCCACACCATCGGAAGCTGGCCGCTCATCATCCGTCCGGGCTTTACCCTTGGCGGCACGGGCGGCGGTATCGCCCACAACGAAGAAGAATTCGAGACCATCGTGAACCGTGGTCTCGACGCCTCGCTGAACAACGAAGTGCTTATCGAAGAATCGCTCCTCGGCTGGAAAGAATTCGAGATGGAAGTCATGCGCGACAAGAAGGGCAACGCCGTTATCGTGTGCTCCATCGAAAACCTGGACCCCATGGGCGTGCACACCGGCGACTCCATCACGGTTGCTCCGATCCAGAGCCTTGATGACCGCGCCTACCAGGCCATGCGTGACGACTCCCTGAAGGTCATGGAAGCCATCGGCGTGGAAACCGGCGGATCCAACGTTCAGTGGGCCATCGAACCCAAGACCGGTCGCCGCATCATCATCGAAATGAACCCCCGCGTAAGCCGTTCTTCTGCTCTTGCCTCCAAGGCGACGGGCTTCCCCATCGCAAAGATTGCAGCGCTCCTTGCCGTGGGCTACACGCTCGACGAACTCCGCAATGACATTACGCAAACGACCCCGAGCTGCTTTGAACCGGCCCTTGACTACGTGGTGGTGAAGGTTCCGCGCTTCACCTTCGAAAAGTTCCCGAAGGCCGATTCCACGCTCGGCACCCAGATGAAATCTGTGGGCGAAGCCATGGCCATCGGCACCAACTTCAAGCAGGCCATGCAGAAGGCACTCCGCTCGCTCGAAACAGGTTACGGTGGATTCGGTTGCTGCGCCAAGTGCGAAAAGTTCAAGGAATACGACGACGAAACGCTCACCAAGGAAGTCGCCCGTCCGAGCGCCGAACGCATCTTCGTGCTGTACGAAGCATTCCGTCGCGGCTGGAGCATTGAAAAGCTTTACGAACTCACCAAGATTGACCGCTACTTCTTGCGTCACTTGGAAGAACTCGCCTACTTTGAAGACGAAATCAAGGCCGCCAAGTCTCTCGCCGGCCTCGCTAAGAACATTCCGCTGTTCCGCCAGGCCAAGGAATTCGGCTTTAGCGATATCCAGATTGCCTACATGTTCCACAAGCGCCCCGAAGACGTCATGGAAGTGCGTAAGCAGATTGGCCTCAAGCCGAGCTACTACTCCGTAGACACTTGCGCCGGCGAATTCGAAGCCATTACGCCGTATTATTACAGTTGCTGGGCCGAAAATTCCGAACCGGTCCGCACGATTATCGGCAACCGCGGCAAGAAGCGCATCATGGTGCTCGGCGGCGGTCCGAACCGAATCGGCCAGGGTATCGAATTTGACTACTGCTGCTGCCACGCCGCCTTTACGCTGCGTCGCGAAGGCTACGAAGTCATCATGGTGAACTCGAACCCCGAAACGGTTTCCACCGACTACGATACCTCCGACAAGCTTTACTTTGAACCGCTCACGCTCGAAGACGTGATGGGCATTTACGAACGCGAAAACTGCGCGGGCGTGATTGTGCAATTCGGTGGCCAGACTCCGCTGAACCTCGCCATGCGTCTCAAGAAGGCCGGCGCAAACGTCGTAGGTACAAGTCCCGAAGACATTGACCTCGCCGAAGACCGCGACTTCTTCAAGCAGCTGGTCGACAAGGTCGGTATCAAGCAGGCCGCATCCGGCATCGCCCACAACGTGGAAGAAGCCTTGGCCATTGTCGACCGCATTGGCTACCCCGTGCTTGTGCGCCCGAGTTTCGTTCTCGGCGGCCGCGGCATGGTGATTGTCTATAAGGAAAAATACCTCCGCAAGTTCGTAGAAGAAGCTGCCGCCATTGGCGAAGGCAAGCCGATTCTCATCGACCGCTTCTTGGAAGACGCCACCGAACTCGACGTGGACTGCATCAGCGACGGCAAGCACACCGTGGTGGGCGCCATCATGGAACACGTGGAACCCGCAGGCATTCACTCCGGCGACTCCGCAAGCGTCATCCCGCCTATGACGCTTTCCAAGGAAATCCAGGACAAGGTTCGCCAATATGCGAAGGACTTTGCAAGGGAACTCCACGTGGTCGGCCTCATGAACATGCAGCTCGCTGTGAAGGACGGCGAACTCTACATGATCGAAGTGAACCCGCGCGCATCCCGCACCGTTCCGTTCGTGTCCAAGTCCATCGGCGTTCCGCTTGCAAGCTACGCCAGCCGCTGCATGCTCGGCGAATCCCTCGAACAAATCGGCTTTACCGAAGAAGTCCGCGTGCCTTACGTGAGCGTCAAGGAAGCCGTGTTCCCGTTCGTCAAGTTCCCGGGCGTGGATATCACGCTTTCTCCGGAAATGAAGTCCACCGGCGAAGTCATGAGCCTCGATCGCGACCGCGGCCTTGCCTACCTCAAGAGCCAGCTCGCTGCAGGCAACAAGGTGCCGAGCGAAGGCAACATTTTCGTCTCGCTCAAGGACGAAGACAAGCAGAAGGCCGTTCCGCTCATCAAGCGCCTCGTAGACATGGGCTACCAGATTTACGCCACCCGCGGCACCTCGACGATGCTTTACAACGAAGGCATCAAGACCCGCGCCGTGTTCCGCATCTCCCGTGGCCGCCCGAACCTGTTGGACCTCATTCACGACAAGGAAGTGCAGTGGATCGTGAACACCACCGAAAACGGCGCCGAAGCCATGGTGGACGAAATCCAGATGCGCTCCAAGGCCGTCGTGTCCGGCATTCCTATCACCACGACCATCGCCGCCCTCACCTCTACCGTGGAAGGCCTCATGGACAAGCACGACTTCGGAAGATTCGAAGTGTGCAGCCTCCAAGAGTACCATAGGCACGTGAAGAAGTAAGGTGGTTGGAAGAGGGGAAAGCCTTCCCCTCGCTTCAGCCCCGGCCCCGCCCAAAGTGTCAAGCCCGCCTCCAAGCGGGCTTCTCCTTTTTATACCCTCCCCAGCCGGGTCTTCCGCTACCCCTTCTAGCGGGCTTCAATCGCCAGCCCGCAACGCCCGGCTTACACCCGCTCACAAATGTCATTCCGGCCTCCGAGCCGGAATCTCCTACTAGAAAAGGAATTCCATACGGAATTCCTTTTCTACTTCTTGTCAATAAAAGCATTTCCTTTGCCAAGATTACATTGTTCACATTTTGTTTCCAAATTATCGGGAATTGTTTCTCCGCCTTTGGACCATGGAACAATATGGTCAACATGTAATTTTACGCCTTTTTCATTAATTGGGCTGCGTCCACAAGTTTTACATGTAAAGCCATCTCTCATTAAAATTTGGAAGCGAAGTCTGTCGGATATTTCTCTTTTTGTTTTGTGAGTAATCGTTGAAGCTATTTTATTTTCAACAAGAGGCTTATCCGCTCTTGAATCATTTTGTTCACTTTCAGCCCCATTTGACATATAAGCAACAAACGACTCTAAAGCTTTATGAAAACTGCCAAATTTATTTTCATATGTTCCCGCAGAATATTTTGAAAAAGGCTTTTTGATTTCATTATATCTCGGTTGTCTTCCTAAACTAATCCAAATTCTCTCTAAATTAGAAAACAGTTCTTCCTCAGAAATATTTAGTTTACTTCTACTGGGCTCTAAGCCACAAATTTCTAGAACCTTAAACCAAGAACCAAAACGGCGTTGCAATGTGCAAGGGTGAAATTTTCCATTCTGTTCATATTCCGCTATTGTCACCGATTTCTTGTCCAGTTTTGCAGCAACATTTTTAACATCATCAATCAACTCGCTGTCTGGAGTATTTCTTTTATACTCATCTAAAACAAAATTAAATGCTTTATTGATATCAGTTTGCGGCATAGCCATTCTCACTTTGATTATTCTCAATATACATTTTTGAACTTAAAAATATTTTATACGTTAAGGCTAATGCCCCTTGGCGACAAGACTCGCGGAGCAAGGCTTTCTCAGCCAACCGCACATATATGTGCGGGAACGCCAATTTCCTGAAATTTGTGATTCAGCAACCCACGAATCAGGGAACCTTTCCCTTGTAAGGCGTTCGCAGATGCTCTTTTAGTATTTCTTCATTCTTTTCATTGTTCCACTTACCAGAAACCATAGAGCATCCATGCCGTTTTCAACTTTCTGAGCGGCATTACTAAACCCACCTTTCTGAGAGAATTCCATTATCAAATGAGCCGTAGATTCAATCACCTTCTTATAGCGATCGATTTCCTCATCTGAAAAACCGAATATATCTTCCCAAGTATAAGTGGGTAAATAGCATGTTGCCCGATGAAAACCATCTTTTGCATCGGGCTTTTCAATGTACACCTTGACACGGCCATCCTTGCCCATTTCGGAATGGACAATTTCAGTATTATCATCTAATGTCATGAAGGGGTACATCATATTGCTAAATGGCAATATAACATTTTTTGGTCTAACTTGGCTAGTACTCATTTTTCCCACGAAAATCATTCCCAAGCCCAACTTGAAATCACATTTTGTGATTTCAAGACTTCAATTCCGACAAGCCTTTTCAAATTAACTTGCTATATTGTGAATAAGCCGACGTAAAGTCGGCAATCTCACAAAAGAGCCGTTTTCTATATCGTTATTTATTTATCGACATAGGAACGGCTCTTTTTTTATTTAACCCAAAACGGCTCGGATTAAATCGCCCGGCCAAAGGAGTAAAATGGAAGCAAACCATATTCCGTTTGAACAGTTGACCATCACAAACCGCTTCATGTTCGCGTTGGTGTTCAGCCACAAGCATATTGCAAAGCCCTTCCTGGAGGCTCTTCTTGGTATAAAAATTTTTGATTTGCAGGAACCAGAGCCAGAGAAAAGTACCGAAAACAGCCCCTTTAACAAAGGCGTCCGTTACGACGTATTTGTAAAGGAACAAGGACCCAAGGGCGAAATTCTCCGCACATTCGACATCGAAATGCAGATAGAAGACACCCACGAACTGCCGAAACGAGCCCGTTACTATCAGGCACTCTGTGACTCCGAAGCCCTGAACAAAGGCGAATCATATCGCAACCTCAAGGAACAGTACGTCATATTCATTTGCCCAGACGACATTTTCAAGCAAGGGCGAGCGGTTTATAAGTTCATGAATCTAGAAAAAGGTCATTCTGAACATGAATTGGGTGACCTGTGCTTCAAAAATTTTTATATATTCAATAAGTACAAGGATGTCGCCGAAAAGTCGGTCAAGGAGTATCTTGAGTATTTCGCAACCAACAAGGCGAACTCTCAAGAGACAAAGGACATTGAACGCCAGCGACAATGGTACCTGTCGGACAACGAAACAAGGAAGCGCTATATGACTTGGCAACAAGAAATAGATGATGCGGTATACGTAGAACGCGAGCGCGCCAATGCGGCAGAACGCCGTGCCGACGAAGCGAAATCTCGTGCCGACAAAGCAGAATTCCGCGCCAACGAAGCGGAATCCCGTGCTGAAAAGTATGAAAAAATTCTCAAGGAGCACGGCCTTCTTTGAGTCTTACTAGTCGGCCTTTTTATCGTCAAAAAAAAAAATTGAATGTGCATAGAGCAAACCGGTCTGTTTGGACCGGTTTTTGACATAAAGAATTTAACAACAGCACAGTCGAACTATTTCAAAACCATGTATTGCGTTTTGGCATTGCCGCATTTGACCATATACACACCGCGGCTTAGGCCTGCGCTTGTCATGGCGTTGCGGAGATCGCCGATATGTCCGGCTTGGAATTCGCCGACAAATGCTCCAAGCGGGCTAAACACCTTATATATGATTTGGAGGCTTTTGGGGGCAGAAAATCCGAAGGCGATAGCCTCTGTAGAATCTGCGGGCGGTTCCACCTTTGGTTCCTGCCACAGAATGAATTCGACTGTCGTTGCACTGCGGGCCGGAACGCTGTAACTGCACTTTGTATCGTCAACCTGAACTTCGTCACCTTCCTTGAGGTTATTGTTGTCGTCGGTAACGTAGGGCTTGAAACTTCCAATTTTCGTGTTTCCGAAGTCAAAGTCCGCCTTGAATTTCTCATTCTTGGAATTGAGAATGACGACTGCAATTTTCGTCTTGAGGGAGTCGCGGTAGGCGGTGACCTTTACGTTTGCTTCCGGATTCTTGGTGGCGTCGATTCTCCAGGAGCCGGGGCGAGCGAAACGGCTGAAGTTCCCCATAATCCAGAGTCGCTTGGTGGGCTCCACGTTGTCGGGGTTGCCTTGTCCTTGCGGCCAAAGCGCTCCGTTGCCGCAGCTGGCTTCGCTGCAGGAATAAATCCACCAGAAATGCCAGGCGTTCATGTTCGCAATAGTCAGGGCGTCATGGATTACACCTGCAACGCGGAGAGCACTTCCCATGCCCACGTCTTCCTTGTTACTTCCAAGATCATAGACTTCGGTTTCCCAGAATTCCTTGCCGGCTTCGTGAATTTCGGGGTAAGCGGCCGGGTCTCCGCCGTATTCGTGCGTCCCAAAAATGTCCGTGTATTTCAAGGCGGCGGAATTATTGAAGAAGGCTTTTTTGTAATTGGGAAATCCGTACCAGTTGATAGCTTCGGTGCCAATGATTTTGATGCCCGTGGTATCGAGGGTGGGGCCAAGGTAGTCGCCGACCCAACGTGCCAATTCATCGGGTTCGTAGTGGTTGTCACCGGTGCCGTCGGGCTCGTTTTGCGACGAAATTGCATATAGATTAACGCCAGCCTTCCGCATGTCTTGCGTAAACTTCAAGATGGTGTTGGCCCAGTCCTGAGCGTGATTGAAATCCAGGTGCTTTTTGTCACCGTCGTAATTTACAGTGTATCTGGAAGTCCACGGGGCTGCCCAGACTTTGACGCCGTATTCACTTGCCTTTTTTGCGATACTTGTTTCGGAGGTGGTGCCGTCCGGAGCGATGCGGATGCGGTGCAGCGTAAGCCCTGCGCCACTGGTAGAGTCCCAAAGGAAGGCGGCGTTCTTGTCGGTGATGGAGCCAGCCCATGCCGAAGCGGCTCCAAAGCCACTGATGCGCTGGTATTCTTTGTCCATGTCAACGTTTATCGTTGCAGCACTGGCAAGAGTGCCCCAAAATGCGATGGACCCCGCAAAAAGAGAAAATCCCTTTATTGAAACCGTCATAAAACCTCCCAATTGAACTTTACTTACTATAAAATATGTTGAAAAATTCACTTTATTTACGGCTAAAATTGAATTAGCTTTGATAAAATGACAATAGAATGTTGTATCTTTCAACAGGTATAAAAATCAAGCTCACCGGAGTTTATCATGAAAGTCGTCTTGTTTAACGGCAGCCGTCGCGAAAAGGGCTGCACCTACACCGCACTGAACATTGTCGCGGGCGAACTCAACGCCGCGGGCATCGAAACCGAAATCTTCTTTGTCGGGGGCCGCGTGCTCAAGGGCGAAACGGACGCCGTCGTCCACGAAGCCAAGGAAATCTTGAAGTCCGCCGACGCGGTGGTCTACGGTTCGCCGGTCTACTACGCCTCCCCCAGCGGCGAAATGCTGATGTTCCTCGACAGGCTCTACGGCCTCGCCGAAGCGGAACTGCTCTTTAAGCCCGCCGCCACAGTTGCATCGGCACGCCGCGCAGGCACCAGTGCCACTCTCGATGCGCTGAACAAGTACCCCGCATTCGCACAGCAGCCCCTCGTGGCCTCGCGCTACTGGAACATGGTCCACGGTTCCAGTCCCGAAGATGTACTCAAGGACGAAGAAGGCGTGCAGATTATGCGCGAACTCGGCCGCAACATGGCATGGCTCCTCAAGAGCATCGAAGCCGGCAAGCAGGCGGGCGTCCCGCAGCCTGTCGCCGAAAAGAAGGTGTTCACGAACTTTATCCGCTAAGAGTTAAAGTATGACCGAAAAAGAAAAGATGCTCGCCAGCGAGCTTTACGATCCCTCCGATGCAGAACTCGTGAAGTTGCGTCAGACAGCGCATTCCCTGTGCCGCCAGTACAACAACCTCGACGAGACGGATGACGAGCGCAAAAGCATCTTGGACAAACTGTTCGTAAAGCGTGAGCCGGGCGTGTACCTGCAGGGCCCGATTTTCTTCGACTACGGCGTGAATACACAAATCGGCGAGAACTCCTTCGCGAACTTCAACTTCACCGTTCTGGACTGCGCAGCCGTCACCATCGGCAAGAACGTCTTTTTCGGCCCGAATGTCGCCATCTACACTCCACTGCATCCGCTCCGCTGGCAGGAACGCAACATGTTCAAGAAACCCGACGGGACGCTTGCGAACAACGAATACGCGAAGCCCATCACCATCGGGGACAACTGCTGGATTGCAGGGAACGTCACCATCTGCGCGGGCGTTACCATCGGCGAAGGGAGCGTCATCGGGGCGGGCAGCGTCGTGACCCGCGATATCCCCGCCGGCGTCGTTGCCGTCGGGAATCCGTGCAAGGTGTTGAAGAAAGTAGAGTAAACATCTATCTATAGCGCTATTTACCGTCCTGTAGCCACTAGGTAGGCACAAACTGCAGTGTAATAGCCGGTAACAGCTTCGGTATAGGAATCGCTAGCCTGTTGGCGCAATGTTTCCGCTTCAAGCATATTGCTGAGCGTTGCCGTACCCGCGTTGTAGTATTCGCGCTGCATACGCAGGTTCTCTTCGGCCTGGACGACGGCATCGCGGCTAATTTCAATCTGCCGAAACGACTCATTCAGCGTATTCCACTTGGCGTCAATATCCACCTTTATCAGGTTCTTGTTTTCAGCTTCGTCGATGGCCGCCTTTTGCGCCTTCAAGTCAAATTTTGCGGTAGAATAGCTATTGCCCCACCAGTCCGAAATCGGTACGGTAAGCGAAGCAAACAACACACCGTTCACGGCGTCATCATCGAGTAAGTTCTGATACAAAAGGCTTGCGCCCACAGCAACCGTCGGGAGAACCTTGCCGCGCTCCATCGAGCGTTCCTTTTCGGCGGCTTCGCGGCTGATGGCAAGCAGTTTACTTTCAGCGCGGCGTTCAACAGCATCATCAGCAGAGATTGCATAAGATTCCGGCGGTTCAATCTTTTCGAGATCCGTTTCCGCCAAGTCAAAGTCAGCATTGTCGCGGTTCATTTGCCGTGCGAGCATCAGCTTCGCAACCGAAATTCCATTTTCAAGCTTCAGACGATTGCTTTGCAGTTTTTTCTTTTCGAGTTCCACACGGAGCAAATCATTTTTCACGGCAACACCCGCTTCTACAGCCGTTTTCACGTCGCCATAAATCGCTTCTATCTGTTTTTCAGCTTCAGCGAGAGTCTTCATCTTTTCCCTGAGCGAAACGATGAGCCAATAGTAGGTCTCCGTATTCTTGCGAATTTCCGTTTCGGCAAGAGTTTCTTGGAGCTTAGCCGCACGAGTCCCAATTTTGGCGAGCTGGTTGCCATTGTAAATTTGCCCGCCCACAAAAATCGGCTGAATCAAAGTCAAATGTCCGACAATTCCTTTATCGACCATTCCCATATTAAATGTCGTCGGAAGCCCAGCCAATATAGAAGGGTCTAATCCCGCCTGCGTCATGGCTGGTGCAACTTGTTGACCCAAGCCTTCCATTTCTTTGGACAGGTCCATTTTTTGCTTTACCAAGAAATCGTTCGAGATAAAGGCAAAACCACCGGCAAACACTTTCGGGAAATACGCCGGGAAGGCGCTTCCTTCAGTTTCTTCCGCCATTTGGCGATTCACTTTTGCACTCTTCAAAGTCGCATTATTTTCGCGAGCAATACGCAAACAATCATCAAGCGTATACACATCCGCCGCAAACGAGGCAGACAAGCCAAAAACAAGAGCAACCATTATGTTATTCAATTTATTCATTTTATAAACTCCCTGGATTCTTCGTCCCTTCGGTCCTCAGAATGACGCAAAAAGAATGTTCTCTTTCAACCATTCACTACCGACTCACAACCTTCCTGCGTCTGAATTTCATACAACTTACGCCCCAATAAGCAACGGGCAGCACCGTCAAAATCAAGCACATGGTAACAAGCGTTCCCCAGAAAATAATGTTTGCCATAGGAACCCAAAGACCATCCCCACTCAGCATCATAGGCAAAACACCCGCAGAAGCCGCTGCCGAAGTTAGGAATATCGGGCGCATACGCCTGAGTGCCGAATTGTAGATGGCATTTTTAGAATCCAAATGTTCATCGCGCTTTAACTCTTCGGCATAATCAATCATGATAATTCCATTACGCACCATAATTCCAAACAAACTTACCATACCAAGAACACCCGTAATCGTGAAATCCATACCTGTAATCCACATGGCAACGCCCGTCCCGAAAATAGAAAGCGAAAGCAACGAAAACAGCATGAACGCTATACGAATTTTTCGGAAGTGCCATACCATAATAAGGAACATCATGGCAACCGCAACGACGAGACCTTTAAGGAGTCCGGGAAGCGTTTCGACAACAGAGGCAGCTTCGCCACCAAGCTCCAATTTAACGCCATCGTCAGCGGTCAACTTTTTCAGCGAATCAAAATGCTTTAGAGCAAGGTCATTCGCACTGACGCCAGACGAGACTTCGGCAGAAATAGTCACCGTCGGGAGACCATTCCTTCTATCGCGAGCGCCCTCGTTAAACACAGGCGAGAACTTTGCAATCTGGCGGAGCGGTGCATTGGAAAGCCCACCATAAGTTGCAATTTTTTCATTTTCAAGATCCGAGAAACTAGCAGAATCGGCATGCGTTCCTTTAAGCACTACCGGCACATTTTTATTGCCTTCCCATAGAGTGGCTATCGGGAATCCGGCATTGTAGCGAGAAGCAAGCATCGCTTCGAGAGAGAACTGATTCACCCCAAGCTTCGAAGCATTCTCATCAAGCGAAACCTTAATCCCGCTCAAGGGTTCTCCATAAGAACTGCGAACAAGATAAACTCCCGGGAGACTCCGCAAATAATTTTTCACTTTATCACATGCAACTTTACGACTTTCATCCGTTCCATCAGAAATTCTAATTTCTATAGGCGATGCGGCATCGCTAAAGCTGAGTTGTTTAAAGCGAATAAATACATTTGCAAAATGGTCCACATACTTTTCCGAATACTCCTTGATAATCTCTTCTGTTGCACGAGCGCTTTCTGTATTTACGATAAACTGCGCAAAATTTTCACCCGCAAATTGCGGTGCATAAGTCATGTGGAAACGCGGTGAAGACAATCCCTTGAATGTCGTAATATAGGTGACTCTCGGATCCTTTTCCAAGATACGCTTCATGCTATCCGCCACGGCAGAAGTCTGGTGAATCGACGTTCCGTTCGGCAAATAAAATTCTACAGAGAATTGGTTGCGTTCAGCAATCGGCATGAGCTTTATGGGGCGAGAAAGAATCATCACCGTACCTAAGGCAACACAAACGACAGCCACGAGAATGGTCAATTTGGGGAACCTAAAACAAGTTTTTAAAACACGTTCATAGATATAGTTTGAAATATTCTCAAAAGAGAACTTACTCTTCTTTTTCGTTTTCGGCTTTAAGAAAGCAAATTGCAAATAAGGAACAATAAATATCGCCACGAGCAAAGAAACCGTAAGGACAATAGTTACCGACCAAGGGAATGTTGTCACAAAATCGCTAAACATTCCATCCATCGTCACCAAAAACGGGAAGAAGGTAATGCTTATGGCAAGCGTGGCCGAAAAAATTGATTTCAAGAAATGCACGGCACTATGTTCTGCCGCTCTCCAGCGTGTACAAGATCCATAAATTCGTTCCTGATAGTCATCCAATATTACAATGGAATTATCAACAATCATCCCCAACGACACCATCAAAGCCGCAAGCGTTACGCTATTGATTTCGTAGCCAAGGCCAAAGAAAAGTCCAAGCGAAATGAAAACAGATATGGGAATAGTCAAAGCCGCAATCAAAGCCACCTTGAAAGGTTGCAACAGAACGACCACAATAATAACAGCCAATACGGCAACCAAGATTTCTCTCAAAAAGTCATCAATACTTTTGCCGACAACTTCCGTCTGGTCCGTAATGCGGAACATCTTGACTTCTTCAGGCAAGCTACTTTCAAATTCCGAAAGCACCTGTTTTATTTCCTTGCCCATTTTCACGATGTCGTGGCCTTTTTTCATTTCGATGCTAAGCATCACGCACTTGTTGCCATTCACTTCAATGTAGGCCGTACGATTAGGATATTCGCGTTCCACACGGGCAACATCTTTCAGCCGCACCACACTTCCATCAGGTGCGCTAAACACAATTGTTTCGCGGACACTTTCTAAGGTATTCACGCCACTTTCCACATAAATCGGGTGATTGTATTCGCCATCCCTCAAAGTTCCCGCAATATTCACAAGGCCTTGCCCCGAAAGGAATGCCGCCACCGACTTGTAGCCCAGCCCATACTGGGAAAGTTTATCGTTGTCCAGATAAATTGAAATTTGGTCTTTCTGTTCGCCAAAACGCGTAATGCGACCGACACTTTCAAGTGGCCTTAAGTTATCCGCAAGTCCATCCAGATATTCGCCCAACTCACGGTAAGTCTTATTCTTGCTTTCTATCGCCAAGAGCATCGACGAAGCATCGCCAAAATCATCCATCACGATTATCGCAAGGACTCCAGCAGGCAAACTCGACTTGAACTGCGAAACACCATGCTTAAAGCGACTCCAAAACCCATCTTTGTCATACACGTAATCTTCAAGTGCCACCTGAACAATCACCATGCCATCGCGAGTCATAGAAGTCGTTTTGCTCTTTTTGACATCGTCATAAGTGAAGATGTAGTCTTCAAGCGGTTTCGTCACGCGGTCTTCCACTTCTTTTACAGTGGCACCTGGATAAACAGCAATCACGACGCCCTGACGCACCGTAAATTCAGGGAACTCATTTTTTCGGTTGGCAGAAAGGCCATAAACGCCAAACAGCACCAAAATGCAGCAAAGCATAAACACAATGCCGCGATAGCGCATGGCGGTTTCAACAAAGGAACGTTTCTTTTTCATAGAATCCCCCTATTGAACAACAGTCTGATTAACCGTCTGGACGCGGTCACCCTCGCCTACCTTAGACATACCCTTTACCACAACGGAATCACCATCGTCAATCCCCTGCACCAAAAGCTGTGAACCATTTCCTAGAGAGGTTTCAACATTTTTTCTCATCGTTTTTCCACCACGGACGATCCAAACAAAAGAACGATTGTATTCATCCAAAAGCACAGCAGAAGCAGGGAGTTCAACACCCGCCACAGAATTTTTGCTATCAATGGACATTTCCAAAAGCATTCCCGGCAAAAGTTCGCCGCTCTTATTTTTCAGCTCAGCTTCGATTTGGTAAGAACGCGAAAGCGGGTTTGCAGAAATCCCCTTATTTGTAATCTTCCCTTCAAAAGCTTTATCGCCAAGCGCACCGACGCAAACTTCAACCTTATCGCCCACATTAAGCGAAGCCACATCTTTTTCAGGAACGGCAACAACCGCCTTAACCGTCGCGACATTCACGATGCGAAACACAGGAGCGCTCGGCACCACATTTTGCCCGACTTCGAGAGATTTGCCCGCAACAATTCCCGTTGCAGGGGCATAAAGTTTGCAATCATCCAGCGCCTTTTGCGCAAGTTTCTCCGCAGCAATCGCCTGCCTATACTTACTTTCGACATCCATCCACTGGATTTCAGAGATGGTCTTGTTCTCGTGCAACTTTTCCATACGGGCGCGTGCATCTTCCGCCTGATTTTTCAAAGCAGAAGCGATTTCCAAAGCGCTCTTTGCAGACGTATCATCCAAGGTTGCCACGAGCACACCCTTGTTCACCTTTTTGCCTTCGGTCACATGCACCGACTTTACCGTCCCCGGCGAAGAAAAGCTCACCATCGTTGTCGCGACTTCGGCGACAGAACCCGCATAATGCAAAGAGCTGCCGACATTTGAATTCTTAGCAACAATAGTTTCGACTTTAACTATTGGCATTTTTTTCTGTGCGACTTTCTTGTCGTTGCGAGAATTGAAGTCACTTTCGCAAGCAACAAGAGACAAAATCAAAAAAGGAAGTATATACAATTTCGTATTCATACTTTCAAAAATATGATTTAGGCGAATCATTTTTAAGGTTAAAATTTCGCCAAAAACAGAAATTTTTACCATTATTTGCGTATTTTTACGCCTATTTAGGCAAAAAAGAGGTAATTTTTACTAGAAGCAATTTTGAACATTCGTTATTCGATTTTATGAAAAGAAAGCCTACAAATGTAACCAACATAAAGAAAGCAGACCTTTCCCTATTAGATTTTTTGAAGCAGTCGAACACTGTTCCCGGGAAAATTGTCCTTTTTGAAAACATTGAAGGGTTAGACACATCCGGCTATTTTTATCTACAGGGCCTTGTATTATTTTTAATCGAAAAAGGCCACAGCACAATTGAAGTGAACACAACAACATACGATTTGGAAAAAGGCTGTATTTTTGTCGCGTTTCCTGGGCAAATCATTCATGTTATTAGTATAAGCGATGATATTAAACCATTATGTATAGCGTGTTCAATGGACATGATGAACGACTTAATGTCTCAAGTCAAAGATAGCTTACAACTTTTTCAACATGCAAAGCAATCACCATTCCAGAAAAGGGATGGTGAAGATTTTGAACAAATAAAAAAATCGTTCAGGCACATACAAGAAAAAATAAAGGTCACCAAAGACAACCGTTACCACTACCAAATTATCAAAAATCTTGTAATATCCACCGCGTTCGAATGCATAGATATTCTAACGGAAAGACGCATTGAGCCGCAGGGATCTAATCGCAAGAAAGCTTTATTCAATGCCTTCTTGCAAAAAGTCGAAGAAGAACACCGCGAATACCACAGCGTCAAGTATTACGCCGACGAACTTTTCGTGACATCCAAATATCTTTCTACAGTCATCAACGAAATGAGTGACAAGACTCCCAAACAGTGGATTGACGAGTATATCGCCCTGGACGCAAAAGTTCTTTTGCAATCCACGGAAAAGGACATTCAGGAAATTTCTGACGAGCTGAACTTTCCTGACATCAGTTTTTTTGGTAAATTTTTCAAACGAATGACCGGAATGTCACCCAAGGCCTTCCGCGATAAAAAGGATTAAAAATTATGAACGAATCGGAAAACCGTCAAAAGGTCATTGTCCGGACAAGCATCATCGGCATTGTGGCAAACATCGTGCTGTCCGCATTCAAGGCGTTCGTCGGCTTTGCAACCAACTCCATCGCCGTGACGCTCGATGCGGTGAACAACCTTTCTGACGCTTTGTCCTCGGTCATTACGATTGTGGGCGCAAAACTTTCGAACAAGTTGCCCGACAAAAAACACCCGCTCGGTTACGGTCGAATCGAATACTTGAGCGCAATGGTAGTTGCGGCAATCGTGCTTTACGCCGGCGGTACCTCGGCGGTGGAATCGGTCAAGAAGATTATCCACCCCGAAGCAGCGGACTACTCCACGGCTTCGTTGGTGATTATCGCCTCGGCAGTAGTGGTAAAACTCGTGCTCGGCAAATTCGTGAAACGCCAAGGCGAACGCGTAAACTCAGGCGCACTCGTGGCATCGGGTGCAGACGCCCTGTTCGACGCCATTCTCTCCCTTTCGGTGCTGGCTTCGGCCATCGTCTTCATTCTCACAGGCATTTCGCTTGAAGCCTACGTAGGCCTCGTGATTTCAGGATTCATCATCAAGTCGGGCATCGGCATGCTGATCGAAACCCTGGACGACATTCTGGGCAAGCGCGCCGATGGCGACCTGGTCAAGAAAATCAAGGCGCTACTCACCGAAGAACCGCAAGTCCGCGGCGCTTACGACGTCATTCTCAACAATTACGGTCCAGACAAGTTTCTCGGTTCCGTGCACTTGGAACTCCCCGACACCATGACCGTCGAAGAAGTCGACGTACTGACCCGCAGGGTACAGGCAAGCGTACTCAAAGAAACCGGCGTGATTCTCACGGGCGTAGGCGTGTATTCACACAACACCAAGAATGACGAAGCTGCCAAAATTCGCAGCAACGTGTTGAAGTTGGTAAAGGAGCACCCTTGGGCATTGCAACTCCACGGCTTTTACGTGAACCTTGAAGACCGCACCATGCGTTTTGATGTGGTCATGAATTTCGAGATCAAGCCGCAAGAGGGGCTGGACATACTCCACAAGGAAATCAGCGAAGCCTACCCCGACTTCGATTTGCATATTGCCGCCGACATTGACGCATCGTAGCGCCGACTGATTTGTTTCTTTAGTTTTTAAAACGGTTGCACACCTAGATCGGTGTCGCCGTTTTTTACTTTTGCAAGGATTTCAAGCCCCGTCAAATCTTGCATCATGCGGATGTTGTCGTCTTCCATTTCGAGGTTACCGCTAGAGCCGTAGCGATTCACGATGAGGCCGCGAACATCGAGGCCACAGCTGCGAGCGTATTCCACCGTGAGCACGCAGGCGTTAATGGAGCCGAGAGCCGCTGTCGTAACAATAAGCAGCGGAAGGCCTAACGTTTTCATGATATCGACGAGGAATACTTTCTGGTCATCGTAGCGGATGGGGCAAATGATTCCTCCGCTGCCTTCGGCGAAAACGAATTCATGACGAACACAGGCCGCTTCAAAATCGGCTTTGACTTTCGCGAGTTCTACTGGGTTGCCTTCTTTGCGGGCAGCGAGATGCGGAGAGACGGCTTCTTTATAGACATAGCTGACGAGCTGTTCTTGCGTATCGGGAAGATTTGCGATGCGTTTCACGTAATCGGCATCACCTGCAACCCATTTGCCGTCGCGGAGTTCTGCGCCGCTGAGGGCCGCCTTGTAGTAGCCCGCATCAATGCCGGAATCGCGCCATTTTTTAACGAGAAGGGCGGTAATGAAGGTCTTGCCGACATCGGTTCCGGTCGCTGTAACGAAATAACCTTTACTCATACACACTCCTTTACTGCTTGCGCAATTACTGTTGCGGCGGTTTGAAGTTGTTCATGCGTATGCGTGGCCATCAGGCTTGCACGCAAGCGGGCTTGCCCCTTGGCGACTGTCGGGTAACGAATCGCGGGGATGAGTATTCCCGCATTTTGAAGCGCGGCGGATATTTCAAGCGCGCGTGCCTCGTCGCCAATGACAATCGGGACAATCGCCGAAGGAGACTGTTCAACTTTTACACCTTCATGCTGCAAGGCTTCGCAGAAAAATTTCACGTTATTGCGCAAGTTCTGCACGCGTTCAGGGTGCGCATCGATGTAGCGCAAGTTATTGCAGGCGGCAGCGGCAACGGCAGGAGCCATCGCCGTCGTAAAGATAAAACTGCGGGCCTTGTTTCGGAGAAAATCAATCAGCTGCTGCTTACCCGCCACGAAGCCGCCTTCGGCGGCGATGGCTTTGCTCAAAGTCCCGACAGTAACATCGGCGTGAGCACAGCCGTAGTGTTCGGCAAGTCCGCGCCCGGTCTTGCCGAGCACGCCCGTGGCATGCGCTTCATCAATCATCAAGAGACAATCATTTTCTTTCGCGATGCGTAGGAGTTCCGGCAAATTTGCAAGGTCGCCATCCATGCTAAAAACCGCATCCGTCACGATAAGCCCGCGGAAGGGCCGCACATCTAGTGTCGCCGCGGCCTCTTTAATAACCCGTTCCAAATCTGCCATGTCGTTATGCTTGTAAATAAGGCATTTGGCTCGCGACAACCTGATTCCGTCAATAATGCTCGCGTGGTTCAATTCATCGCTAAAGACAAAGTCGTTCTTGCCGCACAAAGCCGAAATCGTACCGACATTCGCCATGTAGCCCGTATTGAAGGTGATAGCGGATTCTTCGCCCTTGAATTTTGCGATAAATTCTTCCAGTTCCTGATGCGGAGTCTTGTTACCCGTAGTAAGGCGGGCTCCCCCGCTCCCTGTACCCCACTCCAAAACTGCCTGGGCCATCGCCTGCTTGAGTTCGTCGACGTTCGCCAAGTCCAGGTAAGAATTGGAAGCCAGCAGAATCTGTTCCTGCGAAGCGCCGTTGGGCATGCGGATTTTCACGCATGACGATTCCGGCGTTTCCATCAAACGCATGGTGCGGTAGGTATTATTCGCCCGAGCTGCATCCAAAGCGTCTTTCGTAAAAATGTCAAGAATGTGACTCATGCCCCGACATCCACCAAAATTTTCTTCTTCTGCAAGTACTCGATACATTCTTCGGCACGTGCCTTGCGCGAATCAAACAGGAAAATGCGGCCTCCGTTTTCGTCGCCCATTTCCTTCATCTTCATGATGCGCACATAACCGAGTTCTTTGCTTGCAACATAGCCCGTCACGTAATTCGGATCATCGCTCACGCAAAATTCCGCCACCATCCCGGGAGCATTTGCCACCTTGGTTGTCAGCACAATCGCTTCGTTAAAATGATTCTTGCAGCCATCCACTTCGCTCGAATGAAGCGCGTCCATATAAGTCGCGCGCACGCCGCGCTCATGGTCCGGTTCCAGACGTTCGCCAGTCGCAATATCGTAGAGCATCGCCCCACGCATTGGGAACGTTTCGCGCAAGAGCTCTTGCAATTTTTCGCGAAGCCCGCAGCCAGAACCCATCAGCGGAGCAATCAGTCCAAACGCCTTCTCCAGTCCTTCCTGCCACGTGTCCACATCCACGCGCGTCACCGGCAAGGCCTTCAAAATCTGGATATCGCTTTCACGAACCTTTTCGATTTTCACATTGATAAAATCCGGGTCGCCCTTGGAATGGTTCATGGCCCGGCGCACCATCGCCGAACACACCGCCTCAACAGAATCCCGGTTCACGATGCGCTCGGCACCGGATATGTGCTGCTCACGTTTCTGTTCGCCCTCGCCCACTTGCTGCGAGGCACGCATTTTCAAGCTGTAATAATCCATATCACTCGTGAAATTCGTCTTCGCCTTCTACGACAGGCGCGGGTTCACATTCGCCAATCATCTTGATGGCTTCGCAGATGCGGTCGATTTCAGAATCAGTCGTAATGAACGGAGGCATCGTATACACGTAATTGCAGAAAGGCCTGAGCCATACGCCGGTTTCGCGAATCACGCGCAGAATGTCGTCTGCGGAAGGTTTTGCCTTGAGTTCCAAGACACCAATCGCGCCAAGAACACGCACGTCCGCCGCATTTTCAAGCGCACGGAGCGGCTCCAGGTTCGCGCGGAGGCGTTTTTCAATTCGAGCGACACTAGCTTCGTAATCGCGACTTTCGAACAGCGAAAGCGAAGCAATTCCTGCGGCACAAGCGAGCGGGTTCGCCATGTAGGTGGGACCATGCATGAATGCAGGAATCTTGCTGTTCGTAATCGTTTCGGCGACCTTCTCGGACGCAACACAGGCCGCCATCGTAATGCTTCCGCCCGTGAGCGCCTTGCCAATGCACATAATGTCGGGCTTTATCCCCACATGCATCATCGCAAAGCGCGGCCCCGTGCGGTAAAAACCAGCGGCAATTTCGTCTAGAATCAACAAGATACCGTAACGGTCGCAAAGTTCGCGAAGTGCCTTCAAGTAACCCGCATTGTAAAGCCACATGCCGTTTCCGCCCTGAAACACGGGTTCGCAAATCACGGCAGCGATTTCACCCTTATGTTCTTCGACAACGCGCTCCATCGAAGCGAAATCCATCGTATTCCACGCCTCGTCAAAGCGGCAGTTCGGGCGTTCCGCAAAATAATGATGCGGCATGATTCCGCGGAAAAGCGTATGCATTCCGTCAGGGTCAGAAAGCGCCATCGCGCCTGCGGTATCGCCGTGGTAGCCGCCCTTCAAGGCGACCAACTTGCAGCGCTCCGGATGTCCGAGGGAATACTGGTACTGCACCGCCATCTTGGCGCTGCATTCCACGGCAATGCTTCCCGAGTCCGCAAAGAAAATTTTATTCAATCCTTCGGGCAAAAAGTTCACCAGCTTTTCGCCCAACTCAATCGCGGGTTCATGCGTAAAACCGCCGAACATCACGTGGCACATTTTTTCACTTTGTTTCTGAATCGCTTCTACGATTTCAGGGGCGTTATGCCCATGCGCCATGCACCACCAACTCGATACAGCATCAATTAATTTCAGACCATCGGCTGTTTCAATCGTCGTTCCATGAGCGGATTTTGCCAAGAACCTGGCCGGAGTATTTTTCAGCGCCGCATATGGATGCCACAAATGCTCGCTATCAAAATCTAAAAGTCTTTTCATCCGCGCCCAAATATAGAAAAATACTATATCGCCATCGACGCGCTAACATAGGTAATGCGGTTTACTCCAGGTACACAACCTCACCCATTTGCGGCATGAGCACAGGCTTGCCCGATTCCTGGGCGGCGCGTTTCGCATTTTCCAGCGGTTCCGTGTACGAATGCTTGCTCAGGCAGAACTTGGAATGGTGAACCGTCATGTAGCGGTTCGCGCCTAGTTCCACCATTTCCTTGCCCAGGTATTCCGGCATAGTGTGGATAAGCGACCAATCCTTGTCGTACTGCCCATTTTCAAGAATCGCCAAATCGATGTCGGTAAATTTCTTTCCGATTTTCTCGAAGTGCGGGCCGTAACCCGTATCGCCGCCAATCCAAACGGTGCGCTTAGGAGACTTGAAGGCGAATGATGCCCACAGGGTCTTGTTCTGGTGAAGGTCGCGGCCCGAAAAATGCCTTGCCGGAGTCGCCGTCACGTTAAAGCCTTCGCCCAAGTCAACAGATTCCCACCAGTCGAGTTCCGTAAGTTTTTCAACGGGATACTTCCAGTATTCAAAATGCTCGCCCACGCCGAGGCCGGTCACCACGTGCTTTACGCGAGGTTCCAGTTCCGTCACCACCCGGTAATCCAAGTGGTCCCAGTGGTCGTGCGAAATCACCAGGTAGTCAATATCCGGCATGTCAGCGGGCTTGTAGACGTCCGTTCCCTTGAACATCTTGTTCACGAAACTCACCGGCGAACCCTGGTAAAAAACCGGGTCCACCAGCACTTTCTTTCCGGATAAATTAAGCAGGTACGAGGAATGTCCGAACCACACAATCCAATCGCGGTCCTGCGGTAGCGACTTCAGGTCCGTCTTGATGACGTTCAATGCGGTGTCGGGAACGGTCTGACTCTTGTCTCCGAACAGGAAATCCTTCCAAACGGCAAATACGCTCCTGTCGCCCGTCATGGTGACGGTTTCTACCTCGTTCATGAACTGCTTTCCGTCGTAATGCGGTGACTGTTTGATGCGTTCAAGGCGTTTGCCTTGCGGAATACGCCCAAATTTTGCCTGGTTCAGGAATAGCACGCCAGCGGCTCCTAAAATAAAAAGGATCGATAAAATAATCGCCGTAATCATGAGTTTTTTATCCTTTCTAAAACGCAAGCGAATCCTCCCTCTATCGTATAAAGTTCGTGAAGATTTTCTTTTCGGCTACGGGCTGTTCAACACCCGCTTTCTTGCCCGCTTCGATGCTCTTCAGAATCCACGCCATGTTGCGGCCCAGTTCCTTCATAATCTGCACGCCTTCCTCGTCCTTCAGCACATCTTCGGGACTAGAACCGTGAACCATGTTCCAGTAGCGCGAAGCCACCATGGGTTGCTGCGCAAATGCCGGATACTTGTTCAGTGCATCGAGAGTAGCGCTCGTCCCTGCACGGCGGGCAGAAGCAACTGTTGCGGCGGGCTTAAAGAGCAGTTCCGCTTCGGCAATGCCGTAAAGCCTGTCCAGGAACATCAGCATTTCGCCACTCGGGGATGCGTAGTACACCGGAGAGCCGTAAACGACGGCGTCGGCAGTTTTTAAGATTTCCTTGGCTTCGTGAACCACGGCGTCGGTTTCTCCCTTCAGCACGCGACCACCCACAAAGAAGATTTCAGTCTCGATGCCTGCGGCCTTGAGTTCGCCAGCCACCAGGTTCAGAGCCGTATAAGTGCAGCCCTTTTCGCGACGGCTACCATTGAATAAAACGACCTTCATGATAAATTCCTTTGTTATGAAAAATGTTTCTTTATTAAAATTCTACTTGTCAAAATCGTCCGGGGATTCGAACAACTTTTTCTTCAGCTGCATGAACCGCTTTTCGTTGGTGGCGATTTCCAGGTTCCCCACCCGAACCGCTTCCCGGTACAGCAGTTCCTTGTAGCGAATCTTGTTCATGACCACCGTAAGGCGGGCCATTTCCTTTTCAAGAATCTTGCGGCGGTTTTCAAAAAGGGACAGCCTTTGGGAAAGCGTAGAATCTCCCTCGTTGAACCACTCGATGTACTGGCGGATTTCCTTGATTTGCAGTCCCGAATCCTTGAGGCATTCGATCATGGTAAGCCAGCGAAGGTCTTCGTCGCTGTAGGCCCGCACGCCCGAGGCATTCTTCTTGACAAAGGGAAGCAGGCCCTCTTTTTCGTAATAGCGCAGGGTGTAGGCAGAAAGCCCTGTCTTCTTGACGACATCGCCTATAGAGTAAGTCATGTTTACAAAATATAAATATTTTCGCCCAAATGATAGAGTTAGAGTTAACTCTAAATAAAATTTTTCAACTTTTTTCACAAGAACTCAACACCTAGAGTAAGCTCTAGGTGTTATATTTCCTATAGAACATTTTCAAAAGGAGATTTTATGTGCTGTTTTGTCGTGCCCATGGCCGAAGCGGTCGTCACCACCATCGCAACCCTCGTGTTGCAACAGACCGACAAGTCCAAAAGTGAATCCAGGAACCTTGAAGCCGCGGTTTCTGGCGCTCCGCAGCCCTTCTATAAAAGCCTGCGCCTGCTTGCCCGTATGCTCTGGCTCGTAACCGGCGTCCTGATTATCGACCATGTCATGAACGGAGAACTCATGTGGAGTTATCCCTTCTTTACCGCAGCCACAAGCCCCGAAGGTGTTTCCGAGATGGTCCGGGAGATGTCAACGGTAGGCGTTGCCATGTCGGCATTTATCACGTCCGTATGGGCGGTGATGATTATCGCACACAAGTACAAGGCACAAACCCTCGTCAAGGCCGAGGTCCACACCAACCACTAAATAAGCAACTGCCTGGATTCTATCGAACCTTCGGTTCTCCAGAATGACAGGCTCAAGGTAAACTATGGACAGAAGAGACTTTTTAAAAACCGCAGGCGCAGCAGCACTCGCTTCCGCCGTATTCACACCCGCTTTCGCAAAAGGGAAATCCATGGAACAGAAGGAACCCGGAAAGGACGTTTCCAACGTCTATTTCACCAAGGACCTGAGTGCAGCAGGCCTCATCAAGTTGTACAAGAAAATCAACGAGGGCATTACCGGACGTGTCGCCATCAAGCTCCACACCGGCGAAAAGAACGGCCCCAATATTCTGCCCCGTGAATGGGTCAAGGAATTCCAGGCACAGGTGCCCAACTCCAAGATTGTGGAGACCAATACCTGGTACGAAGGCGACCGCTACACTACCGAACAGCACCGCGAAACCCTCAAGGTGAACGGCTGGACCTTCTGCGACGTGGATATCATGGACGAAGACGGCGAAGTGATGCTCCCCGTAAAGGACGGCCTCATCTTCAAGGAAATGTCCATGGGCGCACACATCAAGAATTACGATTCCATGATCGTGCTGACCCACTTCAAGGGTCACGCCATGGGCGGTTTCGGCGGCTCCATGAAGAACATCGCCATCGGTTGCGCGGGCGGACGCCTGGGCAAGAAGATGATTCACGAATACGTGAAGGGCGGCCCCACCAAGATGGAAGCGGGCGGCACGGCAGGCTGGAAAACCAGCGGAGCCCTGTTCATGGAAACCATGGCCGATTCCGCAAAGGCAACCTGCGACTTTTTCAAGGGTCACATCTGCTTTATCAACGTACTGCGCCGCATGTCCGTGGACTGCGACTGCGCAGGGCTTTCTGCAGCGGAACCCAAGTGTCGCGACATCGGCATTCTCGCCTCCACAGACATCGTGGCGGTGGACCAGGCCAGCGTTGACATGGTCTACAAGCTACCGCCCAAGGAACTTCACGACCTCAAGGAACGCATCGAGACCCGCGAAGGCCTGCACCAGCTCCCCGCCATGGAAAAGCTGAAGATGGGTAACCGCAAATACAGGATTATCGAACTGTAGCCTAGTTCGCGACGGCGCCGTAGATAAATTCTCGTCACCGTCGCGGATTATGTTATATTTCTAAGAAAAGGCAGGTAAAATATGTCCCTTGGAATTCCAGAAATAATTCTGATTGTGGTCGTGGTGCTCCTTTTGTTCGGGGCAAAGCGCATTCCTGAACTTGCACGTTCCCTGGGCAAGGCCCAGAACGAGTACAAGAAGGCGAAAGACGCCCTGAAGGAAGAAGCCGAAGACCTGCAGAAGACGGTGGAAAAAGCCGCCGAGGCAGAAGAAAAGAAAGGCTGATGTCCTCGAAACAGGATCAAGAGGCTACGCTGATTTCGCATTTGGAAGCGCTCCGACGGGCGCTTTTGCGTTCTATTATAGCCCTTGCCATCGGCGTCGTGCCCCTGTTCCTTGTTTCGCCCTACGTTCTGGACTGGTTCTGTAAGCAAATTGCCCTGCAGGGCGGCGTCACGCTCCATTACTTTTCCCCGATGGAAGTGTTCCTGCTGCAGCTCAAGATTTCTGCACTGCTGGACTGCGTGCTGTTTTCGCCCTACATAGCCTGGAACATGTGGCAGTTCGTGCTCCCCGCCCTATACGACAACGAGAAACGATTCATCCGCTCCATCGTGGCCATGACCAGCGGGCTCTTTATCGCGGGCGTCGCCTTCTGCCTTGTCGTCTGCTTCCCGCTGATTGTGCAGTTCGGCATGAGCTTTGCAAGCACGACCCTGCAACCCGTATTTGGCGTTTCTAACCTTGTAACACTCGCGCTCTGGCTTTCCCTTGCGTTCGGATGTATGTTCCAGTTCCCGCTGGTGACCTACGCGCTTATCCGTGCGGGCATCGTGAATTACGAAACCGTCTGCAGCAAACGCCCCTACGTGGTGGTGGCAATCCTTGTGCTAGCGGCCCTCCTCACTCCCCCCGATGTTGTTAGCCAACTGTTACTCGGAGTCCCGACGTACCTGCTCTTCGAAGCGGGCCTCCTTGCGGCCAGGCGTTACAAGGGACGTGCCTTGAAAGAAGTCCACCCTGAAAACGCCCCGAACATCGCGCCACGAGATTCGACTGCACCCGCGACGGAATCAGAGCCCGCGCAGACTGATGCGACGAACGAATCCGCGAAAGACCTCGCAGAAACCGACTCCCCTACAACAGATGAAATCGATTTTGCGGCACCTTCTTCCAAGTTCCAGGTCGGTACGGAAAAAGACGCCGACAACTGGAAACCTTATTGATTTTTAGAAAAATTTATTTGCCTTAGAGTCAACTCTAAGCGATATATTAGAAGTATGAAAAAGTTTGTCTCAAAAGATTCCTTTGAAGACCTCGGTTTTGACAAACTGGACGTGAGTCGCGAATCGCGCACAGGCACCAGCGAGGCCGTGTATTGCGCAGGCAAGACGTCGGAACAGCTCCTGAAAATTCTTAGAAAGTTCCGGGACAAAGGTTGCCGCGTGCTCGGAACAAAGTGCAGCAAGGAGCAGGCGGAATTCATCGCAAATGCAGGTGAGAAAATCTGCTACGACGAACTGTCCCGGACGATTTCACTGGCCGATGAAATTCCGGCTAGTCGGAAGCGCGGGCGTTCCGGCGGCAAGGCATCGCAAACGGTTGCAAAACTCGGGTCGGTGGCTGTTTGTTGCGCAGGAACGGCGGACCTGCCTATCGCCGAAGAAGCCGCCAAGACTCTGGAATTTAACGGCGTGAAGGTCGTGCGCCAGTACGACGTGGGGATTGCGGGGCTGCACCGCCTACTTTCGAAGGTGGAGGATATCCGCAAGGCTTCGGTGGTTATCGCGGTTGCCGGAATGGAAGGCGCGCTCCCCGGCGTGATTGCCGGACTCGTGAAAGCGCCCGTGATTGCCGTGCCCACATCGGTCGGGTACGGGGCATCCTTCGGCGGGATCAGCGCACTACTCACCATGCTCAATACCTGCGCCGAGGGCGTGACGGTGGTAAATATCGATAACGGTTTCGGGGCGGCCATCGCCGCATTTAGAATGTTGAAGGTAAAATGATGAAATATCTCTATCTTGATGGATCTTGCGGTATCAGCGGCGATATGACGGTTGCTGCACTTCTTGGACTTGGCGCGTCACGCGAAAAAATGGATGCAGCCATTGCGAGTCTGAATCTGGATGGCGTCCACGTCCATGTGGAAAATTCAAAGAGTTACAGCATTGCGGGGCTTTCTTTTGCGGTGCATGTCCATGACCACGACGCAGACCACGTGCATTCTCATGAAGAAGGGTATGTAGAGCATTGTGAGACGAAAGACGATAGACGAAAGACGAAAGAATGTCATGAAGGTCATCATCATCACGAACATCGGCACTTGTCCGAGGTTTACGAGATTCTGGACCGCGCAGCAAATGCAGGGGCAGTCACTCCCCGCGCCCTTGAAACCGCAAAAAAGATTTTCCGCATCATCGCCGAAGCCGAAGCGAAGGCTCACGGCGTGCCCGTAGAAGAAGTCCATTTCCACGAAGTGGGTGCCGTTGATTCCATCGTCGACATCTTGGCGGTCGCCGTCCTTGCAGATGACCTTGGTATAGAGAACTGCATCGTTACAGGGCTCAACGAAGGCTCTGGTTTTGTAGAAACGCAACATGGCCAGTTGCCGATTCCCGTTCCGGCGGTAGCGCACATTGCAGAAGCAGCGGGCATCGCGCTTCACATCACCGAAACGAAGGGCGAAATGGTCACCCCAACGGGAGCGGGCATCGTGGCGGCCCTCCGGACAAGCGAAAGCCTCCCCGCAGGCTACAAAATTTTAAAATCGGGCGTGGGTCTCGGCAAGCGTGATTTCGGGCGAGCAAACTTCTTGCGGGCGCAAATCATCGAGGACTGCGCAAACGACAAAGGCGGCGACGCAACATCCAGTGCCACAGGCTGCACCCCCGCAGATTGCAACGTTTTCCAGATTGAAGCGAACATCGATGATTCCACTCCCGAAGAATTGGGCTACGCCATGGATAAAATCTTCGAGGCGGGAGCCCGCGATGTCCATTTTATCCCCTGCTACATGAAGAAGAACCGCATGGGCACTCTCCTGTGCGCCCTCACCGACAGCGAGCACCTGGCTGCCGTAGAGAAAGCCATTTTCTTGCATACATCGACCGTCGGCGTGCGCCGTTTTCCCGTAGAACGCACCTGCATGGCCCGCAATACCTTCGAAGTCGAAACAGAATTCGGCAAGGTTCGCATCAAGAAGTCCATTTTGGGCGATATCGAAAAAATCAAACCCGAATTTGACGACCTGAAAGCATGCGCCGACAAGGCGGGCGTTCCCATCTGCGAAATTCAGAAAGCGGTCGAGAAGAAACAGCACTAAAAGTGAATTGTCAAGCCGCAATTTTGTATTTTCCTTTATATGGAAAGCTTGAACCAAAAGTTTGAAAAACTGAAAAACCTCTTGCGCGAAATGAACCGCGTCGCCATCGCATTTTCTGCCGGCGTTGATTCCACGTTCCTTGCAAAAGTCGCCCACGACACGCTGGGCGACAACATGGTCGCCTACACAGTCCAGGCGGGAATGGTCCCCGAGCGCGAAATCGCATTTTCCCGAGAGTTCTGCAAGTTGCACGGAATCCCGCAACAGCTGATAGAAGTTGACGAAATGCAGGTAGAAGGCTTTGCCGAAAACTCCAGGGAACGTTGCTACTTTTGCAAGCGGAACCTGTTTTCGAAAATTACAGAACGCGCAAAGGCCGCAGGATTTTCAACCGTCAGCGAAGGCAGCAATGCCGACGACATTCACGATTACCGCCCCGGAATGCGCGCCCTCCAGGAACTCGGCATCAGGAGTCCCCTCCTGGAATGCG
This sequence comes from Fibrobacter sp. UWB15, assembly GCF_900177705.1. NCBI lineage: Bacteria > Pseudomonadati > Fibrobacterota > Fibrobacteria > Fibrobacterales > Fibrobacteraceae > Fibrobacter > Fibrobacter sp. UWB15. The sequence goes on from NZ_FXBA01000003.1 coordinate 308,887, forward strand.
GACTCACAAAAGCGGACATCCGCGAACTTTCGCACCAACTGGATTTACCCACGTGGGACAAGCCCTCCTTCGCCTGCCTCGCAAGCCGCATCCCTTACGGAGAACCCATTTCCCGGGAAAAGCTTTCCATGATATCAAATGCGGAGCAACTGCTTTTTGAACTGGGCTTCAAGCAGTTCCGCGTGCGCCTGCACGGCAACCTCGCACGCATCGAGGTGTTGCCCGAAGATTTCAACAAAGTTCTAGAAAAACGCGACCAGATTCTCGCAGCCTTCAAGAAAATCGGATTTACCTACATCTCGCTGGACCTGCAGGGCTTCCGCAGCGGCAGCCTGAACGAGACTTTAGCCGCAAAGCAAGTTTAGCCCACTATTGGGCGTTCCCCGGCCAGGGGCCGGGGCGGGTGCTGCTCGCCTCTCGTCACCCCGGACCTGATCCGGGGTCGGCTCATCGAGCCTTGCCGCTCTGTCACCCTGGAGCGGAGCGATAGGGTCCACGGCAAGTCTCGCCACCGCGTGGCGGTGCGACGCCCCCTAACGCAGACGCGGGTGTGGAGTGTGAAGTGTGGGATGTGGGATGTGAAATTGAAAATCCGTCAGCGGGTTAGTCAGAGTCCTTGACGCAACGGACAGAACGAAACCAGCATTAATAAAGAAATCTCTTACAAGACTACTTTCGGATTTCCCGAAAATTTCATCACGCCACGGGAAGACTGGACAAACTTGTCCAAATCATCAAATGTCTTGACGTTGTCCACCAAAGAAGAACGCCACTTTGTATAATCAAAGCGCTCTCGCAACAGGGTTGCTATAAAGAGTTCGGTCTCCATTGCACCCATGTTTTCACTTAGGCAACGCATTCCTTTTTCAATGACATCGACAGAACTAGGGCTCATGGTTTTCCTCCACTTCAAGAATGAAAGTCATGGGATTAAGGATTTTGATTTTATCGGTTTGATATTTAAGTAAGCGCTTGTCGGTCGTCAAAAAATAATCACATTCTGCTATAATTGAACTTGCCACATGACACGCATCCATCAACTTAACGCCAGTCGCCGTAATTTCCTTTGCGAGAGACTTTACTTGTCCATCAACATTTTCACTCACATACGTATGCGTGTAAGTATCTATAAAATCCTGGATATCGTTCCTTTTCGACTCAAATCGGTTGGCCGCATTTTCGGCAACGAGAATATACGACGTGACCAAATCGAACACCCCATTACGAATCTGCTGTTGGATTTCCAATTTAGCCTGAGCCTCTAAACTGACCTTTAGTTGAGACTGGTCGTCGTAAGGACGATTATAGCAACAGTTGTCCAAATAAATCTTCAAGCGTTCCATCGAAATCCTCTTCTAAAATATACCTTTCTTTGCACAAAAAAGCAAACACCCCATTTCATATATTCGGGAATATAAGGACAATAACCTAAATCTGTTTTCTTATGGGCGTTCCCCGGCCCCAACTTGTCATCCCCGCGAAGGCGGGGATCTCCCAGCGTCGGCCAGGGGCCGGGTCGGGTGCTGCTCGCCTCTCGTCACCCCGGACCTGATCCGGGGTCGGCTCATCGAGCCGCTTACGCGTCTCGCCACCGCGTGGCGGTGCGACGCCCCCTAACGCGATTCTAGTGTGAAGTGTGTAGTGTGGGATGTGGAATGATTATTCGACAGCAGCCATCATCAGGCGAGGTTCAAGAGCCTCAATACGGTAGTTGTTCTTGGTGGACTGCTTGACAGATTTCTTTATTTTTTTCGTGTTCATTTTGTAATCTTACTTATAAATTTTATTTTGACTTAACACAACGGACGGAACGTCCTTCAAGTTTTGTGTAATTAAAATTCGAGGGGCCGTAAATTGAATTGTCTCTATAACTCGTATTGGAGCCCAAAACAAACATTTCACCATCTACAAGGATTTCGCCTGGGTAATACCAATACGTTTCTTTTCCAAGGCAATCTTTGAATTCTCCCGTTGGACGTCTCAAGCCCGCACCCACAAGGCTATACCCAGTGGTGTTGTAACCGCCAAAACCCTGAGCACGAGCCCCTTTTATTCCATCTTCATTTCCATCAGCATTGAGAATGACAACGAGGTCGTCGTAAGTGAGCAGACGCCA